>JAQTZQ010000089.1 GCA_028687645.1 Rhodocyclaceae bacterium
GAGGCCAGCGCGCGTTCGCAGGACAACTACAAAGAGATGTTCAAGTGGTTTAACACCTTGATGGAAGACAGCTTCGCTTAATTGCTGGGCTAACCGGGTTCGCAGACGGTTTGCGAACCCGGCTTTATCCAGAGGAGAAACAATGCTTTACAGACCCGATATTTCACGGCTCTCCGCCGGTTTTACCCTGCTCGAACTACTGGTCGTCGTGGCCATCATCGGTTTGCTGGCGGCTTACGTCGGGCCGCGCTACGTTGGGCAACTCAACAAATCTGAAGTCACTGCGGCACGCACCCAGATCGAGGCGCTGGCCCGGGCGCTGGAGTCCTATCGCCTCGATAACGGCAGCTACCCCTCTGCTGAAACCGGTCTCAATGCCCTGCGCAATCGCCCAAATAACCAGCCGCGCTGGAACGGCCCCTATTTGCAAAAGGAAATTCCGCTTGATCCGTGGGGAAATGCCTATTTTTATCGTTTGAGTAACGCCGCTCGTAGCGGGCGCGATTTCGAATTGCTTTCCTTTGGCCGCGATGGGCGCGCCGGTGGTAGTGACGAAAACGCAGATATTCGTTTCTGACCCAAGCCATGAATTTCGCCATCCGAGCCATCGGCCCCAACGGTGTGGAAACGCTCCACATTGAAGCGGGCAGTCAGGAAGAGGCCTGCCGTCAGCTTACGGCTCGGGCCTTGCGTCCACTCTCGGTCAAGACCGCGAATAGCCCAGCCTGGCGGCGATGGCTCGTCCGAAATGCCAGCCAATCATCATTTGACTTGCCGCTTTTTAGCCAGGAGTTACTGGCCTTGCTCGAAGCCGGCCTGACCCTGACCGAATCGCTGGATGCCTTGTATGAAAAAGAGCGTCGGCCAGCAGTCAGCAGCATCCTCGCCAACTTGCGCACCCGGCTCGCCGAAGGCCAGCGCTTTGCCGCCGCCTTGGCTAACCAGCCGGAAATCTTCCCGGCGCTCTACGTTGGCCTGATGCGCGCCGCCGAACGTACCGCCAGCCTCGACAATTCGCTGGCTCGCTACATCGAATATCGCAGTCGCGTCGATCAGGTTCGTCGTCATGTCACGCAGGCAATGATTTACCCTGCGATCTTGTGTGGCGTCGGCTTACTCGTCAGTCTGTTTTTGCTCGGCTACGTCGTGCCGAGTTTCTCCAGTGTTTATCAAAGTTCGGGCCGTGATATTCCGCTCGCCTCACAACTGCTGCTGCAATGGGGACGCTTTGTCGCTGACAACGCCAAACTGCTCGCTGCCAGCGGATTTTTTGCGGCGCTCAGCGCGCTCTGGTTCATTCGCCAGCGCCAATCACGCAAGGCAATCAGCGCGGCCTTTTCCGGCTTTCTACGCCGCCTGCCACAAATCGGTGAGCGGCTAAAAACCTTCGAGCTGGCCCGTCTTTATCTGGCACTCGGCACCTTGCTTGAAGGCGGCCTGCCCATCTTGCCGGCGCTCGCCTTGTGCGACGGACTGGTCGCGCCGCAGACGCAGTTGGCACTACAGCAGGCCGCGCGCCGAATTGATGAGGGGCAACCCGCCTCCACTGCCTTCGATGAAGCCGGTTTATGCACCCCGGTCGCCTTGCGCCTGATGCGGGTCGGCGAGCGCACCGGTGCCATCGGCGACATGCTGGCGCGCGCCGCGCGCTTCCACGATGGTGAAATCGAACGCTTCATCGCGCGCTTCACGCGCAGTTTCGAGCCTTTATTGATGGCCGCTATCGGCATTGTCATCGGCGGCATCGTGGTGCTGCTTTACATGCCCATTTTTGACCTGGCCGGGAGCTTTCAATGAACGCGCGCCTCCTTCCGGAAACAGCCAACGACCTGCGCGACGACTACCCGCTGGCCTCATTGACGCTGCTTAATAGTTTAAAGCCCGCATTTGATCGATTGCCCCTGAGCGATGCGCTGGCGCGCCAATGCGTGCTGTTTCGTCAAACTGTTACGGTCAACTGCTTTTTTGGGGTGATTTCTGATCCATTGGACAGCAATCTGCAGCGCTGGGCAGAAGCCAGAGCCGGCGATCCCGTTATCTGGCATTTAGCCAGTGCCGACGATTTGGCCGCATGGTTGAGCACTCAGGCCGAGAACACTCGCCTGCTGGCCCCCAGCGAAACTAATGATCAGCTCGATGGGAGCAACGAGCCGGCGGAAAAGGCCTTGTCGGTCACCCAAAGCAGCCAGCAAACCAGCCCGGTCGTTCGCCTCGTCAACGCCACGCTACACGACGCGCTACGCCTCGGTGCCAGCGATATTCACCTGGAGTCAAACGCCAGTGGGCTTGATATCCGCTACCGCATCGATGGCGTGCTAGAGCACATGCGTAGCGTGCGCGGTTCGGACCTTGCGTCGCAAGTGATCTCACGCCTCAAGATATTGGCCGAACTCGATATCGCCGAAACCCGCATCCCACAGGATGGCCGTTTAGCCGTGCGCCTTGGCAATGCCGCCCGACGCATTGATCTGCGCGTCTCGATCATGCCCAGCATGCATGGCGAGGACGGCGTTTTGCGCATTCTCGACAAAAGCCATTTGATTCAGGGCAACCAGGCCTTAACGCTGGAGGGGCTGGGCTTTGCCGGCAGCGACATGGCGCGCCTGCGCGCACTGGCCGCCGAGCCTTACGGCATGCTTTTGGCCAGCGGCCCGACCGGCAGCGGCAAAACCACCTCGCTGTACGCCGTGCTTTCGGAAATTCACGATGGCCGGGAAAAAATCATCACCATTGAAGACCCGGTTGAGTACCAGTTGCCGGGCGTGCTGCAGATCCCGGTCAACGAGAAAAAAGGCCTGACTTTTGCGCGCGGTCTGCGCTCGATCCTGCGCCACGACCCCGACACCATCATGGTCGGCGAAATTCGTGACCGTGAAACCGCCGAGATCGCCATCCAGTCAGCGCTGACCGGGCATCGCGTGCTTTCCACCTTGCACGCCAACAATGTCTTTGATGTCTTTGGTCGCTTCAGTCACATGGGTATCGACCCCTATCTGCTGACCTCGGCCATCAGCGGTGTCTGGGCCCAGCGCCTGGTGCGCAAGCTATGCCCGGCCTGCGCCAAAAACCAGGCACCGAGTGCCCAAGAAATTGATGAGTTACAAATTTCCGGCGACCTTTCGTCCGACGGCTTCAAGCAGGCTGTTGGTTGCGAATCCTGTCGCGGTACCGGCTATCGGGGACGCAGCGCTATTGTCGAGATCCTGGCCCTCGACGACGTGCTGCGTACCCTGATAGCCCAACGCGCAGCGCTCAACGAGATTCGCAGCGCTGCCCGCCAACAGGGCGCGCGCAGTCTGCGCCAGGCTGCGCTTGATCTGGCCCGGCAAGGGCTTACGACGCTTGCGGAGGTGCGCCGTGTCACGGCTCGCCATTAAAAACCTTCTCGGGCCGGCAAAACTGCACCTCGATATCGGCTGCACGCACCTGGTTTTGCAGCACGGAAAATCGCTAACCCGGCACAAATTGTCGACCCCGCTGAAGCTGGGTATCCCCGACCGCGATACCCTCACCGAACTACGCGTTGCGCTAGTAAATATCTGCGCGACGGTAGCGAGCGGCACATCAAGACTGGAGATTAGCGTCAGTGACGCCATCGCCCGCAGCTGGATCGTCGAGCGCCTGCCGGGGCTCGCCTCGGTGCAGGAGATTGAGGCGCTGGCGGCTGCCCAGATGCAGCAACGCTACGGTGACAGCGACGGCGAAGCGGCTGAGTGGATCATCCGACTCGATGCCATTCCCTTCGCCCAGCGGTGGCCGGCAATCGCTCTGCCCAAGGAGCTTCTAGCCTTGTTGCTTGAGTTCGTCACACTTCAGGGTTGGGTCTTGGGCAAAATCCAGACACGTTTTGTCCACTGCCTGAATGCGGAACCTAAGCCACTGTTGAGCCGTTCGAAAGTTGTGGTGTATAGCCTCGACACGCCCGATGGCTTGGCCATCGGCATTCGCCAAAAGCAGGCTTGGCTGGCGCTGCGCACGCATCCACCCCTGGCGCTACTGAGCACCTCATTACCCGCCATGCTGCGTCGTGAAAGTCGCGCCGCCGGATTAAACCTTGACGACTGTCGGGTTCAGGCATTGCAGTGGCCAGCCAATGAGGAAGTCGCATGCGTCTGAATATCGACTTCGCCCCACCCTCAGTTTCTCGCTCTCCATTACGTCTGAAGATTGGCTCCGTCGTGCTGGTGTTAATGCTTGCTGCGGCGTGGACGCTGACCAGCGAAACTGAGGCGGGCTTGCCACCCCAGGAAGTCATGCCCAACGAAGAAGATATTTACAGCATCAATAGAGCCATTGATGACCTTGATTTCCCGTGGCTGGCGGTGCTGAAATCGCTTGAAGACAGCGTCGACGAAAGTATCCGTCTCATTCAATTCGATGCAGATGCGCGCGACGGACGCCTCAATTTGCAGGGCGAGGCGCGTGACGGGCGAGCCACGCTCGACCTGCCCGGGCGCCTGAGTGGTCATCCAGTCATTAGCGCTGCGCGCCTTCTCAGCCAGAACCCGGCGGGCAATGATGAGCCGCGAGAATTTCCGCTACGTTTTGCACTTGAAATCAGCTTGCGCGCCAGCGCTGGAGGTCAGCCATGAAAAATTTGTCGATGCTTGATCTGCGCTTGATGCTAACGCGCCAGCCGCTGATCGCCTTGCTACTCGGCCTGATCGTTTTAATGACGGGCGTTTTGCTGATCAAACAACCGCCAGCCCAGCCAATGCTGGATAACACACCGGATAGCGCACGCACGCTTGCCGCTCAGCGCGATTTTCACGCCATTCTGATTCCGCTCGCCGAACTCACCAAGGCACAACAAGCCATGCTCGACAGCGCCGCCGGATATCAGTTGATCATCGGTCGCGTCGAATACGCCATGGAGAACGAAGCCGGTGCGGCCTTTGGGCGCGCCAGCATGAACCTGCCAGTGACCGGACCTTATGTCGATATCCGTGCCTTTATCGCAAGTGCTCTCGCCAGCCAACCCGCCATGGTACTTCGCCACTTGAGCATTCAGCGGGAAAATACCGAAGCCGGCGGCACGGTTAGCGCGACATTGAATGTTCAGTTTCTGGTGGCGGGGCGATGACATGAGAACATCCTTACCCCTGATCTTGGCATTGGCGCTAACGCTGGTTTCGGTGGCGGGTGCAGATCAGCCCATCAGCACCCGCAGTGGATTTCCAGACCCACTGGAAGGACATGCCGTCCCGTCTATCCGCAGCTTGCAGCGCAGCAAAAATTTACCGACAGCTGCCGAAGCGCCTATTCGTGATCCTTTTTTTCTACCCAGCAGCGCCCCGGTAGTCAGCGAAACGTCAAACAGCGATGTCGCACCTGCGGCGCTAGCAGCCAAAGCCACGGCCTTCCAGATTTTGGGGAAGCAGCAGGACGACGAGGGTTGGGCGGTTTTTATCAGCGCTCCCGATAGCCCCGGGCAAGTTTGGGTGGTTCGAGCGGGTGAAGCCTTCAACGATAATTTTCGCATCAGTAAATTGGCACCCCCGGTATTGATTATTAAAAATACGCGCAACCACCAAAGTCAGACTTTCAATATTGGGAAAGATGAAGATGAGAATTAAAACAGCGGGACGTTACGTGTCCCGTCTTGCCAGCGGCATCTTCCTCGCCATAATGCTGACCGCCTGTGCCACCCATTCGCCTGCCATTTACGAAAGCGAAGTGCTAGCCGGAGAAGGCCGCCTTGATGAAGCACTGGTTCGTCTGGAAAGCGCACTGAAAGAAAAGCCCAACAATGCCGAGCTTCGTCTCGCTATGGCACAAACCCGCGAGAGAATCATCTCCCGGCAACTCCTGCAAATTCAGGATCAATTAAAACAAGATCAGAGCAAGCGCCAGCAAGAAGATATCCAGCGCCCGATCGTTACCGAAAAACCGGCACCCATTGGTCTCGACAAGCCTATCAATGTCGACTTTAAGGGCGCCACATTGGCGCAGGTCTGTCAGGTGCTTTATCGCACCGCCGGCCTAAATTTCATTTTTGACAAGGATGTGCCGCTCGATCAGCCGATCACCATCACCCTGCGGCGCACGCCGGTGCGCGAGGTTCTCTCGCTGATCCTGCTCTCTCAGCAGTTGGAGCAACGCACGGTCAACGCCGAAACCGTGATGATTTATCCCAACACCCCAAGCAAGGCACGCGACTATCAGCCGCTAACCGTGCGCAGTTTTTATCTGACCAACATTGAAGCCAAAACCGCCGCCACCACTTTGCGCACTATCCTCAAAGCACGCGATCTGGTTGCCGATGAGAAGCAGAACGTCGTGGTCATGCGCGATACGCCGGAAGCCATCCGCATGGCAGAAAAGCTACTCGCCGTCCATGACATGCCGGAGCCGGAAGTGATGCTTGAAGTCGAGATTCTGGAGGTCAAGCGTAGCCGCCTGCAGGAGCTTGGCCTGCTCTGGCCAAGCTCGCTGATGCTGACACCGCTTTCCTCAACGGCTGGCGGACCAGTCACCCTGAAAGATCTGATCAACACCACCTCGGCCAGCTTGGCAGCGGCGGTTCCGACCTTTGGTATCAACGCGCGCGCCGAAAGCGGCGATGCCAATGTGCTGGCCAATCCGCGCATCCGCACGCGCAACCGTGAAATTGCCAAGATCATGATTGGTGACCGGGTACCCAACATCACCACCACATCAACGTCCACCGGCTTTGTCGCCGAATCGGTGCAATACATGGATATCGGCCTCAAGCTGGAGGTCCAGCCGACCATTTACCTCGACAATGAAGTGGCGATCCGGATCAATCTGGAAGTGAGCAATATTGCCGGTATCGTCCAGTCGAAATCAGGCACGCAGGCCTACCAAATTGGTACCCGCAACGCCTCGACCGTGCTGCGCCTTAAAGATGGCGAAAATCAGGTTTTAGCGGGCCTGATCAGCGACGAGGAGCGTTCGAGCGGCAACAAAATCCCTGGCTTGGGTGACTTGTCAGTGCTTGGCCGGCTATTTGGCAGCAGGCGTGACGAGGGGCAAAAGACCGAGCTGGTGCTCTCGATTACACCGCGCCTGGTGCGCAACACCAAGCGCCCAAGCATCGAACAGACTGAATTCAGCATCGGCCCGGAATCGGCCATGCGCCCGTCAGCACCCGACATGTCCTACTTCACCGAAGCGGTGCCGGTGCCAACCCCACCCGCCGCCCCCGGCGGTATTCGCTAATGCGCTACCGGCGCGGGTTCACGCTAATCGAGATGATGGTAACCCTCACCATCATCTCGGTACTCGCCATGCTCGTCGTGCCGGTCGCGCAGATCAGCGTGCAGCGTAGTAAAGAACAGGAACTACGCCTGGCCTTGCGCGAGATCAGGAACGCCATCGATGCCTACAAGCGGGCCAGCGACGAGGGGCGTTTGCCGCGTGATGCAAATTCGAATGGCTACCCGGCATCCTTGCAAATTCTCGTTGACGGCGTGGGCGACGACAAACACCCCAAGCGGCAAAAAATCCGCTTTTTACGCCGTTTACCGCGCGACCCCATGCACCCGGATAGCACCGCCCACCCGGCGCAAACCTGGGGTCTGCGCAGTTACGCCAGCGATGCCGGCGACCCTCGGGAGGGGACGGACATCTATGATGTCTATTCCCGCGCACCGCAAATGGGCCTCAACAGCATCCCGTACAAGGTCTGGTGATGCGCGGCTTCACGTTGATCGAACTGCTGGTTGTGCTGGCTATCGTGGCCCTGCTATCGACCCTCGCCATGCCGCGCTATACGCAATATGTCGAGCGCAATCGCGAAGCCGTCCTCGCCGAAAATCTGCGTCTGACGCGGGATGCGCTGGAACAGTTTTACGCCGATCGCGGGCGCTACCCGGAGTCGCTTGATGATCTGGTCGCCCGTCGTTACCTCAAAACCTTGCCATTTGATCCCCTGCTGGAGAGCAGTCTCCGCTGGCAGATCAGCGAACCACCGCCCCCGGCGGAAGGGCGGGTGGGCGACATCCATAGCACCGCCCCCGGCCTCGGGCGCGATGGCCGCCGCTTTGCCAGTTGGTGAGTCATGAAACTTCAGCACCGACAATCAGGCATGATTTATATCGCGCTGCTGTTGGCCATCGCGCTGATCGGTGGCGCCTCTGCGGTTGGCCTTAAAGTCGCCAAAACCCAGCAAATCCGTTCCGCTGAGGCTGAATTGCTGGGCATCGGTCTGGAGTTTCGCAATGCCCTGCAGTCCTACGCCGAGGCGACGCCAAACGGCTTGCCAAATACCCCGGCGGATCTATCTGAATTACTGCGAGACCCGCGCTACCCGGGCGTAAAGCGTCATTTGCGCCGCCTTTATCACGATCCAATGACCGGCAAGGCTGAATGGGGCCTGATACGCGGCCCGGATAGAGGCATTGTCGGTATCCACAGCTTGAGTGAAAGCGCTGCCCTTAAACAGGAGAATTTTCCGACTGAACTGGCTGCATTGAGCGGCAGTAAACGTCATATGGATTGGGTTTTTACTTTGGGAACGCAACCCGCTCTTGTGGAGAACGAGCTCAAAACCAAAGTTACATTTTGAATCAACCTGGATTCCTCAGTTGGATGCACTCGCTGGTGCGTTTGGGCAGGATGGACTGCGCGACGCAACGTCGCGGCAGGCCGCTAAATCTGTCGTCAGGAGCAAGCCCCGTTGCCCTCGGCCACGATAGCGACCGGTAACGGCAAGGCGAGGTCGAGATGAACGTCGCGCTGCGGATAGGGGATGGCGATGCCGGCTTCAGCCAGTTGCCGGTAAATGATGTGGCGCAGTTCACTATCAACCCGGCGCGCCACCAGATTGGGCCCGAGCTCAACCCAAAAAACCAGCACCATCATTAAAGCGCTATCGGCAAAGTCCTCAAAAAACACCTCGGGGGCTGGCGATTTCAGGACATTTTGATGGTTGACCGCAGCATTCAACAGCAATTGCTCCGTCGCTCGGGTATCGGCACCATAAGCGACGCCAATGCGCAATTCCCGACGAATCTGGTGATTGGAGTAGGTCCAGTTGACGACCTGGTTTTCCAGAAAATTGGAATTGGGTACCAAGGCTTCAACCCCATCGAAACCCCGAACCGTGGTTGCACGTAAATCAACGGCGGTGACATGGCCAACCATGCCACCAAGTTCAATGATGTCGCCGACACGTATTTTGCGCTCGAAGAGGATGATGATGCCGCTGATGAAATTCTTGATGATGGTCTGTGTGCCGAAGCCGACACCGATCGCCAGGGCGCCGCCCATGAAGGCAAAAACGGTCAGCGGTATCCGCGCCAGATTCAGAACAAAAATAATCAGACCGATGGCCAGCAGAATCATCACCCAGCGCCGGACCACCGAGGCGAGCTGATCGCTGACGCCAAAGCGACGCACAAGAATTAATTGCAGACCTTGAACCAGCTTGGAGAATAGCCAGTAACCAAGCACAAACAGCAGCATTGCACCGATGCTTTTGCCAACCGTCACGCCATAGATGACGGTGACTTTGCGACCATCAATATCCGATACGTCTTCGACGGCGAATAGTTCAAATTGCCAAAAGCGCCGCATTCCCGAGAGTAGCTGCTCACCCAGGCGCTTTGTCTGGGCGCTGAAGGAGGTGTCGCCGGCCTGGCTGAAATCACCATTCCAGCGCGCCAACTGGCGCTCAAGGCGGTTGGCGGCCAAGTCAAGCCGCTCATAGATGGAGGCCCGCTCCTGGAGCAGCCCAAGCAGTTCTTTTGCGTGGCGCTGCTCCGCCGTTTTCGGTAGCAAATTGGCAACCCGTGTTTCCTGCTCACGAATTGCAACTTGCACGACGCTGCGCTGTTCCTGTGACAAACGCTTGCGATTGACCAACCCCTGATAAATTTTGTCCAGCGAAGCGATTGCCAGTTGTCGTTGCGCCAGATCGCTGCCGGAAAGAATCAGATAACGTTTATCCCAGGCATCCGAAACAACCTGAGTCAGTGTCTCCAGTCCAGTCAGACCATCCAGGATGATGCCAACCGTGATCAACCCCTGATCCAGCATGATCAGACGCTGAGCCTCCCTGCTCTCTGGCGGCGGTGAGTTTGCCTGGAGTTTGGTGCGCTCCTTTTCGTAATTGCGCCGACGCTCATTGGCCTTGTTCGCCTCAACTGATAGTCGCTCGCGCAAGGCGCGCATGCGAGCGCGCTGCGCTTCCAGTTCGGACTCAGTCAACTGCTGGGCGGCAAGCGCTTTGGTTACAAAACGAGCAAGCTCATCGCTTTGCAAACGCATTTGGGTGATCTTGAGCTTGAGCAGTTCTTCATCAATGGCCAGAAGCGACAGTTCCGAATCGGCAATGCGTTGACGTAATTCAGATTGTTCCTGATCCCATTGCGCCAAGGCCTTGCTGGTCTCACCGCGTGATAAAGCAGAACGGTCATTGCTCAGGCGCAAGGCTTCGCCGGCGCGACGTTTCTGTTCCACCAATGTCTGCTTTTCAGCCTCGCGTATCTGCAGACCGGCGAGCAGGCTTTGAAGTTTGTCGCGCAGACCATCCAGTTCATCCCGCAAGGCATCGACAGCGATGGCCGAATAGGGAGGTGAATCACCAAGGGCCTGCACTTGAGGCAGGTTGCTCAGGAGGAATGGCGGCGCTTTTTGTAGCGAGGCCTGCTCATCGAGCTTTTTGATCTTTTCGCTTTGCAAAAAGGCCAATCGATCAAGTAAGCGTTGTCGGTCGGCGGTGCGAACGGCTTCAGCACTGGCTACTTCGTGACTAATCGACTGCTCGGCGTCGCGCTGTCGCTGGGTTTCGGCCAACAGGGTTTCAGCCTTGGCACGCTGTTGCGAAATATCAGTTTCGGCTTGCGCCGCTAGCGGCTTTTGCGGGCCCCCAGGCAAGGCAATCTGCGCGAAAACCAGGTTAGGCAGAACCAGACATGCCACTGCAAAGCCAATGAGCTTCAGAACATTGGGCATCAGGAGAATTGCTTAACGAAACACCGGGCCAACGGGTTAATGCAGCAACAGGCGTGCGTTGATCATGTGCCCGTTATGCCAATAGTCGGTTACCCGCGAGGTGAGTTTATGGGCCTGTTCATCATCAATACTCATTTCAACAATGGCCGCAGGTGAACTCGGGTCACCATCGGCAATGATCAGTACCGAATGCACCGGCCCCAGTTTTTGCAGCGACTCATGCAAAGCCATCTCCGTAACATCGGCAGGCAAGCCCGAAAACAGAATTTTTTTCAATTTCCACACCCCATCAGAGGAAGACGATCAAGTTACTGATTAACGACTTGACACAACGTATCACCGCATCAAGAAACACTAACGTTTCGCACCGGCAAGGGATGAATGGTAATCGCAAGCGTAAATTGTTGTCTAACAAGCGGCCTATTTTGGGCAGCATCGTCGTGCGGTGGCAGCGGTAAGGGTATTCGATACGGAAGAAATATTAGGCTCATAGGTGGAAAACCAGTATCTGCAGTAAAGCGAACAACCGGGAGTCCACAAAAACCGCCTTCCAATGCAAAAAGAGGCCCGCAGGCCTCTTGAATTCAATTTACTGCAGCGTTGTTAATGGTCGTGCGCACCGGAGGCACCGAGACCGGTTTGGGCGCGGATGTACTGCTCCTCGAAGGCATCCTTTTCCTTGGCGGCACGCGGGCTATTGTCGGTAATTGAACCGAGCCAGGTAACGACAAAGGCCAGCGTCATTGAAATAATTGCCGGATGATCGTAGGGGAAGATAGCTGTCGGGTTACCCAAGACCTTGACCCAGACTGCTGGCGACAAAATCACCAGGCCGACGGCGGAGACCAGGCCGGCAATGCCGCCCCATAGCGCGCCACGGGTCGTCAGACCTTTCCAGTACATCGACAGAATCAGTACCGGGAAGTTGACCGAAGCGGCCACACCGAAAGCCAGCGCCACCAGGAAGGCGACGTTCTGATCCTTGAACAGAATGCCGAGGATGATAGCGATACAGCCAATACCAACTGAAGCGTACTTGGTAACGGTCATTTCCTGTGCGCTGGTGGCTGTGCCCTTTTTGATCACGCGAGCATAGAGGTCATGCGAAATTGCCGAGGCGCCCGCCAGCGCAAGGCCGGAAACCACAGCCAAAATGGTGGCAAAAGCAACCGCCGAGAGGAAGCCGAGGAAGATGTCGCCACCCACGGCCTTGGCCAGATGCATGACCGGCATGTTGCCACCGCCAATCAACTTGCCGCCCACCTCGCCACCTTCAAAAAACTGCGGATCCTGACCGACAATGACGATCGCTGAAATGCCCAGGACAACGACAACAAGGAAAAAATAGCCGATGAAACCGGTGGCGTAAAACACCGATTTGCGGGCTTCCTTGGCGTTCGGCACGGTGAAGAAGCGCATCATGATGTGCGGCAGGCCAGCAGTGCCGAAGAGCAGCGCCATTGACAGCGAAACGGCAGACACCGGATCAGCCATCAAGGAACCTGGAGCCATGATCTTGGCACCGGTTTTGTGCACCGCAATAGCCTGCGAGAACAGGGCATCAAAGGAGAAGCCGAACTTGCTGAAAGCCAGCAGCATGAGCACCGTGCCGCCGCCAAGCAGCAGGCCAGCCTTGATGATCTGCACCCAGGTCGTTGCCACCATGCCACCAAAAGTGACATAAACCACCATCAGGATACCAACAGCAATCACCGCGTAGTTGTATTCCAGCCCGAAGAGCAACTGAATCAACTGGCCGGCACCGACCATCTGGACGATGAGGTAGAAGCAGACCACGGTCAACGAGCCAAAAGCGGCAAATGTGCGGATGCGGTTCTGGTCGAGACGGTAGGAGGCGATGTCGGCGAAGGTAAATTTACCCAGATTGCGCAGACGTTCGGCAATCAGGAAGAGAATGATCGGCCAGCCGACAAAAAAGCTGATCGAGTAGATGAAGCCGTCAAAACCCTTGAAGTACACCAGTGAGGTCAAGCCGAGCAAGGTGGCTGCCGACATGTAGTCGCCGGCAATCGCCATGCCGTTCTGAAAGCCGGTAATGCCGCCGCCAGCAGTGTAGAAGTCAGCGGTTGACTTGGTGCGCGTAGATGCCCAATAGGTAATGCCAAGCGTGGCCAAGACAAAAATCATGAACATGGCGATGGCGCTGACATTGATCGGCTGCTTTTGCACCCCTTCAATGGCGCCCCCGGCAGCAAATGCCGTAGCGGTTAGCGCCAGCAGGCTACCGACGATAAGAGCAGTAACGGAACGCTTCATTTGCGTGCCTCCTTGAGAATTTCTTGCGTCAGTTCGTCGAACTCGCCATTGGCGCGACGGATATAGATACCGGTAAGGATCCACGAGCCGATGATCAAAACGGCACCAATCGGCCAGCCGATTGTCATCACACCACCGTCATTCAGCGGTGTGGCGAGCAAGGCCGGATTGAAGGCGGTAATCATCATGAAGCTGTAGTAAGGCACCAGCACGATAATTGAAAGCAGGATCGCGAAGCGCGTCCGCTTGCCCACCAGTTCGGCAAACTTGGGGTTTTGCCGGATTTTGGTCTGTAGCGTAGGTTGAGACATTTTCCCTCCTTGGTTTTGGATACAACTTTAGATACAACGTTTGTAGCGATTACATATTTGGATAAGTTGGCCCGCCCCCGCCTTCCGGCACCGTCCAGTTGATGTTCTGGGTCGGGTCCTTGATGTCGCAGGTTTTGCAATGCAGGCAGTTTTGCCCGTTGATTTGCAGGCGCGGTTTACCCTCTTCCTCGCCAACAATTTCATAAACGCCAGCCGGGCAATAACGCGTTTCGGGCGAACCGTACTTGGCGTAGTTCACACTGATAGCGACGCTTTCATCTTTCAATTGCAGATGACAACGCTGGTTTTCCTCGTGGTTGGTGGCCGAAAGGAAGACCGAAGAAAGACGGTCAAAAGTCAGTTGACCGTCCGGCTTTGGGTAGGTGATCTTCGGATGGCTGTTCTTGTCGCCCAGTTGGCTGTGGTCGTCGTGATGACTCAGGGTCCACGGCGCCTTGCCCTTGAAAACGTAGGTATCGATGGCGCCGTAAGCCAGCGCGCCCCATAGCCCCCACTTGAAAGCGGGGCGAATGTTGCGCACTTGGTAAAGCTCATCCCACAGCCAGCTTTTCTTGATCTGCTCGGCGTACTCGGTCGCTTCGCTGCCGGCGTTTTCCTTGGCGAGATGCTCGAAGACCGCTTCGGCGGCGACCATGCCCGACTTCATCGCCATATGCGTGCCCTTGATTTTGGGCACATTGAGGAAGCCGGCGGTGTCGCCGATCAGCAAGCCACCCGGAAAGGTCAGTTTGGGAATCGACTGATAACCGCCTTCGGACAAGGCCCGAGCGCCGTAGGAAATGCGTCGCCCACCTTCAAAATAACCACGAATCGCCGGGTGCGTCTTGTAACGCTGGAATTCTTCGTAGGGCGACAGCCACGGGTTTTTGTAATCCAAACCAACCACGAAGCCGATGGCGACCAGATTATTTTCCAGGTGATAGACAAAGGCGCCGCCGTAGGTGTCGCTTTGCAGCGGCCAGCCAATGCTGTGCACAATCAGCCCCGGCTGGTGCTTGGCCGGATCGACTTCCCACAATTCCTTGATGCCGATGCCGTAGGTTTGCGGATCGACGCCATCGCGCAGGTCAAACTTGGCGAATAGCTCCTTGGTCAGCGAACCTCGGCAACCTTCCGCAAAAATCGTCTGTTTGGCATGCAACTCCATGCCCGGCTGGAAATTGTGGGTTGGCTGGCCATCCTTGCCGATGCCGAGGTCGCCAGTCGCCACGCCCTTGACCGAGCCATCCTCGTGGTAAAGCACTTCAGCGGCGGCAAAACCGGGGTAGATCTCGACACCCAGCGCTTCAGCCTGTTCACCCAGCCAGCGGGCCAGATTGCCGAGGCTGATAATGTAGTTGCCGTGATTGCCCATTTGCGGCGGCGTCGGCAGTTTGTATGAGCCGGTTTCGGTCAGGAACAACAGCTTGTCTTCGCCAGCCGGCGTGTTCAGCGGCGCACCACGTTCCTGCCAATCAGGGAAGAGTTCGGCTAGTGCGTGCGGTTCAAGCACGGCGCCGGACAAGATGTGGGCGCCGATTTCAGAACCTTTTTCCAGCAGGCAGACGGAGACTTCCTTGCCATTCTGCTCGGCCAGTTGCTTGATGCGGATCGCCGAAGACAGCCCGGAAGGACCGCCGCCGATGATTACGACATCGTATTCCATTGCATCACGATCGGTGCGCATGTGATTTCCTTTACGAATCTCTCCCTCCCCTTCAAGGGGAGGGCCGGGGCGGGGATGGGTCTCTTGGGGCTGCAATCCTGCAAACCCATCCCCCACCCAACCTCCCCCTTGTCCTGGGATACCGTCCCTGCGGGACATAAAGGGGGAGGGGCTTTTTTC
>JAQTZQ010000090.1 GCA_028687645.1 Rhodocyclaceae bacterium
CCGATTTTTGCTGCGGCTGTCACCGTGTTGAGGGTGGCGGCTTTGAGTTGCTGGTGGTCGTGTTCGGCGATTACGAGGATAGTCATGATCAGATCACCTTGGCTTCGTTCTTGAGTTTGTTGATCAGTTCGGCCACGTCGGCAACCCGGATACCGGCGCTGCGCTTGGCCGGTTCGGCGACTTTGAGGGTGGTCAGGCGCGGGGCAACGTCGACGCCAAGGTCGGCGGGCTTGAGGGTTTCAAGCGGCTTTTTCTTGGCTTTCATGATGTTGGGGAGGGTCGCGTAGCGCGGCTCATTGAGGCGCAGGTCGGTGGAGACGACTGCCGGCAGGCTCATTTCGAGGGTTTCGAGACCGCCATCGATTTCGCGGGTGACGGTGGCCGAATTTTTACTATTCGCGTTGGCAATGACGACCTTGGAGGCAAAGGTGGCTTGCGGCCAGTTTTGCAGGGCGGCGAGCATTTGCCCGGTCTGGTTGGCGTCGTCGTCGATGGCTTGTTTGCCGCAGATGACGAGTTGCGGGGCTTCTTTGGCGCACAGGGCTTGCAGGAGCTTGGCGACGGCGAGGGGTTGGAGGTCGACGTCGGTTTCGACGAGGATGGCGCGGTCGGCGCCGATAGCGAGGGCGGTGCGTAGGGTTTCCTGGCAGGCGGCGACACCGCAGGAGACGGCGATGACTTCGGTGGCGATGCCGGCTTCTTTGAGACGGACGGCTTCTTCGATGGCGATTTCGTCGAAGGGGTTCATGCTCATCTTGACGTTGGCTAAATCAACACCAGAACCATCGGCCTTCACGCGGATTTTAACGTTGTAGTCGACGACCCGTTTTACGGGAACGAGAATTTTCATTTTTGGTTTCCTCAAATTCGTCATTTCGGGCTAGATCCGGAATCCAGTCGCAAAACCTGGATTCCCGCCTGCGCGGGAATGACGACAATTTATTATTCGATGGCGAGCGCTGAATTGGCGTGCTGGCGCAGGACGTATTTCTGGATCTTGCCAGTCGATGTCTTCGGCAACTCCCCAAAAATCACGGTCTTCGGCACCTTGAAACGAGCCAGATGGGCACGGCAGTGCTCAATGATTTCAGCCTCTGTGGTCTGCGCACCATCCTTCAATTCAATGAAGGCAGCCGGTACTTCACCCCACTTTTCGTCAGGCTTGGCAACCACAGCCGCAGCAATGACCGAGGGGTGGCGATAGAGCACATCCTCAACTTCCAGCGAGGAAATATTTTCGCCACCGGAAATAATCACGTCCTTGGATCTATCCTTGATCTTGATGTAGCCGTCGCTATGCACCACCGCCAGATCGCCGGTATGAAACCAGCCACCCTCAAAGGCTTCAGCGGTGGCTTTCTCGTTTTTCAGGTAACCCTTCATCACCAGATTGCCCCGGAACATGATCTCGCCCATGGTTTCACCATCCCAAGGCACCGGCTCCATGCTCACCGTATCCATCACCGTAATCGCTTCCTGCATGTGATAGCGCACGCCCTGACGGCCATTGCGCGCCGCACGCAGATCGATCGGCAGCTTGTCCCATTCTGGATGCTTGGCACAAACCGAGGCCGGGCCGTAGGTTTCAGTCAACCCGTAAACGTGGGTGATATTGAAACCCATCTGCTCGCAACCTTCGATGATCGCGGCGGGAGGTGCGGCGCCAGCAATCAGGCCATTGACCTGATGTTCGATGCCTTCCTTGAGCGCCGCCGGGGCGTTGATCATCATGCCGTACACAATCGGCGCACCACACATATGGCTGACTTTGTGTTCCTTGATCAGGCCAAAGATCAGCGCCGGATCAACCTTGCGCAAGCAAATACTGGTGCCGGCATTGGCCGCCAGCGTCCAGGGGAAGCACCAGCCGTTGCAATGGAACATCGGCAGCGTCCACAAATACACGGAATGCGGTGCCATGCCCCAGGAAATGATGTTGGAGGCAGCGTTCAGATAAGCGCCACGATGGTGATAGACAACACCCTTGGGGTTGCCGGTGGTGCCCGAGGTGTAATTGAGCGAAATGGCATCCCACTCATTTTCCGGCAAAGCCCAGGCAAAATCCGGTTCGCCTTCATTAAGAAAAGCTTCGTAATCCTTTTCACCTAGCGCTTCACCGCCAGTGAATGCTGGGTCGAGCGTATCGATGACCAGCGGCTTCGGCCCTTCAAGCAAGGCCAGCGCGGGTTTGACGATGGCGGAAAACTCGGGATCGGTGATCAGCACTTTGGCCTCGCCGTGTGCCAGCATGAAGGCAATGGCTTCGGCATCGAGGCGGGTATTCAGGGTATTGAGCACGGCGCCGGTCATCGGCACACCGAAATGGCACTCGAACATCGGCGCCGAGTTAGGCAACATGACGGCAACGGTGTCGCCCTTGCCGATGCCGCGATTTTTCAGCGCAGACGCGAGCTGACGGCAGCGATCGTAGGATTCTTTCCAGGTGTACTGACGCGCATCCTGAATGATCGAAATGCGCTTCGGATAAACGAAGGCCGAGCGCTCAAGAAAGCTCAGCGGGGAAAGCGCTACAAAATTGGCCGGATTCTGCTCCAGCCCGACGGAATACGGGTTAACTGCCACAAATGTCTCCTCACGATGCCTGCGAAAGTGCTGTTCTCTGTTTTTTGGGGCTGCTATTTTTTAGTGATAATGGCAAAACACTCTTGCGCAACTATGAGTCAAATGTAACGAATGATTGCAGCGAACAAGTCGCCGAACAGGCTGGCTTAAAATTGCCCGATGACTACGGAAAACCCGCCCTCTGACAACGCGCAGTGCTTCGCCATGCTGCAGTCCGGCCTTGACCTGCTGGATCAAGGCCTCACCGTATTCGACGCCGATTTACGGCTGGTGGCGTGGAACAAGCCCTTCCTGACACTGCTCGATTTTCCTGAATCTCTGGCCTACGTTGGCGCGCCCTTCGCGGGTTTCATTCGCTACAACGCCGAGCGCGGCGAGTACGGCCCCGGCGACGTAGAGGCACAAGTTGCCGAACGCGTCGCCGATGCCGCCCGCTTTAGCCCGCACGTTACCGAGCGCCGCCGCCCTAACGGCAAAGTCTTGCTGCTGCGTGGCGAACCGCTGCAAAACGCCGGATTTGTCACGCTTTACAGCGACGTCACCGAGCAGCGCTACCTTGAAGGCCTGGCCGAACATCAAAGCACCCAGCTCGACGAACGGGTACGCCGACGCACCGCGCAATTAGAAAACGCCAACGCCAAACTAACCCGTGCCAACATTGAAAACGACCGCATCGCCAACGCCCTGCGGCGCAGCGAAGAGCGTCTGCGGCTGATCAACAACACCATTCCCATCCTGATTGGTTACGTCGACCAAAACGAGATTTACCAGTACGCCAACAAGGGCTATTCCGACTGGTTCAACATTCCCGAAGATTCGGTTACTGGCCATTCGGTGCCTGAAGTTATCGGCGAAGAAATCTACGCCCAGGTGCGCGAATCAGTGCGCAAGGCGCTCTGCGGCCAGCAAGTCACCTACGAATACCAGGCCCAGCGTAACGGCCAGACCGTCTTTGCGCGCAGCGTACTGGTGCCGGAAACCATGCCGGACGGCGAAACGCTGGGCTTTTTCGTTTTTTCTCACGACATCACCGAGCAAAGACGCATGCAGGCAGCGCTGATTCAGGCGCAAAAAATGGAGGCCATTGGCCAGTTGACCGGCGGACTGGCGCATGACTTCAACAACCTGCTCACCGTCATCATCGGCAACCTTTCTGCCCTGCAAGACCACCGCCCCGCCGATGAAGAGGTCAATGAGTTTGTTGAACCGGCCCTGCAATCGGCCCGCCGCAGCGTGCAGTTGATCAAGCGCCTGCTCACCTTCTCGCGCCAGCAAAAACTGGAGCCGGAGGCGGTCGACGTAGCGCGCCTGATCGCCGGCATGAGCAAACTGGTGCGCCGCTCCTTGCCTCAGTCGATTGCTGTCTCAACCGACCTTGCCGGGGCGACGATTCACGCCCTGGTCGACCCCGGGCAACTGGAAAGCGCCCTGCTTAACTTTGCCCTCAACGCCCGCGATGCCATGCCCGAAGGTGGCCGCCTGCACATCACCGCACGCTCGGTTGAACTCGATCGCCGCGCTGCCGAAGCCTTTGAACTAAGCGCCGGCACCTATGCCATGATCGAGGTTAACGACAACGGCAGCGGCATGGATGCGGCTACGCTGGCGCGGGTGTACGAACCCTTCTTCACCACCAAGCGCTTTGGCCTGGGCAGCGGCCTGGGGCTATCGATGGCTTATGGCTTCGTCAAACAATCCGGCGGTGGCCTGTCGATCCGCAGCGAACCCGGCCAGGGCACCACGGTGCTGATGGTGCTGCCGCTGACCCGACCGCAGGCCGCGCCAGAAAACGAAGCAGAAGAACAACCCCCAACGCTGGGCGGCGAACTGGCCCTGCTCGTTGAAGGCGATGCCAGCGTCCGGCGCATCGTCCGGCAACAGTTGGTCGACCTCGGTTACCCGGTCATTGAGGCAGAAAATGCCAGCCAAGCGCTGGAAATGATCGCCCAGATACCCGATATCGCGCTGATGATCAGCGACGTCATCATGCCCGGCGGCATCAACGGGCAACAGCTCGCGGCACAAGTACACAGCGAGCACCCGGCAATGCCGATCATTTTGATGAGCGGCTACGCCGACGATCCAGGCGGCAATTTAGCCGTGCCGGTACTCAACAAACCCTTCGACCGCCGCGATCTGGCACGCGCCATCCAGCAGGTAAAGCTAGCGCATTGATTTCTGGCATTCTTACGGTCAACCGGGAAAAAGCCCCAAAAAATCAGACTGAACGGCGGCTATTCGCCCTCAACATCCTCAAAAATCTCGGCAACCGGGCAGCTGAAATTTAGGCTGGCGAGTTCAAGGCCTTCATTCAGCGCAAACGGATGCAGCACCCAGCGCCCCGAGGCATCACGCCGGAAAATTTCAACACGGCGCGCTTCGAGACTGATCAGAACGTACTCCTGCAAGGATTCAAGCTGACGGTAGGCAGCAAACTTGTTACCCCGGTCGTAGGCTTCGGTGCTGGGCGACAACACTTCAACGATCAGCATCGGGTGCTGCTTGACGTGGCTGGCCTCGGGAGTGCGGTCGCGCGGGTCGCAAGTCACCACAATATCGGGGTAGAAAAAGCTGTTGGTGACCGCGACATGAACCTTCATGTCAGCGATGAAGGGCTTGCAGGGCGTGCCGCGCAACGCTGCGTGCAGGAGCGCCGCCAGATTGAGCGCCACCGTACCGTGCGCATCTGACGCGCCGCTCATGGCAAACACTTCGCCATCAATATATTCATTGCGGCAGGGCTGCTCCTGCTCCCAAGCCAGGTAATCGTCGGGAGAAAAAGGAATTTTCGCTTGCGGCAGACTCATGATGGTCCTCGTGGTGGTTCAGCTTAGTTGTTTGAGCATAGCGATAGTACGAGTGAAGAGCAATCTTCGCTTCGGCAGCTTACTTGCGTTGCAAGCTCCCCGGCGGATAGCCAAAGCGCTTCTTGAACGCCGTGCTGAATTGATTGACATGCGAATAACCCAGCCGCGTCGCCAGCGTCTTCAGCGCAATCGGTTCGGAGAGCAACAGGGCATGCGCTTGCGCGAGGCGATGTTCCGTCACAAAGCTGTAGATGGACTGCCCATGCTTCGCCGTAAAGTCGTTATTCAAGCGCCGCGCGGACACACCAAATTGTTTGGCCAGGTCAATCAGGGTCGGCATGGCTCCTTCAAGATTGACCAGATGATCGCGTAGCTCATCCATCTTTCGCTCAGACGCGGGTTGTGCCGGCGGCAGGTCATCCGACAATACAAAATGCAGCAGCCCGCCGAGGTAATCGAGAATCCGCGCCTGCGCAAACAGCTTGCGGGCCGCGCCGGCAAACTGGCCGGACATGGCATCCCGCAAGGGCGCGCTGACATGCAACGGCATCGGCAGCACCACCGCCTGGCGCGCCGCGCTCAAGCCCAGCCGGCTCACCAGCGTGTCCGTCGCATCGCCACCGAGCAGCGCCCGCATCACGCTATCAGGCACCACCACAGATTTCATTTCGGACGTCACCCCGCCTTCGACCAGCACCTTCGCCTGCCACAAGCGCTTGTAGCGAAACGTGTCGCGGCCAGGAAACGCCACAATCTCCACCGGCGGCGCATCGCGCCCCTGCCAGTATTCATGATGGCAGCCCAGCCCGGATAGCCAGATTTGGGCATTGAAGGCCGGCTCCTCCGACAGGCCATCCACATCCATCAAGGGAATCAGTTGGCCCCGCGGTGAGGGCGCCATGTCGTGCACGGCACGATAGAGCACGATGCCATCCGGGAAGATCAGGCTATCCAGCCACGCCACGCCAATTTCGGGCGGCATGGCATAGGGCAAGCGCTGCAGATCCGGGCCATCGCGTTCCAGCGTTACCGCATCATCTTCCGGCGCGAGCAGCCACGACAGCTTGAACAGTTCATTGGGCGTAAAGAACTTCATCCGCCAAGACTACGCGAAACACCCGCAAAAAATCAGCGTTTGCAGGAATTCGTATAACAAAATCATGAATCCGTAGAACGCCATCAGGCGGGGTGGCGGGTTCTTCCTGCCGTCCCGCCAGCGCCGAAGCAATGTCTCCAATATTGGACATTAAAAGAATAAAGTACTATATTGCGGACATGAAATACCCGGAAACCCCGCTCATTCCCGCCAGCCGCCAAGTCGAAGCAACCGTGCTCGGCACCCGGCTGGCCCGTTTGCGCCTAGCCAAAAACATGCGCCAAGCCGACGCTGCTGCCAGGGCCGGGATTTCTCGATCAACGGCAGCACTGATCGAGAAAGGCGACCCCGGCCGGACGCTGGGGCAGGTGCTGCGTTACCTCGACGCCATCGCGCCTGACCAGACGCTGCTGACCTTGCTGCAGGAGACCGATCCCGCCCTCGTCATCCTGGCTCAGGCCGAGGCCCGTCAGCGTGTGCGTCGGCCCTCAACGGCCCAACTGGACGATCTGGATTTTTGATGAAACCGCGCGCACTGATCGTTTTCAGTCATCTTGTGGGCGGATTCGTGCCGGCAGGGCGGCTCGAATTGACAGAAGCGCGTGAGGTGTTGGCCTCCTCTTTTGCCTACGGCCTGCGTTACCTTGAACGCCCGGGGCGATTCGAGATTGATCCGGTCAGCTTGAGTCTGGCGAACGTCAATGAAGTGCGCGGCAAAACACTGTTTCCCGCGCATGCCTTGCCCCAGTTTGGCGGTGTGCGCGATGCCGCACCGGATGCGTGGGGCCGGCGCGTGATTGAAGCGCAGCGCAAAGTACCGGCCAACAGTTTGTCGGAAGCCGACTATTTGCTCAGTGCCGGCAGCGACCGCGTGGGGGCGCTTGATGTGCGTAGCGGGCTGGACAGCGCGCCTCGTCCGGGTGCGGCCGGGTTTCATTCGCTGGCCTATTTGTTGGAGGCGGCTGAGCGTATCGAGCTTGGCTTGCCGTTGCCGGCGCAACTGGCCGATATCTTTGGCGCGGGCCCGAGTGCCGGTGGCGCGCGCCCCAAAGCCTCACTGCGTGACGGCGCAAACCTGTTGTCGATTGCCAAATTTCCGGCGCAAGGCGATGTGTTCAGTGTGGCCGATGCTGAATGCTTCACCTTGCGCCTAGCCCAACGCTGCGGGATGACCGTTCCTGCGGTGCAGGTGACCGATCTGGGCGGCAAACGGGTGATGCTGATCCGGCGCTTTGATCGCTACTGGACGGCACCGGGCGCGCCTCCCGATGCGGCGCTGGCGCTGCACGAAACCGTGCCGGCGGCAGATCGGGAAGAAGGGCGTCTGCCTTTTGTGAGTGGGCTCACGCTGGTGGGTTGCGACGAGTTTGCATCCCGGCTCAAGGGTTACCAGGATTTGGCGCTGGCCATCCGGAAGCATGTTCATCCGCAGTACATCCGCGCCAATTGTGAAGAGCTGTTCGGGCGCATGATTTTCAACATCTTTGTCAGCAACGATGACGATCACCTCCGTAACCACGGATTCATTCGCGACCCCCGGTTGCCCGGTTGGCGCCTGAGTCCGCTGTATGACGTGGTGCCAAGACCGGGGATAGCACAAGAACGCTATCTGCATCTTGAGCTTGGCCAGCAGGGAAAACTGGCCACCCTCGATAACGCCATGTCGGCGTACAGCGCCTTTACCCCCAATCGGCCGGTGGCGATTGCCATCATCCGGCGCATCTGGGCCAAGCTGCGGGAATGGAAAACCTTCTTTGAAGCGGAGGGGGCAAGCGGCGCATTGATCGACAAACTGGCGCCCGCGTTCAGGGATCTGGCGGATATATGCAGCCCCACCCTGCAGGCGGAAATCCGCAAAGCCTGAGCAACAGCTCATTGGCAACGCGCGTTTTCACACGCCAAGACTACGCGAAACACCCGCAAAAAATCAGCGTTTGCAGGAATTCGTATAACAAAATCACGAATCCGTGGAACGCCATCTGCTTGGCATGGCATGCATTCTTTACGATCAGTGTCTCCCCTGTTCACGCTTCCTGCCGAGGTCACCATGTCCCGTTCCATCGCCTTTATCGACACCCGCGTTGCCGATTACCAAACCCTGATCGCCGGTTTGCCGGCCGGTATCGAGGTCATCCTCATCGATGGCGGCAACGGCCTGCAAAAAATGGCCGATTTCCTCGTTGACCGTAACAATCTGGACGCCATCCACGTCTTCAGCCACGGCAGCGCCGGCGCCTTGCAACTGGGCGATATCACGCTGACCAGCGCCAACCTCAACAGCCACGCCCCGCTGCTGGCACAGATCGGCCAGAGCCTGACTGAGGCAGGCGACATCCTGCTCTACGGCTGCAAAGTCGGCGCTGGCGAGACGGGGCGGGCGTTCGTCGAGTCCATCGCGCGGATCACGCAGGCGGATGTGGCGGCGTCGGAGGATTTGACGGGGAATGCGGCGCTGGGTGGGGATTGGGTGCTGGAGGTTGCGAGTGGCGCTATCGAAACCATTGCGGTTCAGGCGTCATCGTATAACGACACGCTGGGCTATTCCGCAAGCATGGTCGCGGATATCTGGACTGATTCTAATCAACAAGACAGGGCGATGGCGGTCCTGAACAATGTTCTGTATTTCAACGCCAGAGACAATACCAAGGGTTATGAACTGTGGAAGTACGACGGCACCAATCCGCCATCGATGGTAGCGGACATATATGTCGGTTCTACTGGTGCCAGCCCCAATAGTAGCAACCCCAATTTTTTGACTGTCTTCAACAATGCCATCTACTTTCAGGCCAATGACGGTACTAATGGCGCAGAACTGTGGAAGTACAACGGTACTGGTGTGCCAACGATGGTTGCCAATATCAATTCAACCGCGGGCGCGGGCGGTACCCCAACCGGAAACACGGCTACCGGAAAATTTACCGAGTTCAATGAAGAACTCTACTTTGTGGCGAGTGACGGTACCAGAAACGGCCAACTGTTTAAATTCGATGGCACTAACGCATCGTTTGTCACTAATATCAATCCCAATCCGGGAAGCACCAGTGCTATCAATTATCTGACCGTCTTTAACAATGCACTCTACTTTCAGGCCAATGATGTTACTAATGGCACAGAGCTGTGGAAATACGACGGCACCAACACGACAAGGATTACCCAAATCAATTCGGGTTCAGGTAGCAGTTCCCCCGCTTATTTGACCGTCTTCGATAATGCTCTTTATTTTCAGGCCAACGACAACACCGTCCAAGGCGGCGCAGAACTGTGGAAATACGACGGCACCAGCACGACGATGGTTGCAAACATCAATCCTCTTGATGGTGGTAGCAGTAGCCCCCAATGGCTGACCGTCTTCAACGGTGCACTCTATTTTCAAGCCAATGACGGCACCAATGGCGCAGAACTGTGGAAGTACGACGGCACTAATGCACCAACGATGGTTGCAAACATAAATCCTGGCGTCGGTGGTAGCAGTGTCTCCTCTCATCTGACCGTCTTCGATAATGCTCTTTATTTTCAGGCCACTGACGGCACCAATGGCTATGAATTGTGGAAGTACGACGGCACTAACGCAACTATGGCTGCAAATATCAATCCTGCCAGTGGAAGCTCACAGCCCACTTACCTGACTTCCTTCAACGGAGGGCTCAATTTTTGGGCAAATGACGGAACCAATGGAAAAGAACTGTGGCAATACAAATCGGACAACGCCAACCCCACCATTTCGGATGTCGCTAACCAAACGATTAACGAGGAGGGAAATACCGGCGCATTAGCTGTCACCATCACTGATGCCGAGACTGCCGTTGGGAGTTTGACGCTTGCGGGCAGCTCAAGCAACACGACGCTCATCCCCAACGGCAACATTGTGTTTGGCGGCAGTGATGGGAATCGCACGGTTACCGTTACCCCTGCAGCGAATGGGACGGGGGTTGCCACCATTACGCTGACCGTATCCGATGGCAGTGGCGGCACAGCGACCGATACCTTTACCGTGACCGTCAATGATGTTGATCCGGTCATTTCCAACGCCACCTTCACAGTGGCAGAAAACTCTGCCAACGGCACTGCCGTGGGCACCGTCACCGCCACCAACGACACCAGCGGCCTGGCCTATGCCATTACTGGCGGCAATACCGGCACGGCGTTTGCCATCAACAGTTCCGGTCAGATCACCGTTGCCGATGGCACGCAACTGAACTACGAAGGCACCAACAGCTACACTCTGACTGTCACGGTCGACGACGAAGACGTGGACGCCACTGCGGACTCCACAGCCACCATCACAGTCAACCTGACTGACGTCAATGACGCGCCCGTCAACACCAAACCGGCTGCCCAGACCTTCAACGAAGATGGCACGCTGACTTTTTCTGCCGGCAATAGCAATGCGCTGTCAGTCACTGATCAAGATTCCGGCACCACCTTGACGACGGTGGTATCCGTGGCTCCCGGCACAGGCACACTGGCCGTCACCACCGGCGGAGGCGGCACCATTACCGGCGATGGCAGCAATTCGGTACAGATTGTCGGCGCTGTGGCGCAAGTCCAGAACGCGCTGGGTTCGGTGACCTACACACCGACGGCCAATGCCAGCGGCGCCGGCTATGCCACTTTGAGCATCCAATCCACGGACAACGGCGCAGGAACACTGAGTAATACCGATACGGTCACCATCAATGTCACCCCCATCGCCGACACCCCCTCGGTGACCAATGCCAACACCACACCCGCCACGCAGACCACATCAGGTCTGGTTCTGACGCGCAATGCGGTCGATGGCAATGAAGTGACGCACTTTAAGATCACCGGCATCACCAACGGCAACCTGTTCCAGAACGACGGCACGACAGCGATTGCCAACGATGCCTTCATCACCTACGCCGAAGGCAATTTAGGCCTCAAGTTCACCCCCACCGGTGGCGGTAACGGCAGCTTCACGGCGCAGGCGTCGACCAGCAACGCGGGGGGCGGACTGGGCGGTTCGACCATCAACGCCACGATTGCGGTTGGTGCGGCCGTGGCCAACCCGACAGTGAACGAAGATGCCGACAGCGGCGCTATCGCCATTACACTCGGCAGCAGCGAAACCCATTACAAGATCACTTCGATCAGCGGCGGCACACTCTACAGCGATGCCGGCTATACCTCCGCAATTACCAACGGCAGCTTCATCGCCAGTGCCGGGGCCACCACCAACGTTTATTTCCGCCCGACGGCCAATGCCAACACCACCACCGGCGGCAACGGTAGCTTCGTAGTGCAGGCCTCAACCAGCAACGCCGATGGCGGGCTGACCGGAGCTCAGCTAACGAGCACCGTGACGCTGACCGCCATAGCCGATACACCTTCGGTGACAAATGCCACCACCAGCGAAGATACGCAATCTGCTTCAGGCCTCGTCCTAAGCCGCAACGCCGCCGACGGCGCGGAAACCACGCACTTCAAGATCACTGGGATTAACGGCGGCACGTTGTATAAAAACAATGGCACAACCGAAATCACTAACAACACCTTCATCACCTTCGCCGAAGGCAATGCCGGCCTGAAGTTCACCCCGATGGCCAACTCCATTAGCAACGGCGGCTTCAACGTCGAAGCCTCGACCAATGGCACCACGGTGGCGGGTTCAGCAGCGACTGCCACGGTCACGGTGAATGCCGTGGCGGATACCCCGTCGGTCGCCTCGCCGACGATCAACGAAGACACCGACTCCGCAGCAATTGCCATCACCCGCAACGCCGCCGACGGCGCCGAGATGACGCATTACAAGGTCACCGGCATTAGCGGCGGAACGCTCTTCAGCGACGCGGGCTTTACCACCCAGGTCACTAACGGCAGCTTCATTGCCAGCGGCGGCGGCACCACCAACGTCTATTTCCGCCCGACGGCGAATTCGACCACAGCCGGCAACTTCACCGTGCAGGCCTCGACCAGCAATGCCGATGGCGGGCTCGGCGGCTCGACCGCCAGTTCGACCGTGACCATCACCCCGATTGCCGACACGCCGGCAGTGACCAACGCCAACACCACGCCCGCGACACAAACAACGTCTGGCCTGGTCCTGACACGCAATGCGTTCGATGGCGCTGAAGTCACCCACTTCAAGATCACCGGCATTACCAACGGCAACCTGTTCCAGAACGACGGCACGACAGCGATTGCCGATGGGGCCTTCATCACCTTTGCCCAAGGCAATCTCGGTCTCAAGTTCACCCCCACCGGTGGCGGTAACGGCAGCTTCACCGCGCAAGCCTCGACCAGCAACGCCGCAGGTGGCCTGGGTGCTTCGACCATCAATGCCACCATTTTGGTCGGTGCCGCAGTCGCCAGCCCCACGGTCAACGAAGACACCGATTCGGGCGCGATTGCCATCTCCCTTGGCGGCAGCGAAACGTATTACAAGATCACCTCGGTTACTGGCGGCACGCTGTATAGCGACAGCGGCTACACCACCCCGATCACCAGTGGCAGCTTCATCTCCCAGGGCGGTGGTGGCGGCAACGCCAGCACCACCAAGGTCTATTTCCGCCCGACCGCCAACGCCAATACCACCACCGGCGGCAACGGCAGTTTCGTCGTGCAGGCCTCGACCAGCAACGCCGATGGCGGGCTGACCGGCGCTCAACTGACGAGCACCGTGACGCTGACCCCGGTGGCCGATACGCCTACAGTGACCAATGCCAGCGCCCAAACTAACCTGCAAAACCCGTCCGGCCTGGTGTTGAGCCGCAATGCAGCGGATGGCGCCGAAACAACACACTTCAAGATCAGCGGCATCACCAATGGCAACCTGTTCCAGAACAATGGCACGACGGCCATCAGCAACGGCGACTTCATCACCTTTGCCCAAGGCAATGCCGGACTGAAATTCACCCCCAGCGGTGCTGGCAACGGCAGCTTCAGCGTCGAAGCCTCAACCAGCGGCACCTCAGTGGCCGGTTCAGCGGCTACGGCAACCATTACGCTGGACAACACGGCGCCGACTTTTACTGCGGCAGGCGGTACCCCGGCGGACAATGCAACCGGTGTCTCGACAACGGCCGATATGGTGGCTGTATTTGGCGAAGCGCTGGCGTCAAATTCCGACCTGACCAAGGTGTATCTGAAGGATGTCGCCACCGATACCCTGGTGCCGGCCACATTCAGCTTGAACGGCAACGGACAACTAGTGATCAATCCAAATGGATCGCTGGCCTATTCCACCGCCTATTACGTCACTTGGGACGCCGATGCGCTAAAGGATGCGGCAGGGAATGCAATTGCTGCACTGGCCGATGAGACTACTTTCAACTTTACGACTGCTGCTGAGCCAGCGTCGCCTTCGCCGACTCCTGAGCCAACGCCGGCGCCAACTCCCGCCCCCACCCCGGCCCCCGACACCGTTGACGGCACCACCGTCACCAGCACGACCACCACCACCCCTGATGGGGAGACCACAACCACCCAAACCGTCTCCCCGGTCACCGATATGCGACCGGAAGACCCCAGTACCCCGAACAGTGCTTTGGCCGACATCCCCTTGGCCACCGACAGCAGTGGTACGCCCCTGGTTCAGGTCAGCCTGCCGGTCGGTGTCGGCGTCACCGCCAGTACCACTACGGGCAGCAACCTGACCTTGCGCGAACAACTCATTGCTGCCAGCGATCCGCGCGTCGCTGACGATAGCGAGATGCAGGAAATCATTGATCGAGGCATCGACCAATACGTCCCCTCCGTCTCTGATCAAGGCCAGGTCACCGTCCGTACCGTCATTTTGACCGTTGCGCCCGGGCAAACCACGCCGCCGGCTCAGCCCATCGTGATCACCGGCGCCAGCGGCACCGGCGAAAGCGACCCGGCAAACCCGCAACGCGGCGAAGCCTTGGTCATTGACGCCCGCAATTTGCCCCCCGGCACCGTACTCGATCTTAGCCAGGTCGAATTCGCCATCATCATCGGTCCCTCCACCGTTATCGGCGGCGTCGGACGAAACTACGTCATTGGCGATGGCAATCGCCAAATCATCGTCCTCGGCCCTGACGACGACATCCTGCACGGCGGTGGCGGCGACGACACCGTCGGCTCCAAAGGCGGCAATGACCAACTCTACGGTGACGACGGCAATGACCATCTGGTCGGTGGTAATGATGCTGATACGCTCTATGGTGGCTCGGGTGATGACATCCTCCAAGGCGGACAAAGCGACGCCGGCACCATGCAATTCTCCCTCGACAAAAATGGCCAACTACACGCCCGATTCAACCCAGAAGAGGCCGGATTGACCGAGTACGGCGCGCTTGAGTTTGTCAACGTCTGGACACGGGATATTGCAGCCCGGGGTCAGGTTGATCAACGGGTCGGCTTCATCGAACAAGACTACGCCCTGCTACAAGACATCGCATTACTTTACAGCGCAGTGACCAAGACCTTGCCAACGACCACGGCCCTTCAGAGCGCCGGAGGTTTGGGGCTCGATGCGTCAGCCTTGGCTGATCTTGCCTTTGAGTATTACCAGCAAACCTATGCATCCAATTTTGTAACACAAACACTCAATGAGCAGGTTCGGACATTGGTCAGGCACGTAACCGGTAGCGAGAATTTAAGCAATTCGATTCAAGCCGACATCACCAATGGCGCCAGCTGGGGTGATGCCCTGCTGACGCTGGCGCGAGCCAAGCTTAATTCTGCAGAAGCCTTCCTGGGAGGCGGTAGTTTCGACAACCAAGGCAATCTCAAGCTGGTAGAGTAGAGAACAGGCTCTCGCCTGCCCTCCCTCATCAAACCGTGCATGCGGTTCTCCCGCACACGGCTTTCCGATGTTCTTCATGCTGAGGCATGCACCGAGCGCCAGCCCGCCACCGCAGGA
>JAQTZQ010000277.1 GCA_028687645.1 Rhodocyclaceae bacterium
GATGTACGTCAATAACGAAATCGGCGTGATTCAGCCGATTGCCGAACTGGGCGAAATTTGTCGTGCCCAGGGCGTTATCTTCCACGTCGATGCCGCTCAAGCCACTGGCAAAGTCGATATTGATCTACGCAAAATCAAGGTTGATCTGATGAGTCTTTGCGCTCATAAAACCTACGGCCCCAAGGGGATTGGCGCGTTGTATGTGCGCCGCAAGCCGCGTATTCGCCTCGAAGCGCAAATGCATGGCGGCGGTCATGAGCGTGGTTTCCGTTCCGGCACCTTGCCGACGCACCAAATCGTCGGCATGGGCGAGAGCTTCCGTTTGGCCAAGGAAGAGATGGCCGAAGAAAATGTTCGTGTCGCCGCTTTGCGTGATCGTCTGCTCAACGGCCTAAAAGGTATGGAGCACACCTATGTTAACGGCGACATGACGCAACGCGTCGCCCACAACCTCAACATCAGTTTTGCCTATGTTGAAGGTGAATCGATGATCATGGCGATCAAGGATTTGGCCGTCTCATCAGGCTCGGCCTGCACCTCCGCCAGCCTGGAGCCGTCCTACGTTTTGCGCGCTTTGGGACGTGATGACGAGTTGGCGCATAGCTCGATCCGTTTCAGCATCGGTCGCTTCACGACTGAAGAAGAAATAGACTATGCAATCAATCTGTTAAACATCAAAGTTGGCAAACTACGTGACCTTTCGCCCCTGTGGGACATGGTTCAGGAAGGTATTGATTTGAGCACCGTCCAATGGGCTGCGCATTAATAAATTAAAGGAGAATTTACATGAGCTATAGCGTAAAAGTCATTGATCATTATGAGAATCCGCGTAACGTGGGTTCGTTTGGCAAGGAAGATGACGGAGTTGGTACCGGCATGGTTGGCGCACCGGCTTGCGGTGATGTGATGAAGCTGCAAATCAAGGTTAACAAGGCTGGCGTGATTGAAGATGCCAAGTTCAAAACCTACGGTTGTGGGTCGGCCATTGCCTCTTCTTCACTAGTCACAGAGTGGGTCAAAGGCAAGACGGTCGACCAGGCTTTGTCCATCAAAAATACCGAAATCGCCGAAGAACTGGCGCTGCCGCCGGTTAAAATTCACTGTTCAATTCTGGCCGAGGATGCCATCAAGGCAGCCGTCGCCGATTACAAGAAAAAGCACGGAGAATAATCATGGGCGTAACCTTGAGCGAAAAGGCGGCAACCCACGTCGCCAACTACCTGACCAAGCGTGGCAAGGGCGTCGGGCTGCGTCTTGGGGTTCGTACCACCGGTTGTTCCGGCATGGCCTACAAGCTTGAATTTGTTGATGAAATCAGCGACGAAGATCTGGTTTTCGAGAGCAACGGCGTTAAGGTGTTCGTTGATGCCAAAAGCCTGCCGTATCTCGACGGGATGGAGCTTGATTTTGCCCGCGAAGGCTTGAGCGAAGGCTTCAAGTTCAACAACCCGAACGTCAAAGATCAGTGCGGCTGCGGTGAGTCGTTTAACGTTTGATGGATCTGCGCGCTGATCACTTCTCTCTGTTTGGATTGAGTCTTGGCTTCAGGCTGGATTTGTCCGATCTGGATTCGCGTTATCGTGATGTTCAGGCGCAAGTCCATCCGGATCGCTTCGTCAATGCCAGCGATGTCGAGCGCCGAATGTCCATGCAATGGGCAACGCATGCCAATGAAGCCTATTTGACACTCAAGAAGCCGCTGGAGCGCGCCAAATATCTGTTGCATCTGGCCGGTCACGACATTCAGGCCGAGAGCAATACCGCCATGCCCACCGATTTCCTGATGGAGCAAATGGAGTGGCGTGAGGCAGTGTTGGAGGCGCGCACGGGCGGTGATCATCACGAACTGGAACGTTTGCATCAGCGACTGGGGCGCGACATCCAGACGCGCTACCAAGAACTCGCTGAATTGTTTGATGCGGGGGATAGTGAGCTTGCCACGGATCGCGTGCGTCGCTTGATGTTCCTGGAAAAACTTTTATACGAAATCGACGACGCGCTGGCGTCGCTGGAAGAATAAAAATGGCCTTGTTTCAAATTGCCGAGCCGGGTGAGTCGGCGGTTCCTCATGAGCACAAGCTCGCCATCGGTATCGATCTTGGCACCACCAATTCGCTGGTCGCCACGGTGCGCAGCGGCATTGCACTGTGCCTGAGCGACGAACAGGGGCGGCAATTGCTGCCCTCGGTGGTGCGTTATCACGCTGACAACAGTACCGACGTTGGGCCAGGCGCCCAAGCAAATCAAGCGGTCGACCCGAAAAACACCATCATTTCTGTCAAACGCTTCATGGGGCGTGGGCTCAAGGATATTTCGCACGTCGAATCCATGCCCTACGATTTCATCGAGACGCCGGGCATGGTCAAATTCAAGACTATCGCCGGGATCAAAAGCCCGGTTGAAATCTCGGCAGAAATCCTCAAAAGCCTCAAGGCGCGCGCTGAAATTGCTTTGAATGGTGAAATGGTGGGTGCCGTCATTACGGTTCCGGCTTACTTCGATGATGCACAGCGCCAGGCGACCAAGGATGCGGCCCGTCTTGCCGGGCTGAATGTGCTGCGTCTGCTCAACGAACCGACCGCCGCAGCGATTGCCTACGGGCTGGATAACGCCGCCGAGGGCGTTTATGCGGTGTATGACCTGGGCGGCGGCACTTTTGATATTTCCATTCTCAAACTCACCAAGGGTGTTTTTGAGGTGATGGCCACCGGCGGCGATTCGGCGCTGGGTGGTGATGACTTTGACCACCGGATTTTCTGCTGGGTGATTGAAGAAGCCAAACTTCAGCCGCTATCGCCGGAAGATGGGCGCCTGTTGATGATGCGCTGCCGCGAAGCCAAGGAATTTTTGACCAATAACCCGGAAGCGCCGATCACCGCGCGCTTGTCTACCGGTGAGATGGTCGATCTCAAAATCACTGCCGCCACTTTTTCCGATATCGCCCAAACGCTGGTTTCCAAAACCATGCAGCCGGTCAAAAAAGCGTTGCGTGATGCCGGGTTGCGGGTCGATGACATCAAGGGCGTGGTCATGGTCGGCGGCGCTACGCGCATGCCGCAGGTGCAAAAAGCGGTGGGGGATTTCTTCCGTCAAGAGCCACTGACCAATCTCGACCCCGACAAGGTGGTGGCGCTTGGCGCGGCGACGCAGGCCAATTTGCTGGTTGGCAACAAAACCGGCAAGGACGACTGGTTGTTGCTTGACGTGATTCCGCTCTCGCTGGGGCTGGAAACCATGGGCGGCCTTTCCGAAAAAGTCATTCCGCGCAACTCGACCATTCCGACGGCGCGTGCTCAGGAATTTACGACTTTCAAGGATGGCCAGACAGCGATGGCAATCCATGTGGTACAAGGCGAGCGCGAGTTGGTTAGCGATTGCCGCTCACTGGCGCGCTTTGAACTGCGCGGCATTCCGCCCATGGTGGCGGGTGCGGCGCGTATTCGTGTGACTTTTCAGGTCGACGCCGATGGCCTGCTGGCCGTTGCTGCCCGCGAGCAGACGACCGGCATTGAAGCCAGCGTGACTGTCAAGCCTTCTTATGGCTTGTCAGATGACGAAATTGCCGGAATGCTTCAAGACTCGATGGCGCATGCCAAGGATGATGCCATCCAGCGCGCCTTGAAAGAGGCGGTAGTCGAAGGCCAGCGCATGATCGAAGCGACTGAAGCCGC
>JAQTZQ010000091.1 GCA_028687645.1 Rhodocyclaceae bacterium
TTAACCAGTACACAATCACTCCGAACCCGCCGAAAGGCGGGTTTTTCATTTCATGCTCATCTCAAACGAAAAAAGCCCAATTACGGGCTTTTTCCATTTTCTGTGTCAGCAATTTTTCACTAGCGTGGCACAGTTTTCACTTTCTGTGTCATCCGACATGTCTTGTCAGATATCGATCCGTGCGTTCAAGGCATTGGTCTCAATAAATGCCCGCCTTGGTTCTACCAATTCTCCCATCAATGTGGTGAAAATCTCGTCTGCAGCGATGGCATCATCAATCTGAACTTTGAGTAGGCGACGAACTTTTGGATCCATGGTTGTTTCCCATAACTGCTCTGGGTTCATCTCACCGAGACCTTTATAGCGCTGTTTGCTGATACCGCGTTCTACATCATTTAACAGCCAGGTCATGGCATCACCAAAATTGGTGACAACCTGCTTTTTCTCTCCACGAGCCATGAATGCGCCGGGACCGAACAAGTCTGCAAGTGTCTCAGCCGTACGACGTAGCTGCATGAAATCACCCGAGAGCAGCAAATCTTCGTCAATCATTCCCACCTTGAGGTTGCCGTGATGCATGCGTTCGATTCGTAAAGTCCAACGTTCCTGAATATCGTCGTATTTTGGAACGATACGAACGCCGATCCGGAGATGTTGCGCCACCAGATCAGCACTGGCTTTGGTTGCTTGTTCACTACTCAGATCAAGTTTCAAATTGTGTTGAACCAGTGCTTGCAGAATCTCAGGATTGACCAGATGAGAAATTCGTTCGATAACTGCTACGGTCAACAGCCAGGAACGGGCTAATTCTTCGAGCGCCGGGCCAACCAGTGGTTCAGCACCGGCACGTGGTGTCAGTGCGGCTTCGTCAAGCGCCAGACGCAGCAGGAACTGGTGATACTCCTGATCATCCTTGAGATAACGTTCGGTCTTGCCGTGCTTAACCTTATAGAGCGGTGGCTGGGCGATGTAGATGTGACCACGCTCGACCAGTTCCGGCATCTGGCGATAGAGCAGCGTCAGTAACAGCGTACGAATGTGTGCACCGTCCACGTCAGCATCAGTCATGATGATGATGCGGTGATAGCGCAACTTTTCAATCTTGAATTCGTCTTTACCAATACCTGTTCCCAAGGCCGTAATGAGCGTGACGATTTGTTCGCTCGAAATCAGCTTGTCAAAACGTGCTTTTTCAACATTCAATACCTTGCCTCGCAGGGGCAAGATAGCCTGAAATTTACGGTCGCGACCTTGCTTGGCTGATCCACCTGCAGAGTCGCCCTCGACGATGTAAACTTCGCAAAGTGCTGGATCTTTTTCCTGACAGTCTGCTAATTTGCCTGGCAAGCCGACGCCATCCAGAACACCTTTACGTCTTGTTAATTCACGAGCCCGACGAGCTGCCTCACGGGCCCGTGAGGCTTCTACAATTTTTCCGGTAATCATTTTGGCATCAACCGGACGCTCAAGCAGGAAGTCGGCAAGTTTCTGGGCAACCACTTCTTCCACTGCTGGACGAGCTTCTGATGAAACCAATTTCATTTTGGTCTGCGAAGCAAACTTTGGGTCAGGCATTTTGATTGAAAGCACGCAAGCGAGACCTTCACGCATGTCGTCACCAGCAATTTCAACCTTGGCCTTCTTTGCAATTTCGTGTTCGTCAATGTACTTGTTAATGACCCGCGTCATCGCTGCACGCAATCCAGTCAGGTGAGTACCACCGTCCGATTGGGGAATATTGTTGGTAAAGCAGAGGACTTGTTCCTGGTACGAGTCATTCCACTGCATCGCCACTTCAACACCTATCGTTACCCCGGTATCTCCTACTTTGGCTTCACCGGCTGAAGTAAAAATTGTAGGGTGCAGAATAGTCTTGCTGCGATTGATGTATTCAACAAAACTGCTGACACCACCAGAGAACGCAAAGTTTTCTTCTTTTCCGGTGCGTTGATCAATCAGGCGAATACTGACGCCATTATTCAGAAAAGATAGCTCACGCAGACGCTTGGCAAGAATTTCGTAGTGAAACTCTATGTGCTCGAAAATTTGTTCATCAGCCAAGAAATGAACTTCAGTGCCTCGCTTTTCGGTTTCACCAACAATTTTTAGTGGTGAAATTTCTACGCCATCGCGAATTTCGATAACACGGTCAACCGCATGACCACGGCAAAATTCCATAGAATGTTTTTTTCCATCACGACGGATGGTCAAACGCAGCCACTTGGATAATGCATTGACACAGGAAACACCAACGCCATGCAAACCGCCGGACACTTTATAGGAATTCTGATTAAACTTGCCGCCAGCATGTAGCTCTGTCAGCGCGATTTCTGCTGCTGAACGTTTTGGCTCATGCTTGTCGTCCATCTTTACACCGACGGGAATACCCCTCCCATTATCGGTAACACTGATCGAATTGTCGGTGTGAATGGTAACAACAATATCATCGCAATGACCCGCCAGTGCCTCATCAATCGAGTTATCGACGACTTCGAATACCAGATGGTGCAAACCGGTGCCATCGGAGGTATCTCCAATGTACATACCCGGACGCTTGCGCACGGCCTCCAGACCTTCAAGTATCTGAATACTGGATTCACCGTATACCGGTGTGGAGTCCTGTGAGCTATTTTCTTCAATCATTGCATGTGTTCCACGTGAAACTTATCATTAAATCCGGTTCAAATCCGCATTGGCATAACGACGTATTTAAATCTGTCATTGCCCGGTATCGAAATCAGCGCACTCGAATTGGCATCATTGAAGCTCCACTGAACTTCTTCCGTCGAAATATTATTCAAAACATCTAGCAGATAACCAACATTGAAGCCTACATCAATGGGCTCTCCCTGGTAATTCACTTCAATTTCATCCTGCGCTTCTTCTTGTTCAGCATTGGCAGCAATCAACTTCAAGCTGTTTTCGCTCAAGACTACGCGCACACCGCGAAACTTTTCGTTAGTCAAAATTGCAGCGCGAGTCATAGCCTGCATCAAGGTCTGACGACCAACTGTCATGTGATTACGCAAACTGGCAGGAACCACTCGTTCGTAATCCGGAAATTTGCCATCTATAAGTTTGGAAACCAAAACTACAGAACCAAAGGCAAAGCGAATCTGGTTTGTCGCCAACGTAATTTTAAGGGAATCTTCACTATCCAGCAGCAATCGATTGAGTTCAAGCACCGTCTTGCGGGGCAAAATCAACTCCTGACGCGGAAGATCGGCCTCTATTTCCACACTAGCAAAAGCCAGACGATGGCCGTCTGTAGCAACGGCACGTAATTCTTTACCCTCAACCAGCAACATCAATCCATTTAAATAATAACGCACATCCTGGGCTGCCATGCCGTATTGCGTCTTACCGAGCAATTGACGGAAAGCTTTTTGGGGAAGTTGAAATTCCTGGGTTTCCCCATCGGCTATGGTCATACGTGGAAAATCATCTGCGGGCAGAGTTTGTAGGCTGAATTTGCTCTTGCCTGCTCTTACCTGCAAACGTTTCTCTTCCAACACCAGGCTGACCTCAGTCTTCTCTGGCAAGGAGCGCAATATTTCCTGCAATTTACGCGCTCCAACAGTAACAGCGCCATCACCTTCACCGCCAGCGCCGATTGTACTGGTAGTGATCTGTATTTCAATATCAGTCGCCAAAAGCGTCAGCTTGTCACCCTGCTTTTCAAGAAGCACGTTGGAAAGAATGGGCAAGGTGTGCCGACGTTCAACGATTCCCGACACTGACTGTAGTGGCGCTAATAACGTGTCTCTATGTGTTTTGATAAGAACCATAAATTAAATTCCTTTAATAACTATATCGGGAACAATTCTGTGTATAACTAAAAAAAATAACTATTTTTCAGATAGTTAGATCAAAAAAAAGACTCTGGGTAAAGCCGTGAATTGCCTGTGGATGAAAACGGGACAATTTTCGCACAAAGCAGAAAAAGGGGAATTATCCACATTGCACTGACAACTTCTGCACAGGTTTATCGACAGCTTTAACCCTTCAAAACTTGTAACAAAACGTGCAAATCGTGATTTAGTTCATTTTCCTTCAAGCGTAGTGAATCGATGGTTTTGACGGCATGAATGACAGTGGTATGGTCGCGACCGCCAAAAGCATCGCCAATTTCAGGATAGCTATGAGTGGTTACTTCACGACACAACCACATTGCGACCTGACGTGGTCGGGCAATGGCGCGGGTACGCTTCTTGGAGAATAATTCGGCAACTTTGATTTTGTAGTAATCAGCAACGGTCTTCTGGATGTTATCCATGCCCACGTTGCGTGTTGAGCCGATCAAATCCTTGAGTGCTTCTTTGGCTAGATCCAGAGCGATAACCCGGCCATGGAACGAGGAATAAGCTAAAACCTTCTTTAGCGCCCCTTCGAGTTCTCGCACATTTGATCGTAGATGCTTGGCAATGAAGAAGGACACTTCATCATCCAGATGCATGCCCTCAGCTTCCGCTTTTTTCTTGAGAATGGCGACCCGCATTTCAAGTTCCGGCGGTTCAATTTGTACGGTCAAACCCCAGTCGAAGCGGGTAACTAGACGATCATCTAGGCCATTGATGTCTTTTGGATAAGTATCGCAAGTGATGATGATTTGCTTGCGAGCTTCAATCAATGCATTGAACAAAAAGAAAAATTCTTCCTGAGAACGATTTTTCCCGTTAAAAAACTGAACGTCATCAAGTAGCAAAACATCCAGTGAGCGATAGGTACGCTTGAAAGTATCGAAGGATTTTTGTTGGTAGGCGCGAACTACGTCGGAGTAGTAATCCTCAGCGTGGACATAACGCACAATTTTTGCCGGATTTTCGGCTACGATGGTGTTGCCGATGGCGTGAATCAAGTGTGTTTTACCCAGACCTGCCCCGCCGTAGATAAAGAGTGGGTTGTAGGCAGCGCCGGGATTGTTGGCTACTTGTACTGAAGCGGCACGAGCCAAGTCGTTGGCCTTACCGACAATCAGAGTTTCAAAGGTGAACGCCGGAAAAAGTCTAGATTTTTCATAGGGGTTCGATTTTTGGTTACTAGGTAAATCAGACCTTACCGATCCCGAAGGGATTGTTGACGTTGATTTAGGTGGCGCTGACGCAGATCGCTCGTTGGCATTCAGCGATTTTGCTGGCCCGATAACCAAGACTACGTTGATTGGCCCAGAAAAAAATACTTGGGCATATTCTTCAATGCGAGTCAGATAGCGGTCACGTACCCATTTGAGAATGAAACTATTCGGTGCGAGGAGTTTGAGTCCATCATTTGGCGCAGCTTCCCCTTCAAGCCGTAAAGGTTTGATCCAGGTATTAAACTGTTGCGCAGGCAATTCCTGCTCAAAACGCAGCAGACATGATTCCCAGAAACCAGCCATGACTAACCAGACTCCCCCGCCGACAAGTAACGCTTGCAGGCAGTTAGTAACTATTTGATTTTGTTTAAATGCAAGAAAAAATTAGCAGCCTGAAAGCTGCTTGTAGCGGGCGATTCTAACGCGGCGGATAGAAGTTATCCACAGCTTTAATAATTAAATACGCTTGACATTGGAGGGGTAAACGAGGTGTAATCGCTCGTTTTTCTTCGCTCATCAAGGGATAACCAAATGAAACGCACGTATCAACCGTCGGTCGTGCGCCGCAAGCGCACCCATGGCTTCCTGGTTCGTATGCGTACCAAAGGTGGTCGTGCAGTTATTGCTGCTCGACGTGCCAAAGGTCGCAGACGTCTGGCCGTATAAGCCGGATTACAGGTGGGGTGAATCTATCCTTCGCCAGAAGCTATCGCCTGACAAAAACGGATGATTTTTCATCCGTTTTTGGTTTTAGAAGAGTGATACGCGGTAAGTTGATCGCATTACATTATCGACCTCGCGAACCGGGAATGACTGAGCCACGCTTAGGCTTGGTAGTAGGGAAAAAACAGCTTAAAAGAGCTGTTGACCGCAATACTTATAAACGGGTGATCCGTGAACAATTCCGTTTGCTTAGACCGTTGCTCCCGGCTATTGATTTAGTCGTCCGATTAACGGTTAAGCCACTGAAAATAAACCGTAAAATTTATGCGGAAGAATTTTTGACCTTACTTAAAAAGCTTCCACATCGTTTGAAAACCGAATGAACAAGCTGTTGATAAACCTCTTGAAGGCTTACCAATATGCCATCAGCCCGCTGTTGGGGAAAAATTGCCGTTATTACCCGAGTTGTTCAGAATATACGGTTGAGGCAGTAGAGAAACACGGCGCCATTAAAGGGGGTTGGCTTGGCGCTAAACGCGTCTGCCGCTGCCACCCCTGGCATCCTGGCGGGTATGATCCCGTTCCTTGATTATTGAATTTTTTTCGTAGGCAGTTCATGGATACTCGACGCCTGATATTAGTTATGATCCTCGTTTTCTCCAGCTTCATGCTTTGGGAGAACTGGCAAAAATTTAACCAGCCGGTAGCTGCGGTTGAGGCAGTAGCAAATGCTCCGGCATTAAGTGCTACACCGACGCCGACAACAAATTTGCAGGCAGTCAGCCCAACGCCTGGCGTGCCAGCGGTTGTTGCGACAGTGCCGACAGCGGAAAATTTTACGATTAGCACGGATCGCGTCAAGGCAACCATATCCCTCCAAGGCGGAGATATTGTTCAACTTGAACTGTTACGCTACAAAGATCAGGAAAATAAAGAAAAAACCTTCCTGTTATTTGATCCCAAGCATCAATATCTGGCCCAAAGCGGATTGATCGGTGAGGGTCTGCCTAGCCACCGGACATTGTTTACGCGCGTTCCAGGGCCCGCTGAACTGACTGAGGGCAGTGATGAGTTGAAGGTTCGTCTCGAAGCAACGACCGCCAATGGCATCAAGGTCGCCAAAATACTGACATTCAAGCGTGGCTCCTACCTGATCGATGTTGCTTGGGAAGTCGTCAACAGTAGCGATAAAGCACTATCGTCACATGCTTACTTCCAGTTACAGCGCGATGATGTAGCACCTGCTGGTGAATCCATGATGGTTTCAACTTTTACTGGGCCGGCAGTATTTACCGATGCTGAAAAATATCAGAAAGTGAATTTCAGCGACATTGCCGATAGCAAGGCTAAATTTGCCAAAACGGCTGATAACGGCTGGTTGGCTGTTGTGCAGCATTACTTTGTCTCGGCCTGGGTGCCACAGGATAAGGTGAAGCGTGAGTTCTACATGCGTAAGGTTGATGGCACCAATGCTTTCCAGGCAGGCCTGATTGTTCCGCTGACAGAAATCGCTCCAGGGGCTACTGGTACTACTTCGGTTGCTTTGTTTGCTGGCCCTCAAGAACAGTCGGTACTAAAAAAGCTTGCACCAGGACTGGATCTTGTTGTCGATTATGGCTGGCTGACGGTGGTGGCTGCCCCTATTTTCTGGGCTCTGGAAGCCATTCATAATTTGGTGGGTAACTGGGGCTGGGCTATTGTCATTCTAACCATCATCATCAAGGGCATTTTCTTCCCGCTCTCTGCTGCCTCCTATAAATCGATGGCCAAGATGAAGCTGCTGACGCCTAGATTGACGCAGTTGAAGGAACGCTTTGGCGACGATAAGCAGCGTATGAATCAGGAAATGATGAAGATGTACCAGACTGAAAAAGTCAATCCACTCGGTGGTTGTCTTCCCATTTTGGTCCAGATTCCCGTCTTCATTGCGCTTTATTGGGTGTTGTTGGGTGCCGTTGAAATGCGGGATGCGCCGTGGATTCTCTGGATCAAAGATTTGGCCTCCGCTGATCCATATTACATTTTGCCGGTGATCATGATTGCTTCCATGTTCATTCAAACCAAGCTTAACCCGACACCGCCGGATCCGATTCAAGCCAAGGTCATGATGATGATGCCGTTCATGTTTGGCATCATGTTCCTCTGGTTCCCGGCTGGCTTGGTTCTTTACTGGGTGGTTAACAACGTGCTGTCGATTGCCCAGCAATGGCAGATTACACGGATGATTGAAGGTGGTGGCAAGGCCGCCAACGACGCCAAGGCTTAAAGGTGAATGACACAATCTGACACCATCGCTGCTATTGCCACGGCCCCCGGTCGTGGCGGTGTCGGCGTCATCCGGGTCTCGGGCAGCAATTTGCTGCCCTTTTCTTTGGCGCTGACCGGCAAAACACCCAAGCCGCGTTATGCGACGCTAGCCGAATTCAAGGATGGCGAGAATGTTACGGTCGACAGCGGAATTCTGCTGTTTTTCCCCGGCCCTAATTCCTTTACCGGTGAAGATGTTCTTGAAATTCAGGGTCATGGTGGCCCGGTGGTGATGAATCTGCTCCTTGCTCGCTGCCTTGATCTCGGTGCCCGCCTTGCTGAACCGGGCGAATTCAGCCGCCGCGCGTTTCTCAATGGCAAGATCGATCTGGCTCAGGCTGAAGCGGTTGCCGATCTAATCGATGCGGCAACAGCAAGCGCTGCCCGGTCGGCAGTGCGTTCGTTGCAAGGAGAATTCTCCAAAGCGATTCACGCCTTGACTGATGAGCTGATCAACTTGCGGATGCTGGTTGAGGCCACGCTGGATTTCCCCGAAGAAGACATTGATTTTCTCAAAGCCGCTAATGCCTTTGGACGCTTGGAGAGCCTGCAACTCAGGCTGGCAGAGATATTTGATCGCGCCAGCCAAGGCAAACTACTGCAAACGGGATTGCATGTCGTACTTGCCGGTCAGCCGAATGTTGGCAAATCATCCCTGCTTAATCGTCTGGCCGGTGATGACTTGGCTATTGTTACCGCCATCGCTGGTACGACGCGTGATGCCTTGCGGTCAACTATTCAAATTGAGGGAATACCGCTCCACATTATCGACACTGCCGGCTTGCGTGAGACCGATGATGAGGTTGAAAGAATCGGTATAGAACGTAGCTGGAGAGAAATCGAGCGTTCGGATGTGGTGCTATTGCTCGTTGATGCACGCAACGGCGTTAGTGAAACAGATCGCAAGATTCTTTCACGCCTGCCCAAAGGCTTGAAGCAGGTTACAGTTTTCAACAAGATTGACCTTGTCGGCACACTGGCGGAACGCCATGAGTCCTCAGACGGTACTACAATTTTCCTCTCGGCACGTTCTGGCGACGGATTAGAACTATTACGCCAGGAACTGCTAAAAATTGCTGGCTGGCATCACACAGATGACGTCTTTATCGCCCGCGAGCGCCATTTACGCGCTTTAGCCAACACTCAAATTCACATTGAAGCGGCGTGTCGGGTTGTTGAAAGTGATTTTCCGGCACTTGAGATTTTTGCTGAGGATCTACGCCTGGCTCAACAGTCCCTGGGAGAAATAACAGGGCAATTTAGTGCGGATGATCTACTGGGCGTTATCTTTAGTCGGTTTTGTATTGGCAAGTAGCGGAAGGCGCCGCCGGATAACCGATATTTTTCCTCGCCATGAGCGGATTACTGAAGGTGCCTATTTAATAACGCTCTGCTTCAAAACGATTTCGACGAATAATTGCTCCGGCTATTTCCTGACTAATCGCTTCAGCATCGGGCAAATCATTTGGGCGAAAAACGATCAATGGGATACCGAGGCTTTGCAAAGAGAGCCTTTTTTCTTCTTCAGCGGAAATGTTTGATGAATCGAGTGCAGGCCAAGAGAGTTCAATAGCGGCTACGATAGAAAAATCTTCATTGCAAACGATAAAATCGACACCACGCCCCAGCATGTTACTTAATCGTTTGGCTTCTGTACGACCGCGCAGGAGTGCCAACTGGGCTACGCCTACCTGAGCAAAAATGATCATGCTGGGCATGGCCTCATTCAGGCGGAAGTAAAGTTCCTGCTCGCTATCATTGAGTAAACGATATTTTTGCCGTTTGGGCTGTTCTATAAATCGTGTGCCGGGATCAAGCCCAATATCCTGATTTTTCCGGCCTTTCGCTTCGGCTTTTGGTGAAACTATTGTTGTTGGCGGGATTTCTTCGAGGCTGAGCGAATTTTTTTTCCTGAGCAGCAAAGCGATGGCAAGGCCACCTGCGGCAAACAATAGAGAGACTGTGAGTAGATCCATTTTCAGCTTTCATTTTCTCGGCGGAATGATGACATGAATATTGGGCCGTGTGTTCAGCACAAGATGGTCGTTTTTATGACTTTTCCAGGTTGAGGAAATGCCTGAATTGCTTGAAGCAGGTTTGCTTGCACTGATACTGGCGGCCTTTGTCGCTGGCGCCATTGATGCCGTGGTCGGTGGCGGTGGGCTGATCCAGATCCCCGCCCTGTTTGCGGTACTTCCCGGTGAGTCTGCCGCCACGCTGTTTGGTACCAACAAATGCGCCAGCGTGGTGGGGACGGTCAGCGCAACGTGGCGTTATGCGCATCAGGTCAAAATGCCCTGGCGCACTATCTTGCTAGCCGCTATTGCCGCCTTTGCCTTGTCGTATCTAGGTGCGATGGCGGTGACGTGGCTACCGAAAAACGCGATTCGACCGATGATCCTCATTTTGCTGATCTTTGCTGCGGTCTACACGCTAAAACGCAAGAATTTTGGCTTGGAACACCGACCGGCGCATACCGGCCATCGGGAGTTGCTGTATGCCTTGCTGCTTGGCGGGGCGATTGGCTTTTACGATGGCTTTTTTGGCCCGGGCACCGGCAGTTTTCTGATTTTCCTGTTTATCCGCTTTTTTGGTTTTGACTTCCTGCACGCCTCGGCGAGTGCCAAAGTAGTGAATGTGGCGACCAATTTGGCGGCGCTCGCCTATTTCGTGCCGAATGGCTATGTCTTGCCTTTACTTGCGGCCATGATGGCGCTCTCCAATGTCAGTGGTTCGCTGGCCGGAACCTGGCTGGCGCTCAAATATGGCAGCGGATTTATTCGCCGGGTTTTCCTGCTTGTCGTCGGCGTATTGATCCTCAAATTTGCTTGGGATACTTTGCAACTTTTCCACTAAAATTCAGGCACTTCGTTCAAGGATTCAAGCATGCGCCTGACGCTGGTTCACCCCGCCGGATTTAATTTTGTGCCAGGACAGCCGGACTTTTCGGTGCTGGCTAATCGCATGCCACCAATCGGCATCATGCAACTGGCTTCCTGGCTGGAAAAATTCGGTCATAGCGTGCAGCTACATGACTGTCTCGGCCCTTATGCGCCGCCGACGATTGCTGAAAATGCCGAGATTGTTCTCGCTACCGATCCGGAAATGGTTGGATTTTCAGCGACCACCTCCGGTTTCATGGATGCCGTCGAGATTGCCACTTACATTCGTCAGCGTCGCCCGGATATCAAAATCGTTTTTGGCAACGTTCATGTCTCGTCGATTGGCGCGCCCATCCTCGAAGAGTTTGCCGAAATTGACTATCTGGTCATGGGCGAAGGTGAAGGCGCGCTGCTTGAATTGGCTGATGGCAAGCCGCTCAACAGTATCGGCAACCTGATTTACCGCGATCAAGCCGGCAAGATTCACATCAACCCGCGCCGCGACCGCATTCTCGATCTCGACGAACTGCCCTTCCCGGCTTACGAAAAGCTGGCTGGCTTCCCACACGCTTACCATCTGCCGCTGTTCGCCTATGAAAAGCGTTACGGCGCGACGATGATCACCTCGCGCGGTTGTCCTTACACCTGTTCATTTTGCGACCGTACCGTATTCGAGCGCCTCTACAAGACCAACTCGGCGCAATACACCTACGATCACATGAAGTATCTGCGCGACAAGTTTGGCGTCCATCACATCAACATGTACGACGACTTGTTCACTGCCAAGAAGCAGCGGGTTTTCGATTTGTGCGAATTGCTGATCAAGGAACCGCTCGGTATTCAGTGGAATTGCGCCATTCGCACCGGCCAGACCTCGGACGAAATGCTGGCCAAGCTCAAGGCAGCTGGCGTGCTGATGGTTTCCATGGGTGTCGAATCGGCTGATCCCGAGATGATGGAGCGCCATAAGGCCGGCGTGACGCTGGACGCCGTGCGCGATACGGTGCGCCAGATTCACGCCGCCGGCATGCGCGCCAAAGGCCTGTTTATTTTCGGCATGCCGGGCGAAACGCCAGAAACGGTGAAGACTAGCAGCGACTTTATTTTGTCGCTGGAGCTCGATGAAATGAACATGACCAAGTTCAGCCCATTGCACGGTGCGCCGATTTATGAGGAGTGCGCCAGCAATGTATCGGGGGATTTCATCGAGGATTGGCGCTTGATGAACTGCCTCAATTTCGTTTTTCTGCCGCACGGTTTCAAATCGCGCGAAGAGATGGATGCGCTCTACAACTGGCATGTCAAACGTTTCTACGACAGCAAAGGCTATCGTCGCCGCTTTGCCAAGCGCCTGTGGGCGCATCGCTGGAGTTTGTGGCATGTGCTCAAACATCTGCCGGAAACAATTGCTGCGGCACGTTATTTCAGTGCCAACAAGGAGCAACTGGAAAAGGCGAAGCGCGAGTTTGCCCTGCATCCGCGTCAGCCGGTTGGCCTCAAGCCCTACCTCAGCCCGGATTTGCAGGTGGATAACATCGTCTCGATGTCGCCGATCAAAATTTCACGCCGAGAGGCGATGAAAGCGGTGCGCGAATCGGCTGCAAACTCCTGTGATTCGGAGCCAAAAAGACGGGTAGCGCTATAATTCGCGCCGAATTTCAGGGATAAGTATGGAAAACAAAGTAATTTTTGCCCCATTTTCGCTGTTGACCGCAACAATCCTGGTTTTGACGCTCAACGGCTGCGGTAGCGGCAATGCCGCGATCAAGGCGGCTGAAGAAAAAGAAGCGGCGACGCTGGCTGCTACTGGAGGTCGGGTCTCATCGGCTGAGGGTCTGCGTCTTGGCTATGCATGCTGCAACCTGCGTTATTCAGGGGATTGGGTGAGCGACATGGGATCGGGCGAGTTGCCGTTTATTCCGGTTGGTACGCAATTGCTGGTGCGTGACGTTGAGGGTGCGCGCGCCAACGTCGAGGCTGATGAAAAAGCCTATCGTTTTGGCCACGATTATGGCCGGGCGCAGGAAAAAACGTCGGAATGGGTCGATAAGTTGGTGGTTCTCAACGATCCGGCCCCAAAAATAGCCAAATTCCCGGCCAATATTCGCACAGCAATCGAGGCCGGGAAAATCGCCAAGGGGATGACCAAAGAACAGCTCATCATGTCCATGGGCTACCCGGCGACCAGCGACACGCCCAAGCTGGAGGCAGCGACCTGGAAGTATTACTGGCTACGCTATCCGCTGGTAGTGCATTGGCAGGGTGGCAAAGTCAGCAAACTTGAAGGTAATGCAGATATCGTGGCCAAGGCACAAATATCGCCGGTAGAGACAGCGAAAGTTGCACCCAAAAAGGTTAGCGTGAAGCCCAAAACCAAAGGAGGCGGCAGTGGAAAATCAAGCAACAAATAAAAATAGTGCAAGTTGCGATGTGCTGGTGATTGGTGGCGGCCCGGCTGGGACGACGGTAGCGCCCTTGTTGGCGGAAATGGGCCACAAGGTGGTGCTGCTGGAAAAGGCGCATCACCCGCGCTTTCATGTCGGTGAATCACTTCTGCCGGCCAATTTGCCCCTCTTTGAGCGCCTCGGTGTCGCTGAAGAAGTGAAAGCGATTGGGGTAGAAAAATGGGGTGCGGAGTTCGTTTCACCGCTCCATGAAAAGTCACAAACCTTCGTTTTTGCCGACGCCTGGGACAAGTCCATGCCGCACGCTTATCAGGTCAAGCGGGCCGAGTTCGATACCATCCTGATTCGCAATGCCGAGAAAAAAGGCGTTCAGGTCTTTGAAGGTTGCAAGGCGAAGGCCATTGATTTTCTGCCAGACAATGGTGGCGCCGTGGTTTGTGCTGAGCATGAGGATGGTAGCCAGACCGAATGGAAGGCACGTTTTGTGGTCGATGCCTCCGGGCGCGACACCTTCCTGGCCAACCGTTTCCAGATCAAGCATCGCAATCCCAAGCACAACAGTTCGGCGATCTACGGGCACTTCACCGGCGTCCAGCGCCATGAAGGTCAGGCGGAAGGCAATATCACCATTTTCTGGTTCGATCATGGCTGGTTCTGGTTGATTCCGATGTCCAACGATGTCACCAGCGTCGGCATGGTGACCTGGCCGTATTTCATGAAAACCAAGGGTCAGCGCAGCATTGAGCAGTTTATGCGCGACGGCATGGCGATGTGCCCGGCGTTGACTATGCGCATGAAGAACTCGGTGCTGGTCAATGAAATCGAAGCGACCGGCAATTTTTCTTACGTTTCCGAGCGCAATCATGGCGAAAATTACATGATGCTGGGCGATGCTTACGCCTTCATTGATCCGGTATTTTCATCCGGGGTCATGCTGGCGATGAATAGCGGCTTTATTGCTGCTGAGGCGATTGATACCTGCCTGCGCAAACCGGCCCAAGCAGCCGCTGCGTTGAAGCATTTTGATGCTCAGATGAAGCATGGGCCGAAGGAGTTTTCCTGGTTCATTTATCGCGTCACCAACCCGATCATGCGCGATTTTTTCATGAATCCGAAAAACGTCTTCCGCGTCAAAGAGGGTTTGCTCTCGATGCTGGCTGGCGATATTTTCGGTAAAACGCCGATTTGGCGCTCGATTTTCATGTTCAAGACGTTGTATTACCTGGCCAATATTTTTCAGCCAAAACGTGCCTATATGGGCTGGAAACGACGGCAGTTCAATATCGCCCCGGTTGATGATTCGGCGATGAATTCTGCGTAGTGAAACTGACTTTAACGACCACCAAAAATTCCGCATGGCAGACCAGCACTGCCGGTCAGGTGCTGGGCGCCAGTTATATCGGTTTGCAGCCAGCGGACACCGCAGCGGGTTGGCCGCGTCAGTCGATCATTGCGCCCTTGCTTGGCTGCACTAACGAATGTGTGCAGGAAATCTGGCAGCTTGAGGGTGACTGCCGCGCCGGCGAACTGGAGGGTATTACCTATCACCGCGCCGGTGGCTTGCTGTTTGGTGTCATCGAACTGGATGAGGCCGATTTTGCAAGTGCTGCCGCGCCGCTGGAAGCGGCTACCGAGGAAGCCTATCGGCGGATTTTCCGTTTGATGGAACGCGAAGGCTTGCCGCATTTGTGGCGGGTGTGGAATTACCTGGCGGACATCAATCGCGAAAGCGACGGGCTGGAGCGCTATCGCCATTTCAATATCGGGAGGCAGGAGGCGTTTCTCGCTTGTCGCCATGAGGCGAGCGGCAATGTGCCGGCCGCCTGCGCCATTGGTCTGACGGGTGGGCCGCTGAGTATTGCTTTCATGGCCGGTGATCAGCCGGCGGTGCCGATCGAAAACCCGCGTCAGATCAGTGCTTACAACTATCCGGCGGCTTATGGCCCGCGCAGCCCGACTTTTTC
>JAQTZQ010000092.1 GCA_028687645.1 Rhodocyclaceae bacterium
AGTTTTGCGCTGCAGTCTGGACGTAATGACACTTTACCCGCGATGCCGGTGATTGATGCAAGTGGCATGCAAGCGAACGAAAATTGGACCCGTGGCCGCTTATTGGCTTTGCCGGGTGTATCAGCCGATGCGGCTTATATCTTGGCTAATCCCATCGGTACGTCAGACACAACGACTACGATGAATTGGGTGTTTAGCCAGCCTTGGGCATTATTGCTTGCCATGGTGACCTATGCCCAATACAACTGGGCGGCGGAAGCTCGCGGCGGTTTAGTGTTGGAGTTGTCGCCGGGTCAGAATGCGGTTCAGCCCAGTTATATCAGCGTTTTGGTTCAAGGCCCTGAAGGCGATGAAACGCTTTGCGGCAGTTTGGCGGAATTGATACTGCGGGTGCTTGATCATCTAGGAATGCATTGTTTTCCTGAGCGCCCGACGCCTGGATCGCTGGATACCGCGCTTGCCAGCCTAATTGGGCCATTGCTGGTAAAAACGGTTTGGCGCTATCAGGATGGCGCGAGCGGGCAAAATGGCCTGTATTTGATTCACCCCGAGTTCGCCGACGCCTGTTTTCGGCTGCAAGGTAACAAAGTTTTCAACCGTACAGGCAAGCATATTTGGCAAGCCATTAGAATAGTGGCTGAACAATGGTGTGATGAATTGCGCTATTCATCACGAGAGGGAGCATTTTAGTGAATTCGAACCAAAGCATTCTGACCGACGATTTGGTCATCAATTTAAGCAAACGCCATGCTTGGGCTGCGACCGGTGTGTCTGATTATCCACCGCGCGACCCGTTGGTGGGACAAAGCCGTTTTTTTAAACGCTATCGCACCTTTATTCACACCGTCGATCAAGATGCCGACCATTTCGCCCATGTGTTTGCCGTAGAGGCTGAATGGGGGCGCGGTAAGTCGCGGTTAGGGCATGAGTTGATTGCCCAAATCAACGGCTGCTCCAAAGGCTGGTTCATACGTGACGAGCATAATCAGCTAAAAGATGAGGCGTTGTTTGACCAAACGACCCAAGATAACTATCTGGCGTTGTACATCCGCTATTCGCAGGTGGCATCCGACTACCAAAACTCTGACAACTGGTTTGGTTATGGTCTTTACAAGGCGCTGTTGCCCCTTGCGACTGGCAGTTTTGATGGTTCGATCCAAAGCAACATTGCAAGCCAAGCACTACATCGTTTGAACCCGGCCGGATTTGATGCCAAACAGTTGGCGCAGTGCCTTGAACTTGATCAATCCTATAGTGAGGAGGCCCTGTACGAAGAAGAAGGCCTAGTGGTGCGTTTGGTGCAAACCGCTTACACCTATTTGCAAAAATTTGGCATCGAATACGTGCTGGTGGTGTTGGACGAACTGGAAACTGTAGCCGAAGCCGCGACCTTTGGCTTGGAACAAGACGATACCAAACGGCTGGATGGACAAGCCATTCGCTTGATTGGCAAAGCCATTAAAGAAGAAGATCCGCGCCGCAAGCTGCCATGGCTACGCTATGTGGCTTTGTGCTCGCCGCTTTTGGGCCAACAATTGCGCGAGATTCAGTCGGTGGCGCGCCGTTTTGAATTGGTGGAACTCGAGCACAACGCCTTTGCCGATGTGTCGGATTACGTAGGGCAGCTCAAAACCGAGCGTAAATTGGCACACGATTACCCCACCGGTTTGGTGGAAGCCGCCTACGCCATGAGCGGCGCCAACTTTGGCTGGTTCAATGTGATTATGGCCAATGTGGATGCGGTATTGGCCCAGTTTGAAATGGCAGGCAAACCCTTGCCTCCCATTGGTGAGTTGTTCGATGCCGTCACGGAAAGCTCGGGCCGGGTGGCTGAGCATGTACTGGATAAGCACGCCATTGAAGGTATCAAAACCACTGATCACGATCTGCGCGCCGTGGCGCAAAGCCTGCTTTATGGCCAACTACCGCTGGCATTGAACGCATGCCCGCCGCGTTGCAAAGAGCTGTTATCGCTAGCCAATGAAGATGGTGAACCCGTGGCCAGTCTGTATCGCAAAATTCCATACGATGCCCTGAAATGCCGCCAAGCCTTGGAGGATGCCAAGTTCAAGCGCGAGAAGGACGAATGGCTATACCCCGCTGTAGAGCAAGCCCTGAGCTTGACCGCCTTGCTGCAAAACCTGCGCACCTTTGCCATCAATGAAGCCGAGAAAGATGTGTTGTTGTTGCCACTATCGCGGGGCGAGTTCAAGCATCTGTTGAGTTTGTTGTATGACCACCCAGCAGTGGAATTTGCTGCCGATGCGCTGTGGCAGAAGTTGATCGGTAGTGATCCGTTTGTGCCGGATGATGAGGCGACGCACATTGGTCCTAGCGTGGCCATGCTGTTGCGGTTGGACTTACGCTACCGCAATCAGCAGCATAACTCGATGATCTTCCGCGACCCGGCAGATGCGGATGTGCATGAAGGCGCAATGAAGGGATTTTTGCAGGCCAGCAGCCAAAACCCTGGGCTGCGCTGGTCTGCACGATTGACCGGACTGATGCGCTTGCTGGACAAGAATTGGCAATACGCTCAGCCTGCACTCAGCAACAAAGAGAACCTGAGTATTCAAGCCAGTTCGCGCGGGCAAGGTGCCGGTCAACGGGGTGGCTTGGTGTTTTGTGATGCCTTGAAGCTGCATCCGGATAACCTGGCGTGGTTTGCCTGGGTGAATAACCGTGACGAGCTAGATCGCTTGCATCAATACGCGGCGATGCGCCACGCCGATGAAGGGCGATTCCCGGTGATGGCCTTCACGGCATCGACGCACTTGATGGAGCAATACAACCGGGGCGATGTCAGCGAGAAACTCAAAGACGATCTCTTGCTTTACTACCTGAATCCGAGCGAAGTCGATCAGCTCGAACGCATTGGTCTGTTGCCGGAACAGTGCAAGGGCTTGTCGCTGGATGATTCTCGATTTACCAGCAAGTTTAAAAACAAGCTCAATGCCCTGCGCGACTTTACTTATCAAGCCATACACCAATGGCGTGGACGTTTGAACGAACGCGGTTTGATTGCCTGGCCGTTGAGGCCTACGGGCAAGATCAACGCGCAAGATCGAGAACTTTTATGGCGTGCCTGGACATTATTTGCCGTTCGGGAGCCTGGACTTTCCGGTTTGAACGATTTGGAAACCCGGCATGGCATCGATGGCGAAGAGGTTGCGTCCTTGATGCAGCGCTTGGCTTTGCCAAATAAATTCCTCAGTCTTGGTTATGGCAAGGATGAACATGCCGGTTTATTCTCCGATTTGGCGAATCCACAACAAGCGCAAGTGCAGTTGCCACACTTTTTGGCTCGCATTGCCAATCCGGCCATCTCGCAGAACTGGACTTTGGAGAAAGCCAAGCGAGATTGGTATTGGGGATATCTATCGCATGCCGGGGTGACACCGAAAAATGTATTCGATGATTGGATGTGGTGGTGCGGGGAGCTGCATCTGTTGCAACTTCTGGATGCTACCGCCAGTGTGGCCAAGTGGCAAACCCTGCCGCGCGCTAAACTGGACAATGCCATTGTCGAGGCAAAAAACTGGTTTGATGGCAATTCAGCCGATGGTTACAAAGCCACAGTCGTAAAGTTAGAACGGGTTTTTGGCTATGACCGTATCCCTGGTCTGTTTGCGCCCTTGGGCAAGTCGCCCATCGGTACAGAAACGGTGGAGGCAAACGATCAACTGCAAGCCGCTCGTAATGCCTTCGACAAACTCAAGCTTGATGAAGAGGCGCTGAGCCTGGTGGGTGGCGATGCTCTGTATACCATTGCCGAAAAATTACCGGCTCTACTTGCCGGACGTGCCGAAGTATTGCAACGGGTGGCTCGAGTCAAGCCAGAGTATGTGCCTGTCATCAGTTTGGGCAACATCAATACCTTACGTCTCGACGATAAGCAACAATCACTCTATTTGCGCATCGAACAAGCTCGTTTGTTTGCGGAATACGTCGATAAAGCAGCATCGCAAATCAAGCAACGCATCAACAACCTGATCATTGATATTGATACTGATGCGCAGGGGCTCACGTTATTTCCGCGTAGCCTGTTTACGCTGTCGTTACAGACGGTGGCAAACATTCTCGATGGCGCCCTGCAGCAGCAGAACGACAGTGGTACCACTACGACCGAAGGCACTGCTAGTTCGGACACTTTACTGCACTACCTGCGTTCACTGCAGTTAGATAAGGCTGCCGAACGCTTGCGCCTGTTGGCCGAAGAAGCTGGCGTCAACATAGATACCGGAGCCCAACTTGGCGTTACAGAAAACGTCGGCCATATTCTGAGTGCCTACCGTGCGAGCAAAGAAAAGTTTGTCAAAGTGACAGACTATCTCGCAGATCTCAAAGCGCGGTGTACCGAAGCCGCGCGTATGTTAGAACCGCTGCCCCCTGACTATGCCGAATCCGACCACGCAAAGGAAGCCAGTGACCTGTCTCAGAAGCTGGTGTTAATTGGCGATGCGTTTGAAGATTTGGCGGATTTAGCCAAGAGTGAGCGCGAGAAATTTAGAGAACAGGCACGCAAGGGCCAATTCAGCGCAATCCGCGATGTGCCGGATCGTTTGCTCAACCCGCTTCAAACTCAGTTGAACGTCGTAGGCGGTGCGATTAACAAGATCGAAAACGCGATCCAAACACACCGTGAAAGCTTGGTGGCGGCACTGAATTCAAAATATATTCCGGTTCTCACGCCTTTGTTTGTTGCCAGCAAAGAAGCTGCGCCAGAACCGGTTGCACTGAGTGCAGTATCGAGTCTTAGCTTACACGATCTTCGGATGACACTGGATGTGCGACGCACACAATGGGAAAACAAAGCAACGCAGTTATTGAGTGGCACCGGGCTTGACTATGCGGACTGGCAGCTTTTGGCGAAAGCAATTTCTGAAGGCAAGAGCCCAACCCTTGCACCGTCAGTGCAAGAGGCTCTGGTCAATAAGGGCATCCTGAAAATGCAGCTTTATTTTGGGGCCGGTGCGTGAAACTTTATCTGACTCCGGAACTGCAAGCCACTCGCCGTGGCCGATTTCTAGCCAGCCTGTTGGCCATTTCGCCGTCATCGGAGCAAACATTTCCCAAGGAGGGGTTTGTTTTAATGACGGGTGAGCAGCTGCAGACATCAGTAGAGCTGCAAGCTGAAGGTATCGCGTGGGGACGTCAGCCTGGCTGCACGCTGCTTTTGCTGCCACCCTACAAGGCCGGGAGTATTTTTCCATCTCTGGATTGGGTGGTTGAGTTTAAGTCTTCCCCGCTTGCCAATGCCGATCAAATGTCTTTGGAGACGATACTCGCGGGAGAGCTATCGCACCGACTGCAGGGGTCTGATGGTGACTGCATTACCGACTCATCATTCGATGATATGGCTTGCCATACCCGTTACTGGAAAGCACATTCCAACAGTGGCTTGATAGCGGTTACGACACTGCCTATTTGGTCCATAAGCTTGCTGGATCACGCGGACAAGGTATTGGCCTTCTTGGCCAATCTGGGCAATTACACCGGAAAATTATCTGCCACCATAGCCAGGGTGGAGCCGCAGACAGAGCCCTTGCATCCAGAAGATATAACCGTCTTGGTGTGCTGCTACGGCTTTGATTTGGCCACAGCAGATAGCTTGTTAGAAAGACTGCGGGGCTATGCGGTACCTTTGTTGAATTTAGCTAGCTTTGATTTGCCGGAAAGTATTCATCGTTTACGGTTTGAAGGATTGATAGATGACATGGGCTTAACCGAAATGGGCTTGGTATATTTGCGGGCTTCGAGATACTGGCCATTTGCAGAAAATTTGAAGGGAGAGGCCTAGCCTATGAAAACAACCAATCTCGCTCAGGCATTGGCGATTGATAGCCAGTTGCGATTGCCCGGTAGCGCAGGTCGCCTGCTAAAGCAGATTCGGGATATTGAACAGGTGGCTCCGTTATTCCGAGATGCAGGGCTAATCAAAGCGGTAAAACCGCCGACAGTGGTTAATCTGACCGTTTCAGGTATTGCGAGTCATTCATGTATCCACCGGGCGTTGGGTGGGTTTATCTACGCTTCTGCGGCGGTACGGACTGACCTGGCAATACAAGATAATAAGGTTAGCACCACCGGATCTGATTCAGTCTCCGAGCTGGATGATATTGACTTTGAGGCGCAACGAAAACGTTTAGATTTGGTCGAGATGCGTCACTGCTATGCACTCGTCGAGCGGCTATTGCAGCAAGGAGCAAGTGCCAATCTGATCCTGATCGACACGCCGCTGTTTATTGATCGCGATATGGTGCCGCTGAAACGGAATGTGCGGCATTGGGCCGAATATGAAAAGACGCGGGATGCCATCGAACGCTTTTGGCAGAAGCACCGAAAGGATCTATTTCCTTGGAATCCGGATGGTCCGGTGCTCGCCAGCATTTTGGCTGAGCGGTTTTCCGCCATCGTCAGTATTGCTCGGCAGGATTTACGCACCGAAGACGGCCGCAAGCACATTTTGACGGCAGATGGGTTTGTACCGGAGGCCACATCAATGTTTGAGGGATTGGAAGACCGTTTAATGGGCATTGGCGATACTCGGTTTATCAACGGCATATTGGGCAATTTTGCTCGGACCATCGCCTTTCGGATGACTGAGAACCGATCCCGGATGGAGCCCGCGAGTGAAGTAGGCCAAGGTGTTATTGGATTTCATTTCCGTAGCGCACGCGCAAGCCAAATTAAGATGGCTCAATTGGCAGGTGAAGAAGCAGATTGGAATGCCTCTTTGTTGGATACCGTGGCATCACGCTTGATGATTCTGGACATGCAGAGCCAGAAGAAAGCCATGCCGTTGCCACAGCTGCTCAGTCGGCAACAATTGAATATTTTAGAAAAGTTCTCCGCCTACTACCGGCAGGGATTAAACGAAGCACTACGGAATAATGACGTCGAGAGCACGTGGTTGTCCGGTCTCGATGAAGGGTTTGAATCATGAAACATAAAGTATTAGGAAAACTGGTTGGCAACACCGGTGATGCTTCACAACTGACGATGGTTGTTCAGAATTCATTTTCGGTTCGCCGTGGTGAGTTTGTTCGCATCATGCATCAGGAGCGCGCTGATGAAGGTGTGGTGCCTGTACTTGGTCGAGTTACTCGAATCACCCGAACTAACATGCTTTTTAATGCGGGCTTTGGTGACGGCGTGACCGAATTGGAATTGCTTCCCGGTGCCAGTGTTACGGGGGAGAATCTCTATGCCAATGTCGAACTAGTCGGCTATCGCGATCCGGCTTCACGGCAGATCAAAATTCCGCGACGTCCACTTGACCCCGGCGCCGCCGTTGAAACGGTGGATTTTCAGTTTTTAAGTGACTTTTACGAGTTCAATGAACACACCAGCTTGCACTTGGGAAATCTCGTTGGTTATGAACGCGGTGAAAACACGGTTCCGGTTTTTCTGGATGTGAATAAGCTGGTTACCGAGCATATGGCTGTACTGGCGATGACGGGATCAGGTAAGTCGTACACAGTTGGCCGGATTATTGAACGTTTGGTTGCACTGAATAATGGGACCGTTGTGGTTTTTGATCCGCATGGTGAGTACGGCAAGGCCCTATCCAAGGGGACATTGAATTTTTCCGATGGTCTTACGGAATGTGAGGATGGACGCGATCGCACTGTGCTTCCAAAAATACGAGATACATTGGAGCGGTTACAAAATGCCGGAGCAGGTATACATGTTTATACACCGCAAAACGAGTCGTTTAAACACAAGTATGCTGGCAAGAACACCCAACTCGCCTTGCAGTTCGATCACTTTGAAATGGACGATGTTGCGGAAATTCTGCCTGGTTTAACCGAGCCACAGCAGCGGGTGCTTGATGTTGCGCTACGCTATTGGCGGACGGCGGATAAGACTGAGCCGCGAGACATCAATCGCCTTCGCCACCTATTGGGAGACGGAATTGATGAACTAAGGGAATGGGATGACCTGTCTGAAGCCGAAGGCAAAGCGTTGAACGGTCGCAGTGCGGCGGTGACCTCAATGAAATTGTCGCGGGTACTTAATGAAGCGCAGAGTTTCTATTCAGCCGCTATGTCTGAGCCTACCGACATCTACAAAATGGTCGGACGTCCTTCGAATAAGCAAGGGCGCCTGATCGTGATTGATTTGCAAGGTCTAAGTGATACGGCCAAACAGGTCATCTGCGCACTGCTCTCTAGCGAGATTCTGCGAGCAGCTTCTAGTAAGACTGATCCACTCCGTCCTTGTTTTCTGGTTTATGAGGAAGGACACAATTTTGCTCCCGCCGGTGGAAATGCCGTTAGCCACCGTATCATCAAGAAAATTGCTGGCGAGGGCCGAAAATTTGGCGTTGGTTTTGCGATTGTGAGTCAGCGGCCATCCAAACTGGATGCGGACGTGACTTCGCAGTGCAACACCCTGATCACTATGCGACTGAAAAACCCCGATGATCAGCGTTTTATCGCCAAGGCATCCGACATGGTGAGCAAGGCCGATTTGGATGAATTACCCAATCTATCAACCGGTGAGGCGCTGGTGTGTGGTCGATCTATTCCCGCACCGCTTTTGGTCAAAGTTGGCGGTAAAGCTCTGATTCACGGTGGCGAATCACCCGAGGTTCTGCGCGTGTGGGGAAGTTTTGGTGACTGATCTTCCAGCACTTATCTGCACCGAAATGTCGTCGTTGGATTTCGTTGATCGCAGCTTCCCAATGTTAAGCAACTGGGGGGTTCGCGACCAAGATGTCTTGGTTCACAGTCTTGGCTGCAGTGCCTGGAATGAGCTTGGTTCTGAACTTGGCTTTATGGCTGTGACTGAGTGTCCTGTACCCATGACGCATGGTGCGGATATTCGTTCCGACTCTACCTGGTTTAGTCGGTCGCAGCGAACACCGGATGTGTTAATTGAATTCGAACGCTTCGATGGAACCGATCGAGGACAGAAAAAGCTCGACGAAAAGCTTTGCAATCTACTTGAGGCATCCATGCGATGGGGAGATGTTCCTTCAGTGCTGATTCTTTCGGCATGGAGTAAAAGTGTTGTCTCTGCACCGAACAAAGAACTGTTTCTGCAGAGATGTCGCCAAGGTTTTAAATCGTCGGCTGGAGTACAGGTACCGGCAATACGTAACACAGCAGTGCTGTTTAGCCGGTTTATTTTTGAGATTGAACGCAGTGGGGGTTTGCTTCTGAAACAGATCCGTTGTGAGAGGTTGCTGTGAATATAAAGTCTGCGCATTTTTTGCCCGGCACCAACAAACGTTTGGGCGACAAATATCTATTGCTGGAATGTCTTGGGGATGGCAGTCATGGCTGGGTGTGGCGGGCCGAAAGACTTATTGATAGTGAGATCGTAGCGGTAAAGATACCCAAGGATCTAACAAAAGATGATCGCCTGCTCGCTGAGGGCAAAGAACTTCTGACAATAGATGCCCATCCAAATATTGTCCGCATTTTCGATATGGGGCGAATTCCACCAGAGAATGAGTGGTTCTTTATTGAGATGGAATATTTTCCAAGCCAAAGCCTCGCTCAAAAACTGGAGCAAAGGAATCAACACTTTGGTAACACGTTCGAGCGACTGTTTGGAATGTATGCACAGGTTCTTGAGGCGGTCGGATTTCTGGCTGCGTTGCCTACGCCCATTTCACACGGCGATATCAAACCACATAATATTCTTGTGGGTGCGGCAGATTTGGTCAAATTGACTGATTTCGGGAGCTCCGCGCTTCCCGAGGAAATTTATGTCCGCACCAGAGAAAATGGCGGCACGGTTTTGTACGCCGCGCCCGAATTCTCGGATAGCGTATCTCGTAAAGGATCGTTTGAAGAATTGTTGAGAGGCGATATATACAGTCTTGGTGTCCTTTTGTACCAGTTACTGACCGGACAGCTTCCCCATGACACGCCGTCCCAAGTGCGGCGCCATGCACCATTTAAGCGTCCAAGCGAAATCAACGCCAATATTGTCGCTTCAGTTGACGAATTAATTCTTCGCTGTATGGCAAGAGAGCCATCGGACCGATATCCTGACATTGAAACTCTTCGCTCCGCCTTTGAGTTGGCGAGACAGCATCAGTTAAATAACCCGCAATACGCGATATCTTCTTCAAGTGGGCTTGTCATTACTGATTGGTCAACTTCAGTAATTAACGCTCTGGAGGCCCAGGATTACCTGAAGGCGGCAAAGATAGCTGGGGCAGAGTTCGCCCGCACTCACGACTTTGGCGCGTTACTTCAACATCTTAATTCACTATATCGTGCAAATAGGTTGTTTGAGTTTGAAGAAACATTTGATCGCGAATACAAGAGCAATATTGAAGGCGCCGATATAAAAGCGATAAGGTTGCTAGCTATTAAAGCGTTCTTGTCCCTCCGAAAAACTGACCGAGTAAAAATGCTATTACAGGAAGCTATAGCATTTGATGGCGAATCGTTGGAACTGGATTTCTTATTGGCAACATTGTTTGGCTTGGAAGCCAACTTCCCTGCAGCACGTGAAGCACTAGAGATAATCAATCGTAAGTCTCCGAGCAAACCACAGGTCCTGATCCGTCTAATTCAAGTATGCGAACAGATGCGCGATTATCCGGCCTCTGTCGGTTACTTAAAACATGCTCTTCGTGTAACTAGAGAATCAACAGAACTGGAAGCCAAGCGACAGCGCTATCAAGACCTGGGGCTCTGGTAATGGATACTGAAATTGACACTATATTTAGGATAGAGAACTCGAAAAACGCTATAAACAACAGTAACGTGCCTTTCTATTTGTGTAATTATTGATATCTGGAATATTGCTCTTGTTTGGTCGATACTGCAAATATTGGTAAATAATGCTCATCAAAAAATGACAAAGCACTTGTATTTTTAACTCTAGGAAATTTTAATGAACAAATCCGACCTCATAGACGCCATCGCTAGCCATGCCAATCTGACCAAAGCCGACGCCGGTCGTGCCTTGGAAGGGATTACCCAATCTATCCAAACCGCATTAAAAGCCGGTGATTTCGTGGCGTTGGTGGGCTTTGGTACGTTTGAAGTGAAAGAGCGTGCCGAGCGTTCTGGCCGCAATCCCCAAACCGGCGCAGCCATTACCATTGCCGCCGCCAAATTGCCATCCTTCAAAGCCGGCAAGGGCTTGAAAGACGCGGTTCAGTGAGCTGGAGTTTCTACTGAAATTTCTTGTCTTGAGTCCGGAAAACGAAATCACTTCTTTAGATGGACTCTAGTTCATTAAAGCTATAACCAAGGAAGCTTGTGGAGTCAAAAGGTAAAGGATGGGAAGTTTTACATTAACGCGGCTGATTTTGATTGACTCTTATAAACCGGGCACTCTACAAGAAGTTCGGTTGGAGGGGCACACCAATCTCAACGGCGTCAACGGTGCCGGTAAAACCACCTTGCTGAGATTGATTCCGTTGTTTTTCGGGGAACGGCCTGGGCGACTGGTCCCGAAAAGCCGGGTCACCGAAAGTTTTGCCAAGCATTATTTGCCCAACGAGTCGTCCTACATTATTTTCGAGTATCGCCGCGACCAGCAAGTCTGCATGGTGGTCATCTATGCCTCGCTTAATGAAGAAGGCCTGTGCTATCGCTTTGTCGATAAGGGCTTTGATCGTGACGATTTTCTGGAAACTCGATTGGATGGCTCCTGCTATCCCATTTCCTGCCGCGATCTGAAACGGCATCTGGACAAACGCCAGATTAATTGCAGCAATCAGCTGACTTCCTGTAGCGACTATCGCACGGTGATTCAGAATCTGCCGCATAGCAAGGGCCAGGAATTGCGCAATCTGATTGCCCGCTACAGCTTTTGTCAGGGCAGTGCCGGGCGACGCCTGAAAGACATCGAAAAAATCGTCTCTGGCATGTTGCAGCGCTCGACCGATTTCGCCGACTTGCGGGAAATGCTGGTCAATTGCATCGACGAGAACCGCGATTCAATTTCCTTGGACATATCTATGGATAAATTGGAGGATTGGTACAAGGAATATCGCACTTACCAACACAGCGAAGCCGAGAGGGAACAGGCGGCTGAACTGAGCGAACTGGCCGCCGAACAGGAACAGTTTAAAACCCGATTTGGTGAGCTGCACAAACGCTTACAGCTGCTGCGGGAGCGTTATCGCCAGCAACAGCAAGGGCAGCAAGAACAACTGACGAGATCCGAACAATCGCTTAAATCCTTGAAATCCGATTGGGAGACTCAGGAACAAGAGATGCAAACGGTACTGGCCAGGCAAAGAGCCGAGTTAAGCAGTCAGGAGAAGCAGAAAACCCAACTGGAAAATGAAAAAGCCGAATGGGACGCCAAGGACATACAGCACAGCATTCGTCTGGCCGAGCAACAGCCCATCCTTGCCGACAATCTGGCCAGGGAGCAACAGCACTATGACACGCTAACTTCTGAAGTTCAAGACATCAATGCCCAATTCGCCGCGATCAAAGCCGACAAGGAGAAAGGCTATGCCGAGCAGCGTCACCAGTATGAAAGGCAGATTGATGAGGTCAAGGCGCAGGCTAGCCAAGAAGAAGCCAAACATAGGGCGGAACATATCCAAGCCAGGGAACAACTGAGAGCCGCGAATAATGGCGAACAAGAGAAATTACACGGATCGGCCGGCGAGGTTCAGGGAAAACTGGGGGCACTGAATGCACAGATTGCCCAAATCCAACCTGATCCCGAATTACTCCAAACCCGGGAAGCCAAGTTAGAACTTCAACAAAGTCTGCAACAGCAATTGGAACAGGCAAAAAATGATGTTGCCGGCATCAATAAGCGTATCAAAGCCAATCAGGACAATGTCGAGTCCGTACTAGACCAAAAGCGGAATGTTCAGGCAGAGAAACAGGCGATTGACGAGGTCATCAGTCGTTTAAAGCGGCAATTGGATACCGAAGCCGATACCTTATTGCGGTTTTTACGCGAACATCAACCGGACTGGACGCAGGATATTGCCAAAGTAGTTAATCCGGAATTGTTGCTGCGCGACGACCTGGAGCCGGCGTTAGTGGCAAAGCCGGCGGGATTTTACGGTGTGTCGTTGAATCTGGATGTGCTGCCGGCGGATTTGGCAGCCGACGAACAGCAAATCCGTGCGTTGTTGTCCGAGCATGAACACCGCTTGCGCGAATTGGCCGGTTTGGACGAACAGGCCGACCAACAATTGAACGCTTTGAAAAAGACCGACAGCCAACTGCGTAAGCAATGTCAGCAGGCCGAAGGCGAACAGGGGCGGCTGCAAAATGGCTTGAACACCATCAAGGCTGAGCTCGCTTCTTTGAAACTGCAGATTGAAAACAGCAAACGTCAGCGCGCACAGCTGTTGCAGGCTGAAAAAACAGCGGTTGAGGAAAACCTTAACCAAATTAAACGTCAGTTGGATGATTTGAAGCGGCAATTGCAACAAGATGAAAAAAGGCTCGCCGCCGAACTCGAAACCGCTATCGCCCGGATCAAACAGACAGCGGAGCAACAAGTCCAACATATCAGGCAGGATATTGCCGCGCTAAACAGCCAAGAGCAACAGGCATTGCAACAATTGGAGCAGCAACGGCTGAACAGCCTGAAGACTCGGGAAATCGATGTCGATGCTTTGCAGCAGCTTGAGGCCCGAATCGGTACTCTGAAACAACAGTTGAAGGACGCCAAAGCCGCCGCTGAAACAGTGAGCGACTATCGGCGCTGGGAGCAACTGCATTGGTCGGGCTATGCCGAATTGTGCAACGTCATTCGCGAACTGACTGCCGAACTGCGCCGAACCGAGGCACAATTTGATGCCGCCAGGCAAGGCTATCAACAGCGCAGCAGCGAATTGAAAGCAGAGCAGGGGAGGCTGATTGCCGCATTGGAGAAACTAGACCGAGAGACGAAAACGCTGGAGCAATTGCAGGATGATTGCTCTTTCTATGCGCGATATGCACCCAATGTCATCAGCTTTGACGAATCGCACACCCTGGCCTTGTTACAAAACGAATATCGCACTTTGAACGAGGCTTACAAAAATCAGCGTCGGATGTTGCTGGCAAAGCTTAGGCATTTGAAAACGACTTTGGCGCGTTATCCCGGCACCCGGCCGGCCCAGTATTATGCCAGCCAGGAAAATGAACTCGGTCTGGACAGCGACGAAACCGCCTGGTTGTCGCCAATTTTGCATTGGTACGATACAGCCTATCAGGATTTACATAGTTGGCTGGTCAATCAGGCCAACCTGTTTGGCTCCATGATTCGAGATTATCAGCAAACTCTGGAAAAATTCGATCGCGGCATAGATTCCCTGTCCAGACGACTGACCAAGCATATCGACAGCAATATCCGTTTCGACAAAATCGAAAGCATCCAGGGGCGATTGACATCAAAAGTGCAGTCCCTGGGCTATTGGCAGCAGATCGTCGCCTTTACCAAGCAATATGATGACTGGAACCGGAGCAGTGACGGCCGTTTGCCCGGCGAGGCGTTCGCGGAAATGGTTCGCTTGGTGGCGGAACAAATGCCCGGCAAGGGTAGGGTGGAAATGAAGCTGGTCAGTTTGCTGGAATTGGAAATCATTGTTACCGAAAACGGCCGCAGCAAACGCGCTACGCATGCCGAGGAATTACAGCAAATCTCCAGTCACGGCCTGTCCTATTTGATTTTGTGTGTATTTTTTATTGCGCTGGTCAACAT
>JAQTZQ010000093.1 GCA_028687645.1 Rhodocyclaceae bacterium
GTCTCGATCAGCAAGAGCTCGCCAGGGAGCTCGTCCGGGACGGGAAATCAATCAGCGCCGTCGCCAGGATCTTCAACGTCCACCCAGCGACGATCCACCGCGTAATCGCGGGATAGGGGCCTTATGCTACTTTTCTGTTCCACTCAGCCGCACAGGCCGATACGGTCAGGGACCGAAGACGGCGGAAGCCAGACCGCATCGATATATCTTGGTTTGAAGTTTGTTTTCGTTTAGAATGGATCCTTAAGCACCCAGTTAGGCGGAACTTTATTCAGCCGTTACCGGGACAAACAGCGGGCTATTCACAGCGGGAGGTCAAATTGAATTTAGAGATTAACCGCTCGAAAGCTTTGATTACCGATCCCGAGAGCTTCTGGAAAGCTGCCGTAACGACGGCAACTGACCTTTTGCAAATTTTTTCTTTTTCAGAATTTTTTAGTTCATCCGCGTCTAGTCTTGCGAGTCTTTTGCAGGCTGATGGCGCAGCTCTCATTGTTTATGACGGACCTGAATATTTAAGGTACAGACTGTTTTACGGTTTGGAATTTATGAACCAGAAGGCTATTTCTACATTTACCTTCTCTGCCACCAAAGGTACGGTTGGCCGCGTCTTGAACACTGGAGCTTATCTTTTTACGGAAGATTATCAAAATAGTATGGACTCGATGCCAGAATTTGTGGCTAGTGGCTTGAAGTCGAACTTGGTGTTTCCGCTTCCTGGGCCAGATGGCTATATCGGTGCCGTCGCAATTACTTGGTTAAAGCACAAGGCGGTAAAACCTGACGAATCGACACTCGTCGTGGTCAAAATGTTTGCCGCTCTGCTTGGTTCCCTGCTGTATAGGGAAAAATTGGAAATTGAACTTGGAAATCTTGCTCGACACGATCCCTTAACCGGTCTGGCTAACCGTCGCGAGTTGATGATCCGGCTTGAGGAGGCGCAGAAACGTGCCGCGCGCCATCAAACGTTGCTGGTTGTCGTGGTTTTGGATCTTGATGGCTTCAAGCGCCTCAATGACGTATTTGGCCATGCTGCGGGAGACAAAATTCTTATTCAGACGGCCAAGAAACTTCAGGAGGCCGGGCGAACCACAGATATGATCGCGCGCGTGGGCGGGGATGAATTCGTGGTTCTTCTTGAAGACGTTAAATCCCTCGTTAGTGTTGAAATGATTCTAGGGAGAATCGTCAGTTCATTGACTGCCAAATTTGAGAAGGACGGATATCTCGTTGAGATATCCACAAGCGTCGGCGCGGCGGTATACCCCTTAGATTTCGTTGATTCAGAAAGTTTGTTAATACATGCGGACAAAGCCATGTACTCGGCCAAGCGGGCCGGTGGTAATCGGTTTGTCGTGGTCACCTCTGAGAAGTACAGTTGTATTGGATCGACCAGTCTCGACACAACGGTAATCTGATTTGTTTTTTGATTTTATAAACGATGTTTCCATTATATGAGGAAATATACGTGATCAGATTGGCCCGAAGTAACGAACGGCCCATTTTTCCTACACGCCTTTATCAACCAAAGACAGCATTTCCTTTGATTATCCTCAGAATCATCGATAGAATCGGGATATCAGCGGAGCGCAAAACTCATGCCCAGCGAGCATCACGCGGTTCTTTCGAGGATCAAGACCGTATCCGACATGGTGGAGGCACTTCGTAACGAAGAACGATGTCGTCACCTGTTGGAGCAGATGGTGTGGCCTCGCGGCAGAATTTGCCCAGCCTGTGGGTTCCGTGAATCGATTGCCCTGGCTGGACGTGATACCGGCGCAAAAGCTCGTCCCGGTTTATATCAGTGCTCGAATGGCGCTTGCCGCCACCAATTCACCGTGACGACCCACACGCCACTGCACGCGACAAAGCTGCCCCTGCGGGTTTGGCGTAAGCGATGCTCTGCGGCCCTATGATTTAGCTTTGACTTTTGTGTCAGGGTGTGGCTGTCGGTTTCCAGCACCAGGGCATAAGTTCGTCGATGCGCGCCTGGGGCCATCCGTTGACGAGGCGGGTCAGCAGGTCGGTAAAGTAGGTCTGCGGGTTGACGCCGTTGAGCTTACAGGTTTCGATCAGTGAGGCGGTGGCTGCCCAGTTTTCGGCGCCTTCGTCAGAACCCGCGAACAGCGAGTTCTTTTTTGATAACTTGATCGGGCGCATGCATCGTTCGACGGTGTTGTTGTCGATTTCGATGCTACCATCGGCAAGGAATTGCTCCAGGCCGTGCCAGTGGTTCAGTGGATAACGGATCACTTCGGCCATCGGACTGCGGGCTGGCAAAGTCTTAAGCTGTGCCTCGAACCAAAGCCGTAGATCTTTCAACAGCGGTCGGCTGAGTTCCTGGCGCTTGGCGAGGCGCTCTGCCGGGTCCTTGCCGCGGATTTCGGTCTCGATGCGATAGAGTGCGGCGATCCTCACCAACGCTTCGGTTGCGACCGGCGACGTGCCGGATTTGGCCGGGTCGTAAAAACCGCGCCTCACATGGCTCCAGCAAAATGCCAGCGTCACCGGTGCATCATCACGCGCTGGCCCGGCGAGTTGCTTGTAGGCATTGTAGCCATCGCATTGCACGATGCCGCGATAACCGCCGAGCAAAGCATCGGCATGGCGCTTGGCCCGGCCGGTGGCATATTGGTAAATCACCGCCGGCGGATCCGCACCGCCGTAGGCCCGATCATCCCGGGCGGCCACCCAAAAATAGCCTTGTTTCGTATGGCCGCGGCCGGGGTCAAGAACCTTCATCGTCGTCTCATCGGCGAAGATTCGCGCAGACGAGAGCACGATCTCCTTCAGCCGCCGCACCACCGGCGCCATCTCGGCCGCACCATAGCCGACCCAAAACGCCAAAGTCGCGCGGTCGATCAGAACGCCCTGCCGGGCCATGATCTGCGCCTGGCGATACAGCGGCAGGTGATCGGCAAAGCGCGAGACCATGACGTTCGCCACCAGCGCCTCGGTGGGGATGCCGCCTTCGATCAGCCGCGCCGGGGCTGGCGCTTGCACCACCACGCCATCGCAAGCCCTGCAGGCAAATTTCGGCCGCCGCGTCACGATCACCCGGTACTGCACCGGGATTACGTCAAGCCGCTGGGATTCGTCGTGACCGATCTCTGTCATCGCCGCCCGGCAGCAGGGGCAGTTGGTATCTTTCGGCGCCAGCGTTATTTCGACACGGGGTAAATCCGCCGGCAAGGCACCGCGACCTGCCCGGCGTTTGGCAACTGCTTCCCGCTTATGCTCTGGGTCGCGTTTTTCTCCTTGCGCCTCCAGCTGCGCGATGGCGGTCTCAACGTCGCCCAGAGCCAGCTGCAACTGGTCATCGGGCAGGCGCTCGGATTTGGTGCCGAATTTGAGGCGGGTCAGTTTCAGCAGCAGGTAATGCAGGCGTTCGTTCTGTTCTGCTAGTTCGTTACGCTCAACCACAATACGGTCGCGCTCGGACCAAGCCGACAGCAACAATGCCTGCAATATCGCGGGATCTTCAGGAAGCGTGTGGATCGGGTTGCCATCGGCCTGCATCGCACCACGAGTCTAGCCCGCCTGAGTCGGTGTGGGAATCCTTTGAGTGGAAATTATTCGTGCCCAATCCAGGCCATCAAACAATGCCGCGTATTCCACCGATGTCAGCTTCATCACGCCGTCCACGATGGGTGGCCAGCGAAAGGCGCCGTGCTGAATCTGCTTCCAAATCAGTACCAGGCCGCTGCCATCCCAAAACAAGATTTTTACCCGATCAGCACGCTTCGCCCGGAACACAATCAACGCTCCATCGAACGGGTTCTGGCCAAGGTTGGCGGCGGCCAGGGCAGCGAGACTATGCGCGCCGCGGCGAAAATCCACCGGGCGTGTCGCCAGCATGATCCGCACGCCGGATGGAACCGCGATCACGAAGCCGCCGCCCGCACCGCTCGCAGCACCACGGTGAGTGTTTTGGTGTCGACGCCGCTCGCAACACGAATTTTGGCACCACCGGTTTCTATCTCGATCTCCACTACCTGTGATGGTGCCGGCATGGGCGGTGCCCGACCAGGTATCATCGCGGCCTCAACAATTGGCACAAAAGTCGGCGCGATGGCTGGCACCTTGCCGGACGTGGCCCGCAATGCCGCACCCCGCCAGGCGAAAACTTGGCTGGCACAAACCTGCCAGCGTCGCGCTATCTGCGCGACCACCGCACCCGGCACCATTGCCTCCGCCGCGACTAGCGCCTTCTGCTCATCAGACCAACGCCGCCGCCGGCCCGGACCCGTCAGAACCTCAACACGCCGATAAACACCCTTAGCATCGTCGTTAACGTCGTCCATAATGTCGGTGCGAAGCCTTCTTTTGCTTCAAAACCGAGAATCACATTCCGAGTAAACGGGGAAGAAGGGCCATCGAGCATCGCTTACGGTTTGGCTGACGGCAATGTGGCTAATCCTGCAATCCGACAAGGGAATATCCTCTCCCCGGCTGGCTGAGGCTATTGGGGTCAGCCAGCCAACAGCCTGGCGGATTGGTCATGCCGTACGCTTGATGCTGGCGCGCGAAAGCCAACTCGATGGCATCGTGCGGATTCCGACGATCGCGCGCATGTATTCCGATCTGATGCCGCGCAGCGTTCCGATTTGATCGCGCGCAGGTGAAGCACCTGATCGTTGGTTGAACGATGTCACTGTGTTTGGTTACTGGTCAAGCGACGGGTTGTATGATGCGGCGCAGGGAGTCCCCGGTTATTTCCAACCGGTGGGCATTATGAACGAGGCGGTCGAGGATGGCGTCGGCATAGGTTGGATCACCGAACTGTAAAATCGCGTGCAATGTTGGCTCTGACTCACATTTGGTGCAGTGTGGGTGTTGATGGATGAATGAGCCTGGCTTTCAGTAGATCGAGCTTGGCACGGCCATACATTTGACGTTTCATGAGTTTCAGCTTGGTGATCTGGCCTTCCGTCTGTCCATTTGACCAGGGTTCGACGATAGCAGCTACGACGGCTTCATGGTCGGCATTCAAACCGTTTACAAAGGATGCGAGTGTTGTTGGTCTGGCCTGTTCCAGCCAGGCAGGAAGCTCCTCGCTCCGTCTGCGCTGAATCATTTTGTGAAAGCGATCGACAAGATCCCGCACCACCGAGAGAGCCGGTACCGTTGCCTCTATCTTAGCAACGAGAATCGCATCTGATCGCGAGAGCTGATCCCGCGCCATTGTCATGAGGCGCGTAATCACACGCGCTGATGGACATTTGCTCGGGATACTGCCGGACGCGGCGTCGTTGCGTCGCCGTCGTGTCGTCCATTCGGCAACAACACGTGAACTGCCCCTAAAGCCACGCACCTGAAGCCGCCGCCAAAGTTCGGCGCCGTTCCGACAACCGGCGTCCCATTCAGCATCAAGTGCGGCAAGCCAAGGGGTCAATGTAGCCTCCCGGCTACGAAAGATATCGTTGCGACCGCCACGTACAACCTGCCGCACAGTCTTTCGATTATACCCCGTTGCCCGCACAATGGCCTTGATCGGCATCCCCTTATCGGCAAGCGCGCGGATTGCGGCGTCCGCCTCCTGCCGACGCAGAAAGCCTTCATATTGAAGGCGCTCCGCACAGGTGAGAAGTGCTGGATCAATTTCACCGGCACCCATCGCCTCCCGGATCGCGCGCATCGATTTGCGTACTGCATCAAAGAAGGCTTGGCTGGCGTTTTCCATGAGGTGCCAGCGGTCGGCGACTTGACGTGCCCCTGGTAGAGCGCGGGCCGCCGCATGACCATATCCGCCGCCTCGGTCCCGGGAGATGATCTTGATATCCGGATGGGCCTTGAGCCAGGCTTCAACACTGGCAGCTTCCCGGTCCGGCAGTATATCTATGATTTGCCGGTGCTCGAGGTCACAAATCACCGTGCCGTATCGCTGCCCCCGCTTCCAAGCCCAATCGTCGATACCGATGATGGTCGGTGTACTCGACACTCTCACCGCATGCCTGCGAACGGTCCTGAGCAATGTGTCCCGGCTGACCGGCATCAGAAGACGGCGAGCCAGCCCGGCAGCTGGTCGGCCACCCAATGCCAAACCCAGGTGATGCACGACATTCTCAAAGCGGCCGGTTCGGCGCCCTCCGTGCCAATGATGATGAGACACATACCCCCCGGGAATTTACACTTGAGGGCGCAGAAGGTTTACATCAATCATGCCTGTGATTTTACCACCACCACCAACTGACGTGACGTCGCCGGAATTATCTGAGCGGCCGTCGCGCCGGAATTTTACTGTGAAGGACAAGCTGCGTATCCTGGCGCAAACCGATGCGGCGGCCAATACTGGCGGGATCACGGCCATCCTGCGGCGCGAGGGCCTTTACTCCTCGGCCCTGACTGACTGGCGCCGACAGCGCGATGCCGGTGCGTTTGGCGCGCTGGCACCGCAAAAGCGTGGCCGCAAGACCGAACCGGCCAATCCGCTGGCCGCCGAACTGGCCACCCTCCAGCGCGACAATTTGCGCCTGTCGCGCCGTCTCGCCCGGGCTGAGGCCATTATCGAAGTTCAAAAAAAAATTGCGGCACTGCTGGGGATCCCGCTGGACCCCAGCGACGACGAGACATGACCAACGCCCTCGCCGCTCTCGCGCCGGCCAGCGGGATTACCAAAGCCGCATGTGCGGCACTGGGACTTTCGCGCGCCAGCGTGCAGCGCCGGCGTGCATATCAGACGCACCCGCCGCTGCCGCCGCGTCCACGCCCCCGGCCGCAGCGGGCGCTGACCACCACCCAACAGCAAACGGTTCTTGGTCTCCTGCACGAACCCCGTTTCGCCGATCAGGCGCCAGCGGAAATCTATGCCAGCCTGCTCGACCAGGGCATTTACCACTGCTCAATACGCACCATGTATCGTATTCTCGGCCAGCATGCTGAAGTGCGTGAGCGCCGCCGCCAACTGCGCCATCCCGTGTACCAAAAGCCGGAACTCCTCGCGATCAGCCCCAACCAGGTGTGGTCCTGGGACATCACTAAACTGATGGGCCCCACCAAATGGACCTACTTCTATCTCTACGTCATCCTCGACATTTTTAGCCGCCGTGTTGTCGGCTGGTGCATCGCCGATGCCGAAACTGCTGCATTGTTCAAGCCACTTTTCAATGAGGCCATCGCAAAACACCATGTGCCACCAGACCAACTCACCCTGCATGCCGACCGTGGCAGCCCGATGAAAGCCAAAGCCACCGCCCTGCTGCTGGCCGACCTCGGGGTTACCAAATCACACAGCCGCCCGCATACCTCAAACGACAACCCGTTCTCCGAAGCCCATTTCAAAACCCTGAAATACCAGCCGCAATTTCCCAAACGCTTCGGCTGCATCGAAGACGCCAAAACCTTCTGCCGCGGCTTCTTCAACTGGTACAATAACGACCACCACCATGCCGGAATCGGCCTCATGACACCAAACCAAGTCCATTACGGTCAAGCCGATCAGGTCTACGCCGCACGCCAGGTCACCCTCAACCACGCTTTCAGCCAAAACCCCGAGCGCTTCGTCAACAAATTACCAAAACCACCCAGCAAGCCAACCGCCGCCTGGATTAACCCGCCCATCGCAAAGCTTAAAGTTCAAGCCTAATTAACCAACCCGGGTGTCTCAAAGTCGTTGACACGTTCCGCCCCCTTCCACACCAAGGTCATCGCCGCGACGGCGAGTGAAGCCGTGCATGTTCTTGATGGCCTGCTCAACCACCAAGCTGAGGCGGGGCCGGGCCCGCACAGGCACCATACCGATGGTGGCGGTGTCTCGGATCATGTTTTTGCCCTCTGTACCTTGCTCGGGTTCCAGTTTGCCCCGCGCATCCCGGATCTGAAAGACCGCCGGCTCTACAGTTTCGCTAAGCCGTCCACCTATCCCACCCTGGAGCCACTGATCGCCGGCCGCATCGATGTCGGACTGATCCGCGCGCATTGGACAGATATCCTCAGGATCGCCGCATCGATCCGGACCGGCACCGTGACCGCGTCACTCATTCTGCGCCAGCTCGCATCATACCCGCGCCAGAATGGCGTGGCCGCGGCGCTGCGGGAACTCGGCCGGCTGGAGCGGACACGGTTCACCCTCGACTGGCTGGAGGACCTTGAACTTCGGCGCCAGACCAGCCAGGAACTCAACAAAGGCGAATCCCGCAACAGCCTGGCGCGGGCGGTCTTCATTCACCGGCTCGGCGAAATCCGCGACAGGACGTTCGAGAACCAGAAGCACCGCGCCTCCGGCCTCAACCTGATTGTCACCGCCATCATCCTCTGGAATACCCGCTATCTCGCCCGTGCCATCGAAACCATGCGCAAAACCGAGCGCGTGCCCGATGATCTTCTCGCCCATCTCTCCCCACTGGGTTGGGAGCACGTCAATCTGACCGTTTCTCACCCCGTTTGTCGCGCTACAATCTAGCCCCCCTGCTGTTGATGCAGTTTAAGAAGGTACTCGATGAAATCTTCGGTCGTTCTTTTCTTGTCTCCCCGAATGTAATCAATCAAAGCAGATTGGAAAGCGTCGCGCACCGATGGAGACAATTTTACGTTCATTTGTGCGACCCGATCTGTTCGCCGCAATGATCGGCCATCAATTTTAACGGGATCGGCCCGGGTCAAGAAACCCGCTTCGCGCGCATCAGCAACGGCAGCTCTGGCCGTGATCTGGTCGATCTTCGCCCGCGGTGGTGCGGCTTCAATAGCAGCACCAAAGTCGATCTTGACGCCGGCCCTTGGTTGGACAGTGGGCTTCACGTGATCAGGCATTTGCCCCCTCCCCTACCAGGTTCGCCTCAGAGACGAGACAGTCGCGAATTTCGGTAGCGAACTCTTCGGCATTGAGAATGGCAGCGTCGGGATTCCGGACGTCTGCCTGGGTTAAATCGTAAAAACTCCCCCCAAGTCTAAACGGTGCTTTAAAGGCTGCGCGATCAACCATAGCCGTTCGGAGCATCGGAATGCCTTGGTCATGGAACTGCGCGGAGATATCACGCATGCCTTTATCCATGATCGCTGGCGAAGTTTGGGAAAAGAAAACACGATAAGGAATACGCCGCCGAAAAACAATCTCCTGGCGCTTAATGAGTTTGATAACGGCAGCGGCCTCATCCGCGTCAAGTTGTGAGCCCTTCATCGGGATCAGCGCAAGATCAGCACGGCCGAGCCCAACCGAGACTTCAATGTTTTTAGACCCCTCAAGGTCGACCACGGTGAATGGGTCACTTGACGCATCGATGATCTCGGCGGCCTCTGAGCCCAGACCGGCTTTGATTGTCAGGCATTGAGGAATACCATCAGGAAATCGTTCGGCCCAGCGGACTAGCGGTGCGTTGGGGTCAGCATCGACGAGGGTTGTCTTGGCGCCATGATGCGCAAGGACAAAGGCGAGCGACAAAGCCGAAGTGGTCTTACCCACCCCTCCTTTGCTGGAGGCAAACACAATAACCGGCATATTAAGCTCCCTGGGATGCCTGAGAATAGCATCACCCTCGTGACGCCTGGTAACTAGCAGATATTCGGTGTCCGCTAAAAAGCAAGTACCTTGAGGATATCAGATATCTGATGGGTATCTAGTAGTCAAGTGATACCTGGTATCTTGAAAGTATCTGGTGCTGTATTGATATCAGGTACCATTTTGATACTAGATACTTCTAGGATACTGAATATCTAAAAACTACCATAATGGTAGTGAGTACCTATGTGGTGCCGGTGCCGACTTCCTTTGAAAATCTCACTATTTCACCATGAAAATCAATCGGCTAGCCCTTTGTATGTGCACGGGCATTGTGCGCTAAGATGTGCACTCTGTACGCGATTGACGGCTAAAAACTGTACTATGTGTTCGAGAGTCTGGGGAGGGCGGGGGGCAATAATATCTCCCCTGTGTTCATCGCCAGCGTCTCTGGGGAGTGTTGTTGGAGCACAACGGCTAGCAGCGTCGCTCAGGGCGGGACTCGGGCGCGATCCCGGTACTAGTTGTTAACCTGGCGCGGGCTGACGCCGGCGAGGTGCGCGAAGGCGGCCTGGCTGATATTTGCGCGGGTCAAGAGCGCGCAAATTGGTCGCCGGAGGCCTTGAACATGGTTCTTTGTATGGGATTCTGTTCTATATTGGAAGCCATTCGCGGTGTTTCGGTCGAATTCTGGTACGCGATAAGTGTACCTTATCACGTCCTATGGACTTCTGCCACAATCGAGGACACAATCCTTGTCTACCAAGGGGTTCCACGACACCGATGTCTGATTTGAATTTTTCCTCCCTGTCCGCCCTGGCCTCTTCCAACCCTGACGGCGCACCCGAAAGCCGGGAGGTGACTGCGACGGAGATACGCCCGGCGAACCCTCTTGTCTCCACCACTGCGCTTGCTGCTCTTGCCGCCGCCATGGATTTCGCGGACCAGGCGCTGGCACCAGCGACATTGCGCGCATATCGTTCAGATTGGCAACATTTTTGTGCCTGGTGCCGCGAGGCAGGTTGGCCGGCCTTGCCGGCAGCCCCGGATACAATTTCAGCCTATCTGGCTGCCATTGCCGCCACCCATACCAGCAGCATGCTGACCCGCCGTCTTGCTGCTCTGCATCGCGCGCATCGCCTGGCAGATCAGGAATGGTCGGGAGGCCATTCGAAAGTTCGCAACACGCTGCGGGGCATCGGACGTCAGCTTGGACGCGCGCCGCGCCAAGCCGCTGCGCTTGCCACGCCCGAAATCAAAGAGCTGATCGCCGCTTGTGGCTATGATCCAGTGGGCTTGCGCGATCGGGCGCTGCTGCTGATCGGCTATGCCGGGGCGCTCCGGCGCTCCGAGCTGGTCGCGATCGAACGCGAGCATGTCACCTTCGATCAGGATGGCGTGCGGTTATTTATCCCCAGAGGGAAAGGTGATCAAACGGCCAAGGGTGTGAGCATCGGCATCCCGCGCGGCAATGCACTGGACTCTTGCCCGGTACGGTCGCTTGAAGCCTGGCTGCGTATATCCGACTGCCAGCGTGGACCGGTATTTCGAGGGATCGACCGGCGCGGCCGCATCAGCCTGCAGGCGCTGCATCCCGATGCGGTGCGTCAGATTCTCTCCAAGCGTGCGGGGATCGCTGGTTTGGTAATACCGAACGGCGAGCGGCTGAGCCCGCACGGCCTGCGGGCCGGGTTCATCACCCAGGCCTATATCAATGGCGCCCGCGACGAAGAAATCATGGATCATACGCGGCAAAAAGATTTGCGCACGATGCGCGGGTATGTCCGGCGTGCCAAACTCGTCACCGGCAGCCCCGCGAAATTGCTGGGCCTTTGAGCCATGGCACCGCGAATGTTGGGTATGCCGGCGCGCAAGGCAAAAAGGGCCGTCAAGAAAACCAAAGGCCGCAGTGCCGCCCAGTCCGCGCCGGGGCAAGACAAGCCGATGGGCCGGCCGCAACGCCTCAGTCACTTACGCAAAGCCAGCGGCGATCAACCCGGTATCTTGCGTGAAGCCGAACAAGCGTCGGCGGCTTTGCCAAATCAGTCGCCGCATCAACAGATGGCCGGTATGCCCGGGCTTCCTTCCGCAGCCGGCGGGATCGCCGCCTCAGACGTTCTTTGCCTGCCAAGTCCGGATTGGCTGGCGCATCGCTTGACCGTTACCGGGCCGATGGAAGCAGTCGCAGCCTTTCGGCATGCGGCCGCCGGTCCGGGCCGGATCCCGTGGCAGCTGGATTACGAGCGCCTGGAAGAAGATTGGAGCCTGAAATTGCTGGCACCCGCGCCGTCGGCGCAGGATGCCGCATTTCGGGCCGCTGGCATTTCCGCGCACGGGGCGCGCACCGCGGCACGGCAAATGCGAACAGCGCTGGAATTACTGGAAGCCCGAATGCAGGCTCTCCCGGCCCAACAACTTTGCCCGCTTGATCTGCATGCGCTGGTCCCCGTGCCGCAGAAAATCCTGGCGCTTGGGCCGGATCACCCGGAGAGTCTGGCTTGGCTATGGGCGAACTGGGGTACAACCTGGCCTCTGCGCCATGTCGAGGTGGTGCCCAACCCGGACGCTGCCGGGTCGTCCGCCGCAGGCCAGGTCTCCATGTCTCTGAAATTTGTCGCCGCCGACTGGACGCCGTGGCGCGTCATCGCCGCGGTACGAGAGCGATGGCCGGGACTGGAGTTTTCGCTCGCCGTGCTGCCGCTCGCTGAATAGACCGCCGGGTTCGGCGATGATGAGCAGCGTTTTTGGCGATCAGCAGACGGTGCCAGGCCTCAGCCGGCAGCCTGGCGCCAAACCAATTTGCCATCGACATTCTGGTGGAGGGCTTTGAGGACCACATCATAGGAAGCACCCTTTGCTAACCAGCTCAGCGGTTTGATGTGCTCCGGCTGCAACGGTTCCCCGAACCAAGTCAAGAAATGTTTGGCGTTTAGCTTTGGCGTACGGTTTGCCTTTGCGGAAATCGCGACGCCGGGCATTGGCCGGTATGCGGTCAGCAACGCGTCGAGATGCACCTTTCGCTCTGCCTCAGGGATGCAGGTGCCAAGATAAAGCAGCATGGCGTTGACCCTATCCTGCTGGCGTTTGTGCTTGGGCAAATTGGTGATTTTGGCTTTGCTAAACTTTTCGCCGCACGTCGCGCAATGCGGCTGCCGCCTGGCGTTGCGCTGAGCCAGCAAATCGACCGGTGCGGCGCATTTCTCGCAAGCGTTATGCAGCAGGCAGCCATGGGCAGCGCAGACGATACTAAAGTTGAACCGCCATTGCCGCCGAAAATACGGCTGCTGGTCGGTGCGAAGGCAGAGCGGACAGTAGTTGATGCAGCATAGGCGCTTGTTGTGATAGGCGCTGGCATTGCGCAAAATTAGACATCTGCCGTCTTGCAACAGCATCGCCTCGACGGCCGCGGAATCGGTGTCGTCTTCGGCATCGAATGCCGGATTTATTGTGCCCGCCGCCAGGTGCTTGGTGGTTTGGCCAGTTCGTTGCGAAAGCCGCTCAAGGGTTGCCGGTGCGACGTCCCGGTCGATATCGGTAAGGCGCAGGCCTGGCACATTACGGACGAATTTGTCGGGTGCCACTCGGCTGGCGACGGACAGGCGCCACAGCCAGGAGCTGAACAGTTCGCCCGGCAGCCGCTTCGGGCGGTATGGCCATAGGCTTGGTTGGTGGATGGCGACGAGCCGCTCGCTGGCCAGGCGTCTCGAATCCGCGCTCAGAAAGGAATCTCGCGCCGGTGGCAAGGCGGCGCCGGCATTTGAACCGAACCAAGCCACGAGGTTTCCCTCCAGTGCTGCAATGGGATCGAGTCCCGAAGCGGCCGCGCGCGTGAGATAGGACAAAATCTGAAGCTTTACCTCAGGATCATGCGTGGGCAGCCTGGCGGCGGCGTTTTGCTTGAGGCCGAAAAGGTCTGACCTGCCGGAGGCCTCGGCGGCCATCAAAGATCCACCCGGTTGGCCAGGGCTTCGATTCGCGATGGTGACGGGGTGTGTACCCGCGCCAGCATCGCGGCGTCGATCCGCTCGTGCCCGATGCGAATTGCTTCGACCGCTGCCTGGCGCAGCAATCCGGCGATGGCGCCGATCAGCCCCTCGGCCTGGACCAAAATTCGCTCTGCCAGGGTGGGCTCGGTCAGATTTGATCGCCGGCGCAACGGCAGGCATTGCTCGAAAGTGGTGAGGAGCTTTGCGTATTCGACGTCTTCGAAGCGCCAGCGTGGCAGGGTCATCAGGCCAAAACGATTGGCCATCTGTTCGTCCCGCCGCAAAATATAAGCGATCTCCTTGGTCGCGAAGCAGCCGAGCGAGACGCCTGTCGCGGAGCCAAGATTGCGCAGTTCAACGAGGATATTATCAACGCCAGACCCGCGGATGTTGTGCAGATCGTCGATCAAAAGCAGGCGCATAGCAACGTCCCGCACGCCCTGGTATGCCGCCTCGCGCAGATCCGCCACCTGGGTGCGGGGCAGGGGGTCGCGCCCGATCGCATGCAGGATGGCGCGCAGCAAAGCCGGTATTTTTGGACCATTGGGCGCCAGGATTAGCGCGACCGGAATGGTGGCGATCTCTGCAAGGGGATTTTCAGCCACGTGGTGCCGGGCGAGGAAACGCTTCGCGATGGCGGTTTTACCATTATTGCTCGCGCCGATCAGGAGAAGATTATCCGGCCGGGAGCGCCGTTGCGAGCGAAGCAGTCGTTCGAGCCGTTGATGCGCCTCTTGTGCAAGGCCATAGCCGATCCAAAAATCCGGGTCGATGCTGGCGATGCGTCCGGCATCGTCAAGTTGCAGTAGGGGCTGGGTCGTTCGATCGAGATGTGTTGCATCACCCATCCCGTCCATTCAGGTGCGCTCTACATCGGTGAAGGGGATGATGTCGGCCGCCCCCCAGGCAGCTTTGCTTTTGGCTGGCCCCGATTGCGGCATGCCTGTGGCAGGCATGTTGGGGTTGTTTGCGGGAGGGGGCGAAATCCTACGCTAAGGTTTTGGCCAGCGATATTCTCCGGTGAGATTGATGTGTTCCCATCCGAGCGGCGAGACATGGGCCAGCAGATCGGGCGACAGCCAT
>JAQTZQ010000278.1 GCA_028687645.1 Rhodocyclaceae bacterium
GCTTCCCGGTAGTGAAAATACTGATGCGCTTCACCCAGAGCCACCGCCGAAGACAGCAGGAAAAAGATCATCCCACCAAACAAAAAAATAATCGGCACGTTGGTCATCTCGCGGCAACTGCTCATCGAGTGCTTGATCGTCCTCAGCACGGCGTCGTAGCGCAGGGCAAAATTAAACGTCGCCACGGCCAGCAGAAAGAATCCCGAGATCATCGCCAACACAATCCAGGTGTGCGTCCTGCTAAGCGCCGTCATCGCGCTGCGAATATCATCAATAATCCACTTCACCGCGAACCTCCAAAATACGACTGCGATAGCAAAACAACGCGCTTACACATCGCCACGTCGAACTCGCCAATATGGCAGTCTTCAAAACCAATCCCCAGTCCCTTGGCCAACCAGGCATAGGCTTCCCGCCGTCGCATCGGCCCATCGTCGCGCCACAACGGATCAAAAACGGAATGTGCATCCCACTTCGCTTTCCTCAGTTCCGCGTTGGCCAGCCGTCCTAATGGGTGGGTGCCGTCGTGCCCCATTTTCGGGTTCGGCTTATGGCAGCCCACATAGGCCTCGCACGGCGCGCATCGCCAAAACTTCAGGCCGGCCAGATCCGTCCTGTGTGGGTAGATCACTTCGCCGCCGACCATCTCTGCATCACTACCGCAGTACGGACACTTGACCTCGGGGAACGACCGCCTCGCCGCTGTCTTGTTTTGCTTTCCCATTAGCCCCACCTCACCAACAGCACTAACGGCAACAACGCCACTAGCAACCAAATTAACAAGTTCTTCTCCAACTCACGCTCGCACTGCGAAGCTCAACAAGCTGAATCAGTTCAGCGATGCTGGTTGAAACAAATCTCACCCTCTCGCACTGCGACGATTCAACTCTTGGGCGATCACTCACCAACTTCCTGATCCGCTTTCCGTGAACTCCCGGAATCCGCAATGTCTCCGGTGTCAAATCAAGGAAATAGTCCGGGCGAATCTCAGATGCAACCCGCAGTAATTCCAGCGCACCCTTCCAGTCCAATGATCCACAAAACCACCAACCTCGTTCAGTTTGTAATGTGTCCTTCGGCAACGGATCTCCCGGCCATTTCACCGCCTTCAGCAGCTTCGTCCTGACTGCCTCAATACAACCCGTTTCAGGATGGAAGAACTCAACCTGAGTTCCATCACTATCCACATGCCGCACAACGCCAACCATTCCAGGCTCAAAATGCATTTTTGGATTGAGCCCGTATCCGCTATACGCAGCAGCCACCGATTCAGTTGGTTCAACCAGATCACCCGCCTTGAATGCCGCCATTTCGTTTCCCTCAATTATTTATCTCGACAGCATTCAGTCTACGAAAAATGGCGCTTTACCTAAGTGATTTATGGGTACCACCCCGATCTGTCCAAATGGAAAGCTGCCAACTCGTCCTCTGGCACCATGGTCGCACCGCCAGCAACAATCTTTCCCGCTGCGAAACCCTGAAAACAGCGGCAATCAAAATCGATTTCCTACCCCGATAATGAATCGCCAGCCATTATTAGTGCGGCCACAGGTGCTTGTGCTCACGACGTTTGCGGTAATCGACCAAGAAATAAGGCCGGCTGAAATCCAGCGACTCAAAGTTGTTCAGGTAGAGAATGAACCGAACCCCGTCCGGGTCGATTGTCTCAAGGCGAAAGCGTTTGTCTCTGCGCATTACTCAAAGCGCCAGCAAAGAACGACCAAGCGCAGCCCGATCTTCATCGGACAACTTGCCATCCGGCACAAAAGCCCACACCGCAGGACGGTCTTCACATATCTGCCCCTCTTCCGGCACGCAGAACATCACACCCGGAAAACAAGGCTCCAATGCCGCAATGCCACTCAGGAGTGCAGCCACAACTTCCTTGTGCGATTTCAAAGAGTCCTCATCGCCGGAATTGTCGGCAATCCCCTCTTCGCTTTCCTTCGAGCAGAACTCGACCTCAAAGAGAATCCCGTACTGGCCATCCATCCGCGCAACAAAAGTGATTTCGTCCCACATCTGAGCACAGAGCTTTTCCAGCAAATCAGGGTTCTCCACTAAAGGAGCCAGCGGCTTCTTTTCCTCGGCATAAAAATTCAGGTTGCCCCAACGATCCGTCAAGTTGGGAGAAATGCGAATCTCGCTCCAACCCGGAGCACCAACGCGACGAACATTCACCAGCAAATCAGGAACAGCAGCATTACCAATCATTTGAATCTCCAAGAAATTGAATCCAGCAAGGCGCTTAGCAAAGAAGGTCGTCAGGGATTTCGACTTCATCACCTAGCTTGCTGGCGACGTAGCAACGCATGGCGGCAATCAGGGGTGTATGGCCATATCCGTTAAAAACCCGCATGTCTGACTGAGCGCACCAATTAGTAGCATTGCGAACGCTGAATACGTCGATCCGCTCCCGCTCAATGATCGGCCCACCGTGCGACCAGTCGGTTGATGGTGCAAAAGCTTGCGCCCAAGACTTCGACAGCGCACGATCTTTGCCGTCTATGGTTATCCAATAAGTGGCAACAGTGTCGTAATGGAAATCTATTCCACCGAGACAGATCGCTACCGCGTAATCAAGCTGGATGCCAGATAGTTCAGACGTTTTAACTTGCATTTGTTTTCCTCGTAATATTCTAATGGTTGGGCGCATTCGTCACATCGAAGATGGGAGCAATTAATCCGCAAATTTAGGCGCAATAAAACTCTTCCGATTGCAGCTCTACAAGAACCTGCAAATAAGCATTCGCCAAAACATCCGATTTATTCTTGCACTCGGAAATCTGATTCCTCACAGCCGACAGATAATCAGTTCCATTGGCCTCAGTCGGCTTTACCGCATGACCCGGCACTTCAATCACCTGACCAACACGATAGCCACTACGGCGGGAACCACTTAGCTCAAGAGGCAAAGCGGGAGCAATCACCCCATCAATCAGAAAACGCTTTCTGGTCTTACCTTCATTACCAATCAAGCGACCCACATAAACACCATCAAACGGTGTCGATGCTTTGTATTTCTGATTAAATAATTCTAGGTTATTTCCCATTTCAGCCACCCGATTAATTCCCGATGACTGAATTTTAGACAAAACACCAATTAACCTAAGCGATTTTTTAAACGCAATTTCGCCTTAGATAAATGCGTCTATCTAATAAAATCAACACATCAAATAAAGCGGGGAATAAGAAAATGAAAGCGTACATCCGATTGAACGGCTATCGCGTTAAGCACAAAGGCAAGTACAGAGGCGACGGTAACTTTGTCTCGTTCGGATGGATTTGTGGCCGGGATTCAAATTCCGATACCGATATCCGAGTATCAATCTTCCATTCGCCAAATATCGGATATACCTACAAAGAACTTGGCTAACTCGCCAAATTCCAAGTCAGAAATCTATCATCAAGTAGCACGGAGACCATCATGCAACAACAACTATTTAACCTCACGTCAATTTCCAAGTACCGGAAATTAAATAAGGCACC
>JAQTZQ010000279.1 GCA_028687645.1 Rhodocyclaceae bacterium
CGAAACACCCAGCTTTTTTCATCAGACACCGTCGGCTCAAACGCATAACCGTCGTAATCAAAGTCCTTCAACCCTTCCGGTTCACTCAGCCGATTAACCGTGGCAAAGCGCGTCATCAGGCCGCGCGCACGTTTGGCGTAGAAGCTGATGATCTTGTACTTGCCGCCCTTCCAGTCTTCAAACACCGGCTGGATCACCTGGCCGTTGATTTTGCGCCCAACCGCCGCCTTGAAATACTCCTCGGAAGCGAGGTTGACCGCAACAGGTCGCGCCATCTCGGCCAGTTCGGCATTGATTGAAGCCAGCAGTTGTTCGCCCCAGAAAGCGTACAGGTCTTTACCCGCCTTGTTGGCAAACTTGGTACCCATTTCCAGCCGGTAGGGCTGCATCAGGTCGAGCGGCTTGAGCATGCCGTAGAGGCCGGAGAGGATGCGTACCTGTTTTTGGGCAAATTCAAGATCGTCGGCGCTCAAGTGCTTGGCGGCAAAGCCATCGTAGACATCGCCATCGAAAGCCAGAATGGCCTGCTTGGCGTTTTCCGGCGTAAAGGGCAGCGACCAGTCGGCGTAGCGATTGAAATTGAGCAAGGCCAGCGGATCGGACAAATCCATCAGGTTGGCAATATCCGCCGGGGAGAGCTTACGCAATTGCTTGATCAGCGTTTCCGACTGCTTCAAAAAAACCGGCTGAGTGAACGCCGCCACATGCGGCGGCGTCTTGAAATCGAGTGATTTGGCGGGAGAGAGGAAGATCAGCATGGCTTCAATTTTGTGCATTGGGATGCGCTGGATTTTAGCGCTGGTAAAATTCGATCTTTGAATTTTCTGGAAACCCCATGAAACGAACCCGCTTCGGCTCGCGTGACCGTCTTTCGCGCGATGCAGCTGAGCTTCAGCGCCTGGCCATCGGTCTCTCCGATTCCGGTGGCAAGCTGGAAGATAGCTACTGGGAAACCCAGCTTGCTGAAATTGTCACCAGCCTGCTCAAGAACGGTGCTGAAGACGAAGTCAACACCGCCCTCGACCGTCTTTTTGAAGCCAATCCACGCGCCCATGACGAACTCGCCGACATGGTCGAATCATGCGCCGAAACGGGCCATCTGGCGTTCAAAGCGGCGGATTACGATATCCAGTTGTTTGCTGCGCCGGTGCTCGCCTGGTCGCGCTTTTCGATTCCATCCTGCGTCTTGCCAAGCGCCACGGTAACGGCATTGGCAGCCCATCTGGGCGCCCACGTTTTTGGTGCCAACGCCCGAGTCGCACTGGCTAACTACCTTTTCAGCCCGGATCAATTACCGCGCAGCTTTTGCGATACTTGGCAGCTAACCCAGGCGCTGGGGCAAGCCACGACAACCGGCGAACATCTGGCGGTTGACACCCAAGGCATGCCGGATACCAATCGTTTTCTCTCCGACGTCCGCTACCTTGTTGGCTGCATCGCCGTCCCGCGCGGCAAAGCGCTGTTCCGCTGGAATGAAAAGGATGGCAGCAAAGAAAGTGCGCTCAAGGAATGGATCAAGCAAGACAGCCCCAATCTGGAGCCATTGCTCACCGGCTGCGCCTGGCAACCGCTGTTGCCGGATGCGTACCACGCCGCTTGCCGCAATGCTGATCGCCTGTCGCGGCCATATTCGCTCAAGGCTTCGGTGGCTTTTCTGCAAACCATGCTCGGCTTGATGCCGGCCGATATTCGCGCCGTCGTCGGCCCCTGCTACGACCGCCGCATGGAGGAATATCGCGTCGGCCTTGGCCCTAAAAGTGCAGATGATACCTTCCACGGCATCGTCTGGCCCCTACTCGGCGCTGAAGATGAAGCGACCGATGCGGCCAGTGAAATTGAGGCCGTGCTGCGCGAAGCCGGGGTTCAGGATGTCCTTTTCCTCGACCATCATTTCCCGATGGAATTTTGCGACGATTGTGGCGCGCCGCTCTTCCCCAATGCCGAGGCTGAACTGGTGCACGCCGAAATGCCGGAACAAGCCGGGGCCAATTCGCAAGCCCTGCATTGATGAAAAAGTCGTTGAACCAGGACTGGCTGGCGCGCAGCAAAGCCGCCGTCTGGCACCCGTGCACACAAATGCAGCATCACGCCGACGCCGGCTCGCCAGCGCATTTGCCGTTGGTGCCCATTTCGCACGGCAAAGCTGCCTGGCTCTACGACTTTGATGGTAAGCGTTATCTCGATGGCATCAGTTCGTGGTGGACCAATCTCTTCGGCCACGCCAACCCGCGCATCAACGCGGCTTTGAAGGCGCAGTTGGAAACGCTGGAACACGTCATGCTGGCCGGCTTTACGCACCAGCCAGTGGTTGAACTTTCCGAGCGATTATCGGCGTTGACCGCAGGAACCCTCGGCCACGCCTTTTACGCCTCCGACGGTGCCTCAGCGACCGAAATCGCGCTGAAAATGAGCTTTCACTACTGGCGCAATATGGGCCGGCCCGAGAAGGCCAACTTCCTCTGCCTGGCCGGCAGCTACCACGGTGAAACAGTCGGCGCGTTAGCCGTCACCGACGTTGCTATTTTCAAGGATGCCTACGCCCCGCTGGTGCGTGCCGCTCAGGTCATCCCCTCGCCCGATTTTCGCCAGGCCGAAGCTGGCGAAACACCCGCCGATGTCGCTCGTCGCGCCGCTGCGGCGCTGGAAGGCCAGCTCGAAAAGCATGGCAAAAACATCGCCGCCCTGATCGTTGAACCGCTAGTCCAAGGCGCCGCCGGCATGGCAATGTACGACCCCGAATACCTACGCCTCGCCCGTCAGCTTTGCGACCGCTACGAAGTGCATCTGATCTGCGACGAAATCGCCGTTGGTTGTGGCCGCACCGGCACCTTTTTCGCGCACGAACAAGCCGGCATTCGCCCTGACCTGATGTGCCTGTCGAAAGGCATTTCCGGCGGCTACCTGCCGCTCTCCATCGTGATGAGCAGCGATACCATCTACAACGCTTTTCTCGACGATTCGGTCACCCGCGCCTTCCTGCACTCGCATTCCTACACCGGCAACCCGCTGGCCTGCCGCGCGGCGCTGGCGACGCTGGATATTTTCGAGCAGGACCAAATCATTACGGTCAACCGCCAAAAAGCGGCAAAAATTGAGGCCGCCCTTGCCCCGCTGGCTGATCACCCACAGGTCAGACACCTGCGCCAGCGCGGCATGATCGCCGCCTTTGATGTTGACACCAGCGACCCGCACTTTTCCCGCAAATTTTACCGCGCCGCGCTGGAACGTGAGGCGCTGATCCGGCCGATCGGCAACACCGTTTATTTAATGCCACCCTATATTGTCAGCGACGAAGAAATTGCCCATTTGGCCACCGCCATCAATGGCGCGCTGGTAGCTGCGCTGGTCTAAACCGCTTTAGTGGCCAGCCGCATCCACTTCAACATCGTCACATAGAGAAAATCCGGATCAACCGGTTTGGCGATAAAGTCATTCATCCCGGCATCCAGACAACGCGCCTGATCTTCAGCGAAGGCATTGGCGGTCAT
>JAQTZQ010000094.1 GCA_028687645.1 Rhodocyclaceae bacterium
GCCAGACGGCTAAAAAATTGAGGCCAAAGCCAAAGCCGGTTTCGAGAATGACGAAGCGGTCTTTGCCCTGCCAGCGTTGCGGCAGCTGGTTGCCTTCGAGAAAGACATGGCGCGCTTGCGCCGGGCCGCCGTAGGCGGAGTGATAAACGTCGTCGAAGCTTGGCGAATAGGGTTCACCAACTGAATTGAATTGCAGCCTGGCGGGTTCGAGTTTGGGCACTCGTATTAGTGCAGCAATCGTTTGCCGGCAGTGGTGTTGCTCATCATCGGGCTGCGCGTCACCTTGTAATCCAGTGCAATATTCCAATTAGCCTGTTCGCTGGCAGCACGCAGCATGGCACACAGTGCTTGCAGCAGTTCGGCGTTGAGGTTCAGGTTGCAATTGCGCTCGCGGCCTTCGCGCAAGATCAGGCGTGCCTGGCCTTCGCCGGCAGATTCCAGCGTCGCTTCGCTGGCCAGTAGCGGGTTGCTGCCCAGGGGGAAAATGGGGTTTTTTTCACGGAAGGGCTGATCAAAAGTCGTGGGGTTTTCACTGCCTGCGTGGCCAGCGTTGGGAAAGGACGGTTGCGAGGCGAGGTGACCACTGAGCATTGTGGCCAAATACGGCCACAGTTCGCGCAGAAACCGGCGCGTGATATAGACGCGGATTTCTTCGTTGCTTTGTGTGGCGATACGCAAAACCAGCCGATCCTGAATGCTGTCGTTGGCCACCTGTAATTGGCTGATTTGCATTCCTTATTCCGGTCTCATCGAGGGGAAGAGAATGACGTCGCGGATCGCTGGTGAATCGGTCAGCAGCATGATCAGGCGATCAATGCCAATGCCACAGCCGCCGGTCGGTGGCAGGCCGTATTCCAGCGCGCGGATGAAATCGGCGTCGTAATACATGGCTTCTTCGTCGCCGGCATCCTTGGCCTTCATTTGTTCGTGGAAGCGCGCGGCCTGATCTTCGGCATCGTTCAGCTCGGAGAAGCCATTGGCAATTTCACGGCCAACGATAAATAACTCGAAGCGCTCGGTGATTTCCGGATTGCTGTCTGATGCACGGGCCAGCGGCGAGACTTCAACCGGGTAATCGATGATGAAAGTCGGCTCCCAGCATTGGGCTTCGGCGCAGGCTTCAAAAAGTTGCAGTTGCAAGCTGCCGAGGCCGCCCGGTTTGACCTTTTCACCAAAGGCGTTGATCTTGGTTTTGAGAAACTCTACATCAGCCAGTTGCTCATCGGTGAAGCACGGTTGCTCACGCTGGATGGCCTGGCAAATGCTCAGGCGATGGAAAGGCTTGGAGAGGTCGAGTTCGCGGCCCTGATACTGGAAAACTTCCTTACCCAAAGCCTCACGCGCGGCGTGGCGCAGCAGGCCTTCGGTGAAATCCATCAGCGTGTGGTAGTTCGCATACGCCTCGTAAAACTCCATCATGGTGAATTCAGGGTTATGACGAGGCGAAAGGCCTTCGTTACGGAAGTTGCGGTTGATCTCGAAAACCTTCTCAAAGCCACCGACAACCAAACGCTTCAAGTACAACTCAGGCGCGATGCGCAGGAACTGTTGCATGTCGAGCGCGTTGTGATGGGTAACAAACGGCTTGGCCGTGGCACCGCCGGGGATCGGGTGCATCATCGGCGTTTCGACTTCCATGAAGCCGTGGCCGACCATGTAATTGCGGATCGACGAAACGATGGCGCTTCGAGCGCGGAAAGTCAAGCGCGTTTCCTCGTTCATGATCAGGTCGACATAGCGCTGGCGATACTTCAATTCCTGATCGGCGAGGCCGTGAAACTTGTCCGGCAGCGGGCGCAGCGATTTGGTCAGCAGGCGGATTTCAGTGGCGTTGATGGTCAGTTCGCCGACCTTGGTTTTCATCAGCACGCCGACGACACCGACGATATCGCCCAAATCCCAATGCTTGAAATCTTCATAGACCGCTTCGCTGACCTTATCGCGCGCGATATAAACCTGAATCCGACCGGAAAGATCTTGCAGCGTGGCAAAAGCGGCTTTGCCCATGACCCGCTTGAGCATCATGCGGCCAGCAACTTTGACCTCGATGGGCATCTCGCTGAGTTCTTCAGCCGTCTTTTCGCTGTAACCATCGAGCAGTTTGGCGGCGGTGTTCTCGCGCTGGAAATCGTTGGGGAAGGCTTTGCCAGTTTTGCGCCATTCGGCCAGCTTGGCGCGACGCTCGGCGATGAGCTGGTTTTCGTCTTGCTGGACCGGTGCTTGGGCTTGCTGTTCGGCGTTGGACATGAAAAATCCTTGAAGAATGGGGTTTGTTACGGTCAACCACGTTTAACCTTGAATTTTCGCCGATTTCACCATGCACGGACAAGGCTGATCGAGAATTTTGCGCATCTGTTTATCGAACCGGGCACCAGTGGGATAATCAAACCACGCACTATGCCCACCCAAAGAGAGAAAACCCGATGCGTTTCCCCCGTAGTTTGTTCCTGATCATCGCCTTGAATTTTGCCACCCCGGCCAGTGCTGCGCCGCTCAATGTTCTGGGGCTTGACGATATGTCCTGTGCTGCCTGGGCCAAATCCAAAGATGACCCGGATCAGCGCCAGCTTTACCTGGCCTGGGCGCGTGGTGCCTTGAGCGGCCACAACTACGCCATGCAAAGCCAGCAGGTTTCGGTGGTTTCAATCGGCACCGTGGAGCTGAATATCAATCGCTATTGCAGCAAAAATCCCAAAGGGCTGCTGAGTGATGCGGTCTTTCGCATGAGTGATCAGTTTTCCGGGCGCAATGAGCCGATCAGGAAATAGGTTTTTCTATACCACTACTGACAAAGTGGAAATGCTAACATTGTAAAAAAATGTGAGCCGGGGTGGGTCATGAATATCCTGTTGGTAGATAGCACGCCGCTTTATCGCGACATTTTGCAGCAGAGTTTTGGCCGTGCTCGTGGTGTCCGGATTTTGCATGAAGCAACGCAAAAAGCGGCGCTGTCCAGAGCTGGCCTTCAGACCATCGATTTTTTCATTTTGTCCGGCCAACTGCCCGATGGCAACGGGCAGGATCTGGCGAGGGAGTTGCGTCAGTCGGGGTGTGCTCAGGTGGCGCCAATTGTTTTACTGACGGCCAGCCCGAGTGCTGAACTGGCTCGGCAGGCAATGCTTGCTGGCGTTACCGAATTATTCCGCAAGCAGGACGTTGAAGAGTTGATCACCTTCGTCCGGCATTTTCTCAATGCCAATCAGCCGATGCATGGCCGCGTGCTTTATGTTGAAGACGTGCGTACCCAGCGTGACTTGATGGTGATGCAGTTGTGCGAGTGGGGGCTGATGGTCGATGCCTTCGAGAATGCCGACCAGGCTTGGGAGGCTTTCGCCCAGGCCGAGTATGAATACGATCTGGTGCTCACTGATTTGATTCTCGGTGGTCATATGTCCGGATCACGGCTGATTAACCGTATCCGCCGTCATGCTTTGCCCAAAGGGGCGACGCCTATTCTTGCCCTGACGGCATTTGACAATCCTTCGCGGCGCATAGAGTTGTTCCATTTGGGCATTGATGATTACGTCCTGAAGCCGGTTATTCCGATTGAATTGCGTGCGCGCCTGCAAAGTCTGTTGAGCCGCAAGCGGGCGTCTCAACATAGTCAGCAATTGCTGGAGGCGACCTCACTCGGGGTGACGGTTGTGGACGAAGAGGGTTTCGTCCGGACGATGGATGTCAATGCCCGCACCATGTTCGGCGTCGCCGAAGAAATGGTCGAAGCGAACAGCGTCAAGACGCTGCTTGGCGATGTGGCAGACAAAATTGTCACCGCTTTGCAACAGGGGGCACCGCTCAACAAATTGCGATATACCGCCAGGCACAGCACCGGAAGCGTGGTGCAGATCGAGCTTTCGTCACTGGAGGTTGAATCGGCCAACGGTTGGCGACAATTTGCGCTGCTGACGCGCGATGTCAGCAAAGAGCTGGAACTGGCCAATTATCTGATGCGAGCCAAGGATGCGGCGGAAAATGCCAGCCGGGTCAAAGCCGAGTTTTTGGCCAATATGAGCCACGAAATTCGCACCCCGCTCAACGCCATCATTGGTATGGCCTACCTGATGCAGCGCAATGGTTTGTCTCCCGACCAGGCTGAACGGGCAGGGCGTATTACCCGAGCCGGTCAGCATTTGCTCGGGATCATCAGTGATGTGCTGGATATTTCAAAAATTGAGGCGGGTCGTCTGAGCGTCGAGCGCGTGCCGGTTTCGGTGGCAGATATTGTCGCCAATGTGGTGGCGATGGTGGCTGAACAGGCGAGCGCCAAAGGCTTGCAACTTATTGTCAAAAATGACGATTTGCCAGCCAATTTGCTTGGCGATCCAACCCGCCTGACGCAGTCGCTACTGAATTATGTGGCCAATGCCATTAAATTCACTGAACAGGGCTCGATTACGTTGAGCACCCGCGTTCAGCACGAAACCGAACAGTCGGTGACGCTTTATTTTTCTGTCTCTGATACTGGCATGGGTATTGAGGCTAACGCGCTGGAGCAAATATTTGCGGCCTTTCAGCAAGCCGACAGTTCAACCACGCGCAAATTTGGTGGAACCGGTCTGGGATTGTCGATCACCCGCGAATTGGCCCGTTTAATGGATGGTGATGCGGGTGCCAGCAGTGTTCCCGGCCAGGGCAGCCTCTTCTGGTTTACTGCTACCTTGAAACGTGGTCAGGCCAAAGAGCCGCCTGTGTTGAGCCAGCACAATATTGATGCCGAGCAGGTGCTGGGTCGGGATTTTGGCGGAACGCACATTCTGTTGGCCGAGGATGATTTCATCAACCGCGAGTTGGCGCTGGGCCTGTTGGCTAATTTGAATTTCCAGATCGATGTTGCACAAGATGGCTTGATGGCTGTGGACATGGTGCAGAAAAATGATTACGGGCTGGTCTTGATGGATATGCAGATGCCGCATATGGGCGGCCTGGAGGCGACGCAAAAGATACGCGCCTTGCCCGGGCGGCGGCTTCTGCCGATTATCGCCATGACCGCCAACACGTTTGCTGAAGACCGCAAGCGCTGTTTTGATGCGGGGATGAACGACTTCATTCCGAAACCGATCGATCCGGATTTGCTTTTTGAGAAAATGCTGCACTGGCTGTCAGCCAGCAAGCGCTCGTTGAGCGCCTGATCAGGCGTAGTGGATGGCCAGCCAGATCGTGGTTTGGTCCGGCGCTGTCCATTCGACCCGATGTTTTGTATGGGCGGGAATGTCGACAAAATCACCGGCCTTGAGGTGGCGACTTTCCGGCTCATCGGCAAAACTCAATCTCGCCTCGCCTTGAATCAATAGCACCCATTCGCCACCTGGCTGGTCGTACCAGAAGTCTGGCGGACTGCACTGGCCGGTTGAGACGATACGCTCGATTTTGAGGCCGGGGCGGGAGAGCAATTCGGAAAATTGCTCATTCATTACGGTCGAAGGCGGTAAACCGGCAAAAATATTGTTCATCAAAATCCGGAGATTAAAAAGCGCCTCCTTGAGGCGCTTTGGGGATGAAGCAATCGAGGTTTCAACAATCAGCGACGGAATCCCCGACGTCTAAAGCCAGCGATGCTTAACAATCCCAAGGCGGCGAGAGCAAGTGAGCTTGGCTCTGGGGTTTCGTTGGACGTTGTCGTTACAGTGCCTGCAACTGAGAGAAGTTTGAAGTAGTCAGTAATTATGTTTCTGCCATCAGTGATGGTGTTTCCGCCATAGTTGCTGTTGTAAGCACTAATCAACCACCAGCTTGAACTGATGTCAGTTGAAACTTGAGCGCTATTTCCATTCATCGCCCCGACATTTGCGTAATTTCCAATGCTTGTCCAACCGTTTGTACTGTTAGTCAGGTTTGATATCTTAAGTCCAGAGATAGGCGCTGTCGACGAAGTTCCTGTGTAAGCCAGAACACTAATATCCGAGTCTTTTGAATAATTGTCGGTGCCATTCCAGCCGATCTTGACGTTGGTGAGATTGACTGCAGAATCGAACTCGATAAAAAATAAATCAACACCCATTCCATTATCAGCGGCATGGGCTCCGGTTCCCGCATCACAACTGCCATTATTTTCACGGCTGTTAATTACACCCCATCCAGAACTGTATTCATGAAGGCAAGCGGTAGCGAAGGTGTTGTTTGTGCCGGTTGTTGACCAACCGGAAACATTTTTTGCTAAGGCTGTGGTGGCGTTAGCGCCATCGAGAAAGTCGCTTACCGCCCAAGTCGTCGCTGCCGATGCACCAAAAGACAGGCTTAGCAGTGAAGCGGCACAAACAATCTTCGTAAAGTTGGTGATTGATGGAATTTTCATGTCCTGTACCTTGCGGAAAGGTTTAATTGTCATGGCTAATACAAAGCAAAAATTGCGCCAAAAATCGTAATGTCAATTTAATCAGTAGGTTGAGATTTTATTCTGAGAGCGGCTTCTGTCTTGTGTAAGAAAAACTGACACTTTCCCAGGTGTTTTTGGCCTATTGAAGCTGCTTCAAAAGCCTTTTTGCATCCTCTGCCTGATCAAACTGAGTCGAAATCCTGAGTGCACCGTTGATTTCTTCACGTGCTTCGGCGACTCGTCCGGTTTTTGCAAGCACTTCTGCCAAATGATAGCGAATTTCGGGATTGTTCGGCGCCCGCAAGCGGGCATCGCGGAGCAGGGTGAGTGCTCGGTTATTCTGGCCTTGGCTGAATAAGGCCCAGCCCAGGGTGTCGATAGCATTGGGGTTGGATGGATCTGCCTGATAGGATTTTTCAGCCATCGCCAAGGCGCTCGGATCTTTCTGCAGCAGCAGGATATTGGCCAGGTTGTTGAGGGCATCCGTATCATCCGGGTTTTTCTTGAGTAGTCCTTCATAGGCTTTGCGCGCTAGTGCCAGCTGACCAAGGCGTGCATATCCATTGGCGAGCGCTCGATGCACCACCAGATCATCTGGATGCTTGCGCAACCAGTCCTCGGCGAGTTTTTGTGCCTGTGTGCTTTCGTTTTGCTGCCATTGCGCATTGAAAACCCGGATCAAAGGCATGGTACCTGGCTCGACCCTCAGTGCCGTGCGATCGGATTCAAGGGCTGCGGCATTCTGCTTGCGGGCGCGGAGAACATCGGCTAGCAGCATGTGACCAGCACCGCGTTTGGGTAATTTTTCGATGATTCCCTTGGCCCGCCGTTCAGCTTTGTCCAGTTCTCCCTGACGTAATTCAATTTCTGTGGCGAGAGCGAGGGCGGTGAAATTATCCGGTTGGCTTGAGAGTGCCTTTTCCGTACTGTACTGAGCGCTAGCCAGGTCGCCAGCCGCTAGTTGCAAAGCGGCAATTTCGGTTTGTGAGCGGGGGTTGTAGCCCGCATAGCGAGCAGCATCACTGAGAGCACTACGTGCAGATTGATTGTCTCCTGCGGCCAGTTGAACTTTGGCGTAGGTGAGCAAAACCGTGATGTCTTCCGGCGTCTTGAGCGTCAGATTTTTGGCAACGGCGACCGCTTCAGGAATCCGGCCGGCCTGCATGTGCAGTGTAACCAGTCGCAAGCCTGCTCTGGTTTGCCGGTTTCCTTCGTGGTCTGCGGCCTTTTCTAGCCATTGTCTGGCATCCTTGTCGCGTCCACGAGCGCTGGCGAGTTGCGACAGAACGAGCAGAATGTCAGGGTTTTTCTCATTGTTCTTGAGCAATGCCTGCAACCTTTTTTCAGCTAAATCGAATTCGCGAGATTTGATTTCCAGTTGAGCGAGATTAAGCTGAGTCGGCGCCAGTCTAGGATCAATGGCGAGGGCCTTTTCAAAAGCTTCGTGGGCTTCCTTCATGTTTCGTGCAGCGGCCCTAGATAAGCCGAGCAGGTTGAGAAACGACGTGTTTTTGGGTTCATGATTGACCAGTGTTTGAGCGATGGCGGTGGCCTTGGCATGTTCCCCTCGCTTGAGATAGATCGTTGCCAGCGTGGCGCCGGCCTGCGTCTGACGTGAATCCTTGCGGAAGGCTGCCTCAAGTTCACTGATGCCTGCCTTGCCATCCCCCGCATTCAGCAGGCTGAGGCCTAGCGTTGTTCTGAGCATCGGCGAGTCTTGCTGTTGCAGTGCTTCCTGCATCAACTGGGCGGCCTTTTGGTGCAAGCCTTGACCGATGTAAGCGGAAGCCAGCAGTGATTTTGCCTGAGCATCCTTTGGTTGAACTTTAAGGTACTCCTCCAGCAAGCTGGCTGCCCCTTTGGGATTATTTTCGGACAATTTGATTTGGGCGAGCAGCTTGACCAGGGGGGTAGCGGGTTGAACGCGCTGGAAGTTCTCCAGATAGGCTTTGGCTTTGGCCGGTTCACCCAGACCATGGTGAGCCAAGCCGTTCATCATCAACAGTTGCGGTTGATAACGGATGAAGTCGAGCGGCACAGGATCAATCAGGGAAGTCACTGCGGTGAGCCACTTTTTGGTGGCGCCGGGGTCTTTTTGTTGCTCGGCGATTATTGCCAGCAGATAGGCACCCCTGGGCTCTCCGGGCGATTGTTCCCTGACTATTTCGGCATCTTGCCGCGCCTCATCGAGTCTGCCGAGATCGAGGCGAAGTCCGGCTCTGGAAATCCTCGCCTCCTGGTTTTTCGGCGTCAAATCGAGTGTTTTGTCGTAGGCAGCCAAGGCCCCGGCCAGATCGCCCTGAATATGCAGAATGGTGCCGCGCTGATAACTGACCTCAGGGCTTTGCGGTGATAGCGCTTGAGCCTTATCCAGAGCCAGGGTGGCTTCACGGTACTGGCGGGCACGGACACGCAGCGGGATTTCAGTCGTCCAGCCACGGGCGTCAAGCGGTTCGGTTCGCCGTGCGTCTTCAAGTGCTTTCAGCGCTTCCTTATCATTTCCTATATCGGCATAGGCTGTCGAACGGACAAGCAACAGATCAAAGCGCGTCTTTGAGGGCAGGCCATCAACCTTCAGCTGCTCCAGCATTTTGCTCTGCTTGCCTTGAGCAACCATGGCCTGAGCCAGCGGCACAATGACTTCGGCACGGTTGACGCCGAGACGGATTGCTTCGTTAAACGCTACTTCGGCGGCCGCCACTTCGCCATTGGCAAGCAGTGCTTTGCCCAGCAAGACCTGGGCAGGAAGGATGCTCTTGTCGATCTGCAAGGCATTCTTAAGCTGGAGAATCGCCCCGCGGATATCATTTTTTTCGTATCGGGTCAGAGCATCTTCGTAGTACTGGCCGGCTTTGATATCGTTTGCTGCGATTGCGTGAAACGGGGTGGATATCAACCCAAAGGCCAGGCACAGGGATTTTGCCAAACAACGTGAGTGACGAGGGGAGAATCTGGTTTTATGCATTTGGAGGTGGTCTCGCTGAAAACTTGCATTTATCCTAAACCAAGGCGTCACGATGTCCAAATGACCGCTGCGTCGTACTTGCCCGGATCGATCACTGATGCGCCTTCGGCAGATGCTGCTGAATCCAGTGAATCGCATCATCGACAAACGTAAACACCACCGGAATCACCAGCAGGCTGAGGAAGGTTGAGGTGATCAAGCCGCCGATCACGACAATCGCCATCGGTGCGCGGAAGCTGGGATCGGTGCCGAGGCCCAGCGCAATCGGCATCATGCCGGCGCCCATGGCGATGGTGGTCATGATGATCGGTCGCGCGCGCTTGCGGCAGGCGTCGAGCAGCGCATGCCAACGGTCGAGCGGGGGCTGGCCATCCACACCACGGCGGGCGAGGATGACGTAGTCGATGAGCAGGATCGAGTTTTTGGTGGCGATCCCCATCAGCATGATCAGGCCAATCATCGACGGCATGGAGAGTGCCGTCTGGCTGATGAACAGGGCCAGAAACGCCCCAGGCACCGAGAGTACCAGCGCCGCGAGAATCGTCAGCGGCTGGACAAAATCCCTGAACAGCAGTACCAGCACGATGTAGATACACAGCACGCCGGTGGCCATGGCGAGGCTGAAGCTGGCGAACAGTTCGCCCATGGCCTCGGCATCGCCGACCGTGGTTTGCAGGATGCCAGGTGGCAGGTTTTTCAGGCTGGGCAGGGCGAGTGCCTGTTTTTCGATGTCGCCGAGTGGCTGCTGGTTGAGTTCTATTTCAAAGTTGATATTGCGCAGGCGGTCATAGCGGTCGATCTCGGCCGGGCCACCGGTGATCTCCAGCGTGGCGACATTGGCGATCATCACCGGGCCGTTTTTGCCGGGCACGGTCAAGCGCGCTAAAAGATTCAAATCCTGACGCGCTTCGGGCGGTAGTTTGACGATGATGGGAATCTGGCGCTGGGCGAGGTTGAGTTTGGCGATGCCTTGCTCGTAGTCGCCGGCGGTGGCGATGCGCAGCACATCGGCAATCGCTGCCGAGGTGACGCCAAGATCGGCGGCGCGCGCAAAGTCGGGGCGCACCACCAATTCAGGGCGGACCAGGCTGGCGGTTGAGGTGACGGCGCCAATGCCGGGAATGGTGCGCAACTCACGCTCAACCGTGCGCGCGTGTTCGCTAAGCAGCGGGCCGTTTTCGCTGGCTAGCACCACGACGTATTTTTCGTTGGAACCGCCGAGCCCGACTTTGACTTGGACGCCCGGCAACACCGCCAGCGCCTCGCGCAATTGGCGTTCGACTTCCTGCTTTTTGACCCCACCACGTTCGCTGCGCGGCGTCATGTTGATGGTCAATGTCGATTTGCGCACCTCGGAGGCTCCGCGTGGCGCGAAAGGGTCGCTACCGGCTGCACCGCCGCCGATGGCGGTATAAACCATCTTGACGTGCGAATTTTTCTCGACGATGCGGCGCGCATCTTCAGCAATCGCGAAACTTTCCTTGAAGGTGCTGCCGGGTTGCAGGGTGAGATAAACCTGGGTTTGCGAGAGGTCATCGGGCGGCACGAAGCCGGTCGGCAGGAGCGGAACGAGGGCAAAGGAGCCGAAGAAGAAAATCAGGGCGGCGAGGGTGGTGAGCAGCCGGTGCTTGAGGCACCAGGTTGCCCAGCGGGTGTAATGCGTCAGCCAGCCAGGTTCGTGGTAAGTCTTGGTCGGCGCTTTGAGAATGTAAGCTGCCATCATTGGCGTCAGCATGCGGGCGACGACGAGCGAGAAAAACACGGCGATGGCGGCGGTCCACCCGAATTGCACGAAAAATTTTCCGGCAATACCGCTCATGAAGGCGGTGGGCAGGAAAACGGCGATCAGTGTGAAGGTGGTGGCAATCACCGCCAGGCCGATTTCATCAGCCGCTTCCATCGCTGCCTGAAACGGCGTTTTGCCCATGCGCAGGTGACGCATGATATTTTCGATTTCGACAATCGCGTCATCGACCAGAATGCCGACGATCAGCGACATGGAGAGCAGGGTAATGACATTGAGCGTGAAGCCCATGAGATACATCACGCCAAAGGCCGGGATGATCGACAGCGGCAAAGCGGTGGCGGAAACGAGGGTGGCGCGCCAATCGCGCAGGAAAAACCAGACGACGATGACGGCGAGGATCGCGCCTTCGATCAGCAGCGTCATCGAGCCGTTGAAGTTTTCAATCACCGGATCGACGAAATTGAAGGCTTCGGTGATGGTGATGTCCGGGTAATCGGCCTTGAGTTTTTCCAAGGCAGTGAGTACGCCTTTGGCGACATCGACTTCACCGGCGCCACGCGAGCGCACGATCTCGAAACCGACGACCGGCGCGCCATTGAGCAGGGCGGCAGAACGCTGTTCGGAAACCGTATCGCTCACCGTGGCGAGTTCGCTCAGGCGCAGGCGGCGACCATCGGCGAGGGCGATTTCCATGGCGCCGAGTTCTTCGGCAGATTTGACGGTGGCAATGGTGCGCACCGATTGTTCAATGCCGCCGACATCGGCGCGCCCGCCCGAGGCTTCCTGCTGAATCTGGCGCAACTGGCGCGAGACATCGGAAGCGGTGGCGCGCAGGGCGAGGAGGCGCGCCGGGTCGAGCTCCACCCGGATTTCCCGCGTCACGCCGCCAACGCGCGCCACTGAACCAACACCGCGCACGCTGAGGATGGATTTGGTCACCGTGTTATCGACAAACCACGACAGCGCCTCGTCGTCCATGCGGCTGGAGGCGACGGTGTAGGTCAAAATCGGCGCGCCGGCAAAGTCGACCTTGGCGATGATCGGGTCTTTCAGGTCGCCGGGCAGATCAGCACGGATGCGCGAAACGGCGTCGCGCACATCATCAACCGCTTCCTGCGTTGGCTTTTCGAGGCGGAACTCGACGGTGACGATGGCGGTGCCGTCTTGCACCTTGGTATAAATGTGCTTGATGCCCTGCAAGGTGGCAATCGAGTTTTCCAGCTTGCGCGCGACCTCGGTTTCCATCTGCGCCGGGGCGGCACCGGGTAGGCTGGCGGTGACTGTGACGGTGGGCAGATCGATATCCGGGAACTGCTGAATCTTCATCCCCTTGAAGGCCATCAGGCCGATCAGGGTGAGCATGATGAAAAGCAACACCGCCGGAATCGGGTTGCGGATCGACCAGGAGGAGACGTTCATGGCGCTGGCTTGGCTGCGACGACGTTGACCGTGTCACCATCAGCGAGGAAACCCGCGCCGCTGGCAACGACCTGAGCTTGCGCGTCTATCCCGCTGACTTCGATACGCTCCCCATTGCGCCGGCCCGTCGTAATCTTGGTCTGCGTCACTTTGTTACGGTCAACCCGGAAAACATAGGCAAAACCTTCGCGCAGAAGAAGTGCCGATTGCGGCAGGGTCAGCGCCGGGCTTTGCCCAAGACGGAACTCGCCACGGTAGAACATGCCGGCACTGACGGCGTTGGTGGCCTGCGCCGGCAAATCGACATAGATCAGCGCATTGCGCGTTTGCGGATCAACGGTCGGCGCAACGGCGCGAACCGTGCCTTCCAGCACCTCGCCATTCTGGCTTTCGAGAACGGCGATCTGCCCCGGTTTGAGGCGGGTAATTTCGCCAGCAGTCACTTCGGCGCGCCATTCCAGACGCCCACCGCGAATCAGCCGGAACAACTCCTGGCCGGGTTGAGTCAGCGTGCCGACCGTGGCTAGGCGGGCTGAAATGATGCCGTCGTCCGGTGCCTGCACGTTGGCTTTGGAACGCTTCAATTCTGCAGTTTGCAGGCGCGCTTTGGCGGCATTCAGGCGGGCTAGCGCGGTGTCTGCTGCGGTTTGGGTTTGCGTGCCTTGCTGGGCGCTGTAAAAGCCTTTTTCACGCAATTGCCGGGAACGTTCATTATTGGCCCGCGCTTCGGTTAGCGTGGCTTCCGCTTCGGCAACGCTGGCGCGAGTTTCAGCCAGCTCACTTTCTACGGTATCGCTGGCGATGCGCGCCAACACCTGACCTTTTTTGACCCGATCACCGACATTGGCGCTAACCTCGGTGATTCGATAATTGCTGATCTCCGGCCCAATCACCGCCTCCTGCCAGGCGACAATATTGCCGCTGGCTTTGAGGGTCTGCGGCCAGTCCAGCGTTTGTGGCGTGGTCGTCGTCACCGTCAGGGCAGGCTTGGCGAGCGCTGCGCTAGTTGCCTCTTTGGGCGCCTCGCCACAGGCGCTGATCAACGCCGCGATGAGCAGCGGGCCAAGCAGGCGGGGAGCGATATTCGCAAACGGAGTTGGCATCATGATTGGGCTTCGTTATTCATAGAGGGGTATTTTATTCAGACGCTGCTCAATTTCATTCAGCATTTTTTGGTAGGCAGGTTTGCCGGGGCCACCAAAGCGCTGGCGGAACTCGCGCTCGGAAAGATATTCAGGCAACCCGTTCAAGGAGGGGACGAGGTCGCTATCGCTGAAATCGCTGGCCAGCAGCTGATCGATGCGCTCCGGATGGCGGGTTAGCTGCTCACCAAAGCGGGTGCCGGCGCGGTCAGCCGCCAAATCGGCGAAGGAAAATCCTCCGCCATGGCGGGCGTCCAGCATTTCTTTGTATACGCCGATCGCATCGGCTATCGGCTCACCAGCCCAGGCCGCAAGCGCGGATGAAATCGCAAAGTGTTGGGCGCTGTCGTAACGGCCCGTCAGGGTCAGCATGATGGGGCGGGCGCGCGGCCAGTTTTTGGCCTCGGGGATGACTTGCGCGAGATTCTTTTCTGAGAGGTAAGCCGCCACTGCAAGCAGGGCTGCACGGCGGTTCTGGTGTTGATCTTCTCCACCCACGTTGAGCAGCGACTTCAGCACTTCCGAAAAAGCCATGCGACTCCCCGGTGCCTTGTGGTCGAGCAGCGCGGCGAGCGCTTCGTGCGCGCTGCGGATGCGAGCGACGTCTTGCGGGTTGATGGCGAAATTGCGTGCGCGATCCAGCAGCGCCGGTTCCCAGACGTAAGCCACAATCACGCGCTGATGCTGCGGGTCAAATTCGAGGGAGGAGATGGCCTTGCGCGCCAATTGCCACTCATCTTCATAACCAGCAAGGCGGATGGCGTGGGCGATGAAAAATTCAACCAGCACAGGTGGCACGGGCAGGGCACCCAGGCGGGCAGCGGCCAGGTGCGGCTCGCCCTTGGCCTCGCG
>JAQTZQ010000280.1 GCA_028687645.1 Rhodocyclaceae bacterium
TTGGTCGGCGCCTTGCTGCTTACCTCCTTGCTGACCGGGTGCTTCGATTCCGATTCAGAAGACTCTGCCGTAGCGGCGGCGCCGGAAACTACCGAGCTGACCATTCTTCATATCAACGATCATCACTCGCGACTTGACGCCGAAACCACCACGCTGACGTTGAAAAATGCAGCGAACACGACCAAGACTGTGACCGTCGATTTAGGTGGATTCGCTCGCGTCAAGACGGCGATTGATACGCTTGCAGCGAAGTCTCCCAACGTATTGAAGTTGCATGCCGGCGACGCCATCACCGGCGACTTGTATTACACGCTGACCGACGGCCAAGCCGATGCAGCGATGATGAACACGGTCTGTTTTGATGCCTTCGCTCTCGGCAATCATGAATTCGACAGCGGCAACCAGGGGCTTGTTAAGTTCCTTGATTTTCTGGGTGCGGGAAGTTGCAAGACGCCAATTCTTTCTTCAAACGTCAAGCCGGTGGCCAGCGATCCGCTCGCCTCACGTATCTTGCCCCATGCCATCGTTGAGCGCGGTGGCAAGAAATTTGGCATTGTTGGCGTCACCATCAAGAACAAGACACAGAATGCGTCTCGCCCGGATGTCGGTACGTTGTTCGATGACGAGGTCAGCGCCGTACAGAACAGTATCAATACGCTGAAGAATCAGGGGGTTGCCAAAATTATTGTGCTCTCCCACCAGGGATATGACGCAGATAAGGCGATGGCGCCAAAACTGACCGACGTCGATATCATCGTTGGCGGCGATTCGCATACGCTGCTTGGCCCTGATTCGCTCAAGACCGTTGGCCTCTCTCCTTCAGGCAGCTATCCGACTACCGCCACCAATAAAGATGGCGCTCAAGTCTGCATAGTCCAGGCGTGGCAGTACAGTTATGCGGTAGGCGAGTTGAATACCAAGTTTAAAGGTGACCAGATCGAATCGTGTTCAGGTCAGCCGCGCGTCCTGATTGGCAGTAGTTTCAAGGAGGGTTCGGTTGCGGCAACAAGCGCAGATGCCACTGCCTACGCCAGCCAGGTCGCTGCAATTCCTTCGCTGTTGGTCACTGCTGCGTCATCTAGTGCCACAGAGACTCTGGCACCGTTCAAGGCGCAGAAGAGCGCTATCGGCACGCAAATTGTTGGCAGCGCCGCCGCCGATCTTTGCTTGCGCCGCGTTCCAGGGGCGAAGCGTGATACCTCTCGCTCCAAACTGGCCGGATGCAATACCGACCCGGATGTCATTGCCCACGGCGGCAACATCCAGCAACTCGTGGCTCAGGCTTTCCTTGAGCAAGGCAAGTCATTTGGCGGTGCCGATATCAGCATCCAGAACGGGGGTGGTGTGCGTATCGACGTCGCCACAGGGAATATCACCTTGGACACGGTTTATACGCTGCTGCCGTTCAAGAATGTTCTGGTTCGCTTGACGATGACGGGTGCAGAGGTCAAGTCCACCCTCGAAGATGCTGTCGATTCAGTCATTAGTACCACTGGCACTGGTACCGGCGCTTATCCGTATGCTGCGGGATTACGCTGGAGTGTGGACATGAACCAGGTTAAAGGGGCGCGTATTTCCGGTTTGCAATTTAAGGATGTGAGCGGCAATTGGGTAAGCTTTGACCTGAACGCCACTTACCGAGTCATCACAAACGACTTTACGGCAGGCGGCGGCGATAATTACCTCACACTGAAAGGGATTACGGGTGCGCGCTACGAAAACACCTATCTCGATTACGCCGACTCCTTTCTGCAATACGTAAAAGCGAACCAGTCTTTGGGCAAACCTGCCATCAGCGATTACAGCACTCAGCTCTATATTGAAACGCCCTGATTTTTAGTTTCTGTAGCGCGACTGAGGCTTATGCGGGGTGGGGCGTTTTTCTGCCTCGGCCAGTTTTCAGCCCAAAAAAATCCAGGCTCTTGAGTCTGGATTTTTTTCGCGCTGACCGGGAAAAGGCAGCAAGCGTTTCGCGGAAATACGCTGCTTACGCTTGAGCTTGCGGGTTGAGCCAGTCAAAGCGCTTTTATTTATCAACCACAGAAACCGACGCAATCAGTGCTGAGGCCGCTGCCGGCTGGAGAATCTGAAACCCCAAGGTCGTCCGCCCGCGCAGCCTGAGCAGCGCCTTGTCCTTGCTGACCAGAATATCCGCCTCGCAACGGGCGGCGAGTTCGAGAAATTTTTGGTCGTCGCGATCTTTGCAGCGCGGTAGCGGTGGCGCTTCGCCGGCTTGAACCAACTGAACCAGATCGCGGTAGCGGTTGTAGCGGTCAACCCTCATTTCCGGCATCATTTTTAGCTGCGGGTAGGTGAGTACCCGCAGCAATTCATCAAGCGTGCGCTCGTCGGCGAAGCATTCGATTTGCCCAGCCTCCAACGCCGCCATGATCGGCACAGCATCGGTATTGGCCCAATGGTAGAGGTCGAGAACAACGTTGGTATCGAGGACTAAGCGCAGCATGGGTGCGGATTATAATCGCGCCTCTTCAACGCCTCGCCCGAAAGTTTCATGTCTCGCATTCTCCTCGCTCCGATGGAAGGTCTCGCCGACGAGTTGTTGCGCGGCGTGCTGACGCGCATCGGCGGTTACGACTGGGGAATTTGCGAGTTTGTCCGGGTTTCAGGGAATGTGCTGCCAGTGAAAACCTTCGAGCGCATCTGCCCGGAATTGTTGAACGGTAGCTTGACCGATGCTGGCACGCCGATGCGCGTGCAACTGCTGGGTTCTGATCCTTATTTGATGGCTGAGAATGCGCGCCGTCTGGTGACGTTGAAGCCGGCCGGGATCGATCTGAATTTCGGTTGCCCGGCGCCGACGGTGAATCGTCATCGCGGCGGGGCGGCCTTGCTTGGTGAGCCGGAGTTGCTCAACCGCATCGCCAGCGCAGTCAGGGAGGTTGTTACGGTCAACATCCCTTTTACGGCAAAAATGCGCCTTGGCATCAACGACACCAGCCGTGCGGTCGACTGTGCCCAGGCCTTGCAGGTCGCTGGTATTGACGAGTTGATTGTGCATGGCCGCACCAAGCTCGACGGCTACCGCCCGCCGGCGCGTTGGGAATGGATCGATAAAGTGCGCGCCTCAATCAGCATCCCGCTGATTGCCAATGGTGAAGTTTGGACGGTGGAAGATTTTGCCCGCTGTCAGCAGGAAACGGGTTGCGCCGACATCATGCTCGGGCGCGGGGCGATTGCCGACCCGCTGCTCGCCCGCCGCGTGCGTGGTGAGGAGGTGGGCGGTTGGGATGAAGTCAGTCAGGGCGTTGCCGCTTATTGGCAGGGAGTGCGGCGCAAGGTCGTGCCGGTGCATGCCGGTGGCCGCATCAAGCAGTGGCTGGCCCTGCTGCGGCGCAATTACCCGGAGGCCGAGGTGCTGTATCAGCGCTTGCGTCCGCTCAAGGAGGCGCATGAAATTGACGCAGCGTTGATCGAAGCCGGCATTTTGACTGAGTTGCCGTTAGCAGGATGACGGG
>JAQTZQ010000281.1 GCA_028687645.1 Rhodocyclaceae bacterium
TTGCCGCGCTGACGATGGCGAGAATGACCAGGAACATGCCGATCTGCTTGGCGGAAGTGGCGATCAGTTTTGCTACCAGAATGTCTTCCATATCGACGCGCGTCCAGGCGGTGAGATGCTTCCAGCGCGCGATCTCGGCCTTGACTTCATCCGCCGGATAATCGGGGGTGAGGCGGATCAGCACGGCATTGACGTTGTGGCTGGTGGTTTGGCTGGCCAGCACGGCATCGAGCAGCCCAGGCACGCCGGGGCGGTTGAGCGACGGGTTGGCGGCGGTACGGGCGCGCTCGGCGACCAGGCTGTCGTTATCCTTGAGAAACTGGACTTCCTGTGCATCCTTGAGCGGAATGAACAGCATCGGGTCGCCGGAGGATGATTTGGCGTTGCGCGTCAGGCCCACAACGCGGTAATCGTGACGACGAATAGTGACGTTATCGCCGACACTCAAGCCGGTTGCCTGATCGGCCACCGCTTCGTAATGGCTGTTGAGCAAGGGGCGGCCACTGACGATTTGCGTCGGCTCGCCCAGCGCGCCGGGTTCAATGCCAGCCAGCATGACGCGTACGTCCTGACCTTTGACCGGCACCTGCATGGTCAGGTAAGCGACGTTTGCGGCTTCAGCCACACCGGGTAAAACGGCGAGGGTGCGATAGAGATCATCGCGGATTGACGACGGTTCAGCCCACGGGCCCAAGGTGTCTTTTTGCACCACCCAAAGATCAGCGCCCGAGGCGGCGATTACCGCCCGGCCATCCGAAACCATGCCGCGATAAACGCCGGCCATGGTCAGCGTGACACCGATCAACAGCCCGAGGCCGATGCCGGTGAACACAAAGCGCCCGAGATGATGGCCGATGTCGCGGCCAGCCAGATTGATCATGGACGCGCTCCAGTGTCACTACTGATGCGCAGGCGGTCGCCGTCGACCAAGGGCTTGGCTTTTTGCGTGACCACTTGCGCGCCTTCTGCAATGCCATTGAGAATTTCAACCCCATTTTCGGTACGAATTCCGACGTTGACCGTAACAAACCTGGCGCGCCCGTCTTCCACCGTAAAAACCCCGGTTTGTCCGTTCTGCCTGACCAAAGCAGCCGGTGGCAGGGTCAGGGCGTTGCTGCGCGCAGGCAAAGTCAGGGTGACTTCGGCCATTTCGTTGAGCGTCAGGCCCACCGGCGGCTGATCGAATGCCACCATGACCAGCCGTTCCTCGGTCACCGCATCGGACAACTGCTCAATACGCGCCAGCTTGCCGCTGAAGCTTTCACCCGGACGGCTGCGCAGTTTGATACTGGCCGGCAGGCCGATGGCGAGGCCGGCCGAGCGCCCCTGGTCAATGCGCACGCGCAGCCACAGCGAATCTTTCTCGGCCAGACGCACGACCGCTTGCCCGGCCACCGCCGTGCTGCCCGGTTCCAGGTCGCGGGTGATGACCAGACCGGCGACCGGCGCAATCAGTTGGGTATTGGCCAACTGCTTTTCCAGCGCGGCGGCTTCAGACGAAAGGCGCGCGGCATCGGCGCTGGAAACGCCGATATTGGCCTGGCTGGCCTGCAACGCAGCCCCGGCGGCGCGGGCTTCGTGGCCTTTATTGCGCTCGGCTTCGATACTGATAAAGCCACGTTCCCGCAGTGAGGCGTAGCGCTTGGCGTTGGCATCGGCGGTGGCCTTGCGGCTCTCAGCTTCTTGCGCCAGCGCCTGACTGGCGGCGATGGAGGATTTGGCGCGCAGCGTCGCTTGACGGCTGGCGCTCAGGCGTTCGTTCAAATCAATCGGGTCCATTTCGGCGAGCAGCGTGCCGGCCTCAACCTGAGCGCCTTGCTCGACATAAACCTTGGCTACCCGCCCGGCGACGGTTGGGCCAACCAAAATATTGCGCTGCGCTTCAACCACGCCAATGCCAAACAGCGTCGGTTTAAGATCACCGCGCACGACTTTAGCCGCGCTGACCTGGACAGCACCAGGGCCGCCGCCGCGCAGCACCATGATGGCAATGCCGACAACGAGCAGTAACACCGCGCCGCCAATAGCCTGCTTACGAGTCAGAATCGGTTTTTTCATCATGACCACATCAAATTAAGAGATGGAATCATTGTCGTGACTTGCCGCCCAAATGTCTTCGCGACTTGGTAACACAGTGTGTCAAAGTCTGGCTTGTCACCCTGTCTTACCAAAATCCGCGAAAGTCGGCACAAAGTGTCTAGGATGCCCCTGAAACTCTGGCGATAAACCAATTTGTCATGGTTAGAATGGGGATTCGTTGTTTTCCCAACTTGAAAGGCAAAAAATGAAATTCAACAAAATCTCCCTGCTGCTGGCGGCTACGGTTTTTGCAACACCGCTGCTGTCTTATGCCCAGAACGCGCCGCAGGCCGCCTCGGTGGTTGCCAAAGCACCCGGCAAAATTGGTGAAGCCGATGCGATTCAGTTCCAGGGCAAGGTCAAATCCATCAACAAGAAGGCGCGCACCGTGACGGTTGTAGGCGCCACGGGTAACAAGATGGTGATCCCGGCCAGTGATGAGGTTAGAAACTTTGATCAGATTCGCGTCGGCGATCTGGTTACGCTGACCTATGTGCAGGCCATGGTTGTCGAACTGAAAAAAGCGGCTAACAACGGTATTCGTGAGCGTGTCGAGTCAGAAAATATGACTCGTGCCAAAGCGGGTGAGAAGCCGTCGGGCAGCGTTGAGACGACGGTCAAGATCGTTGCCAGCGTGGTTGGTCTCAATCCGAAGGCGCAGACTGTGACCCTGCGCGGCCCCAAGCGCACGGTTGAAGTCGCGGTCAAGGACCCGGCCATGCTCAAGAATGTGGCAATCGGCGATCAGGTTGAAGTGACCTATGTTGAAGGTGTGGCCCTGAGCGTGACGGCTGATCCTAAAGCCAAGTAAGCCTTTATTTTGCTGCGCACCCGCCATTTTTAAAGTGGCGGGCAGCCCATTAAATATTCAAGGATACTCAATGAATACCAAGAGTTTTCGCCCCGGTTCATTACTGGCGGCCATGTTGTTGGCGCTGAGCCCGGCGCTCGCGCAGCAAGATCAAACGGCATCGCCGACGGCCTCAGCGGCTGTCGCGCCGGCACAAAAAACCTTCTCGCAAGAGGAACTCGATCAGTTGATGGCACCGATAGCGCTCTATCCGGATGCCTTGCTGGCGCAGATTTTAATGGCCTCGACCTATCCGCTGGAAGTCGTCCAGGCGGCACGCTGGGTCAAGGCCAATCCGAAAGTGACCGGCAAGGCGCTTGAGGGGGCAATGGTCAATCAAACCTGGGACCCAGCGGTCAAATCGCTGACCTCGGTGCCGCAGGTGTTGCAGCAAATGAATGACAAGCTCGACTGGACGCAAAAGCTGGGCGATGCCTTTCTCGCGCAGCAGGCTGATGTCATGGATACCGTCCAGTTGTTGCGCGCCAAGGCCAGTGCCAACGGCAATCTGAAAACCACCGAACAGCAGGTGGTCAAGACCGAGAC
>JAQTZQ010000282.1 GCA_028687645.1 Rhodocyclaceae bacterium
GCAATCCCCCAACAAAGCGCGCGTGCACAACAACCTCGGTTATGCATGGCTGCTGGCAGGAAACAAAGAAGAAGCGCGCCGCGAATTTGAACGCGCATTGCAAATCGATCCGCAGCATGTGGAATCGGCGGGCAATCTACGGCGGCTAGAAAATAATGCGCCCGGCGTGAAGCCGGGCGTGGAGTGAGTCGTCAAATAGACCGAAGTGAACCGAACCAAAATCGTAGCGGCGGCTGCTATGCAACCAACAACTGTCATTAGCGGCTTCCTAGAAATGAAAGCGGTCGACCTTCCGCTACACAATATTTCCTCAATGATCTTGGTATAGAAGTTATGCCTTGCCTGGATTTTCAGTATGCCCTCCAGACAAGGCCGTACTCATCGAATCTTCACCACCACCTTGCCTTTGGCCCGCCCGGTTTCGACATAATCCAGCGCTTCCTGGGTCGCCTCGAACGCAAACACCCGATCCACCACAGGACGTATCGCACCGGAATCAATGAGCGCAGCGAGCTGGTGCAACTGTCCGCCGTTTGCTTTCATGAAGAGAAATGAATAATTGATGTCAAGGCGCTTGGCTTTTCTTCTGATGCCCGCGCTCAGAAGCCGCATCACTTGCTTCACAAACCAAGGCACCTTGACTGCATCCGCAAACTCGGGGGTGGGAGGGCCGGAAATGGAGATGAGTTCTCCGCCGGGCTTAAGCACACTCAGAGACTTCTCAAGTATCTTACCGTCCTGACTGTTCAGAACCACATCGTAGCCATGCAGACTTTTCTCGAAATCATCCTTCTTGTAGTCGATGACGATATCGGCGCCGAGCTTCTTTACCCACTCCACATTGGCCGTGCTCGTCGTCGCCACGAACGCACCGAGATGTTTCGCCAACTGGATCGCAATGATCCCGACGCCGCCGGAGCCTGCCTGAATGAAAATCTTTTGCCCCTTCTTCAACTTTGCCGTTTCGACCAAGGCCTGCCACGCGGTCAACGCGACGAGTGGGATGGAGGCAGCTTCTTCCATGGAGAGTGATTTTGGCTTGAGCGCGAGCGAGTCTTCCTTGATCGCAATCAGTTCGGCGAATGCCCCGATGCGAAAATCATCCGGCCTTGAATAGACCTCGTCGCCGGGCTTGAATTTCTTCACCCGCCCTCCGACGCGAACCACCACTCCGGCCACGTCATGGCCAAGGACGAGCGGTAAGCGATAGGGCAGAAGGAGTTTGAACTCGCCGCTCTTGATCTTGGCGTCCAACGGGTTTACGCCCGCCGCATGCACCTGGACTAATACTTCGTTATCGCCCAATTCGGGTTCGGGCATGTCGCCCAGACGCATACGGCCATTTTTGCTATAACGTTCCAGAATTATTGCTTTCATCGTGCTTCCTCTCTGCGATATAGGGACAGGTTTATGCGTTCACATCAACGACCGTGCGGCGCGAGCCTTGCATCGAGCCGAAGGTCTTTGCGGAGCGCAGCGTCTACGATTCCGGCTGGTGCAAATCGGCGCAGGAATCGGAGCCGACTGGCGAGCCCCTCAGGTGTGTAACGGAGCTTTGGATGGGCCGCAGTCGCGGCTTTCAGCACGGTGTCGGCAACAACGCTGGGAAGCTGGGCAGTTGCCATCACCTCCCGTATGCGCTTATTCACTGCGGCACGGATAGCGTTGTACTCATCAAGCTTCTCGTCGGCTTCGAGCATGTTCGCGTCGAATGGCGTCTTGGTATAGGCCGGTTCGATGAGCGAAACACGGATGCCGCGCGTGCGCAACTCGTGATCAAGCGATTCGGAATAGCCTGCGATTGCATGTTTGCTTGCCGCATAAAGCGCCCCGTATGGCATGGGCAAAAAGCCAAGCACCGAACCGATATTGAGAATACGACCACTCCCTTGTTGCCGCATATAAGGCACAACAGCTCGGGTCAGGCGGAGGACACCGAAGAAGTTTGTTTCGAAGATCGACTTGGCCTGTTCGATCGAGACCTCTTCCGCTCCGGCTGGCGCAACGCCGAAACCGGCGTTGTTCACCAGCAAGTCGATACGACCGGCACGCCGCATGACTTCCTGAACGAGGGCTTCGACGGAGTCGTCGCTGTTTACATCCAGAGGAAGCATCTCGAACAAGCGCTGACCGGCTGCCGGAGTTCCCTTTCTGCTGGTGCCGAATACCTTATACCCAGCCTTGGCCAGACGCTCCGCCGTGGCTTCGCCGATGCCTGATGATGCTCCTGTTATCAGGGCGACACGCTTATTGTTATTGCTCATGACTTAAATCTCCTTGTATGGTGGGTTGCATCCTGTCAAACTGTCACTATCATTTCGAAATCGATGTTACTATCAATTTAATACTATGTCACTATCAAAATAGTATGAACAACGAAAATATTTCAAATGAGCCTTGCCCGATTGCGCGCAGCCTTGCTTTTGCAGGTGACGCGTGGAGCATATTGATCCTGCGGGATGCCCATGCTGGTCTCACGCGCTTTGACCAATTCCGGAAAAGCATAGGCATCGCCCCGACGATCCTGACCCGGCGGCTGGCTATGCTGACCGAGGAGGGATTACTGGAGAAACGGCTCTACTCTGAGCGCCCCCCGCGTGAGGAATATGTGTTGACCGCTGCCGGGCGCGATTTTCTGCCGGTGCTCTTCATGATTGGCGCGTGGGGTCGCAAATATCGTGACGGCGGGAAACTGGTGCGTTTCCTGGATGCTGAAACAGGGACAGAAATCAAAGCAGTGGCCATAGATGAAGTCACCGGGGCCAAGATCGGGACTCGCCCGATACGCACCGTCACACCTGATGAAAGCTGACAGGTGATTGGACAGACGATTGCAGCGACCTGTCGTTGATTACCTGAGTGCGATGAAACCCAGGACGCCCGATAAGCAGACTAGAAATCTGAGGGGGCAGTTGTTATAACAAGTTTGATGCGACAGCTTTATGTAAGCAAAGGTGCCACTCCTTCTTTGGATACTCAACGGGCCGCAATGGCCGATTAACCACCTTTAGTGCCGCAGCCCATCCCAAAAACAAAAGGCCCCCTCCCGGGTGCCTTTCATCTTTTCTGCTAACTATTCCGTGCCAAGCACGACAGGAGATTACGCGAAATTCTTTTCCGCGAATTCCCAGTTCACCTGGTTGTTGAGGAAGGTCTCATCACTTTGGATGCAGGTTGCCATCTTGATCCCGAGGGACCCACCAGCCTTGTTTCGAATCCGGAAAGTTATATTTCTTCCTGAATATCCCTGGGGGAGCCGAACCACGGGGATACTGCGATTGCAAACTGGATCGTGTCTTCTTCAATGTTGGCAATGATCCAATAGCCACCGACCCCGAGCACTTCAACCCATTTGCTCCAGAGCAGATCCACATTCGAATTTCCAGCAGCCAGAGATTGTTGAACCGCCAGATACACCTTTTCATTCTCTCTTGCGAGCGCGCGCATATTTTTCAGGATGGCATCCACATG
>JAQTZQ010000283.1 GCA_028687645.1 Rhodocyclaceae bacterium
CATGGCCTGGCTTGCTTCTGGAAATTTGAAGTGCAGCGTGAGTACGGCTGCGTGCAAAAAAAGAGAAATACCGATACCCAATGCGAGTGGCGACAAGGTCGGCAAAAAAGCCCCCGGGCGCTTGAGAGCAGCCGCACTGCGGAAAGTCACTGCGCGCCCTCCTCCAATGCTTCAGTGTTATTGCATTGGCCCAGCAAACTCTGGAAACGGCAACTCAACTCAGGTGCCAGCAAATCGATATTCTCGATGCTCAGATGAACGCGCTGCCCTGGCGTCAGGTCAGCGGGTAGTGAAGGAACGCGCAGCATCAGCGGCAGATGGTCAAGTTTGACCAATTGCTCGCGGCGCACCGTGGCGTCGATTTCGTTGACGTCGTTTTGTTGCAGCCAGCGCAAGCACCAATAACGCTCCATCAGGCGCTGAAAATCGGCATAGGCGGCGTAAGTGGCTTCAAAATCACGCATCGCACCGAACAACTCGGCGGATTTTTGCGCAAAAGCCGGCGTTTCACCGCGCAGACAGGCAATTAGCTGCCATTGATTGACCATGTCGCAATAACGCCGCAGCGGCGAGGTCATCCAGGCGTATTGCGCCACGCCTAAACCTTCGTGCGGCAGCGGCGAGGTGGTCATGCGCACCTTGCCTTGCACTTGCGCACGGTACAAACAGGCGATGTTCTTTTCGGCCAGTAAACCGCCCCAAGTCGAGTTGGCGACGATCATCAATTCTGCGACCAGCTTGTCGAGTGGGCTGCCGCGCTTGCGCTCGCTGATCTCAACCGTACAGTTGTCTGGATCGTTCAGGTCGCCATTGATGGCAAAGTTGTAGTCGTTGTTGCCCTGCATGGCCGATGGTTTGCCGCGCTGGCCTTCGCAGGCGTTGGCGAAATGCCACAAATGCAGCAGTTCATCCTTGAAGGGCTGATCCGGCAATGGGCTATTGATCGTCTCTGCGTTGAACCAGGGCTCAATTTCATGATGCCGCAAGTTAGCAGCAATATGCACCATTTCCAGGCGGGATTCCTGAGAAATAACCTCAAAAACGTCGTTGACCGTAAGATATAGCGACACTGCCGGGCAATCGACGCCGCCGGCTAACGTGTAGTTTTGCACCACGGCGTCAGGCAGCATGGTGATCTTGTTGCCGGGCATGTAGACCGTGGATAACCGGGCACGGGCGATACCGTCGAGCGGTGATCCGTGTTCAATGGCCAGCCCCGGCGCAGCAATATGGATGCCGATGCGCGAGCCAATGCCGGGCAGTTTGACGACTGACAGTGCATCGTCGATTTCAGTGGTGTTGGCATCGTCAATCGAAAAGGCACGCACGTCGGCGCGCGGCAAATCGCGTGGCAAGCTGGGCGCATCAAGCGGCGGGAAAGCGGTGCCCTTGGGGAATTGTTCGTGCAAAAAGCGACGATAGTGCAAAAAGTAAGGCGACTTGATTGCCCCGCACTTGAATAACAATTGCGCCGCACTCAGGCCGGTTTCAGCACAGGCGGTTTCAAAAGCTTTGGTTTCTGGCTTGTTGCGATCTGGCGCATATAAAAGTGCGTCGCAAAGTGGCGCAATTTCCGGCGGTAGGCGGAATGCCTTCAGCTCACTAATCCAGCCTTCCATCGCGAGCGCTTGCTGACGCTTTTTTTCAAGACTGGCCAGAGCAGCTGCGAGAATGTCGGGAGGTGCTTTGCGGAAGCGGCCCTTGCCTTTGCGGTGGAAATAGACGGGCGCGGCGTGCAGGGCAAGCAGCACCGCCGTCGCTTCGACCGGGCTGGGCTGGTGTCCGTAGTAATCACGGGCAAAATCCAGAAACGAAAATTCGCCATCGTTGACGCACTCCCACAAAAAATCCGGTTCAACTTCTTCCGCCAGCGGCGTGGCCTGATCGAGCAGGGCCGAGGCGGAAGGTTTTTCAAAGCGCAGCAACACCGTTGCCGACTTGATTTTGCTGCGCTTGCCACTGGGCATTTCGACCTGCAACGAACTATCGTTGTCGGCCATGATATTGCCGGCCTTAAAGCCGCCATCTTCTTCAAATAATACGTTCATGGGCGGATTATAGCTTAGCGAATTCAATGATTTGGGCGACGAATTCAGGAAATTGCGTGAAGCTGTGATCGCCGTCCGGGAGTAGGGTTTGCCGACATCCGGCGTAAAAATCGACGGCCTGCCGATAATCCAGGACCTCGTCGCCGGCTTCGCTCAGCAACCAGTAACGCGCCGGGGTCGGTTGGCGGACTTGTGCCCTTAGTTGTGCTGCGTGCGCGGGGGTAAAGGTGAAATTTTTGCCGCTGTGAAAGTTGCTGTGCTCACCAATGAATAGCGTTAAATCAAGGCTGGAAACGGTGGCCGGGTTGATCAGCACGGCATTTAAGCCATGCGTTTCAGCCAGATAGTTGGCGTAATGTCCGCCGAGTGAGCTGCCAATCAGCGTCACCGGGGCTTTGGTGGCGGCAATCAAGCGGCTGACATCAGCTACCGCCAGATCCGGGATTGGTGAAAGCTGCGGGCAGAGGAAGCGGCTAGTCAGGCCGCGTTTTGCCATCTCCTCGCCGAGCAATCGCGATTTCCACGATGCTGGCGAAGAGCAGAAACCGTGCAGATAAATGATCAGTGGGCGGTCCACTGAACCCAGCCGAATTGAGCGGAGAGCAGGACCACAATCCCGAAAACGATGCGATACCAGGCAAAGACGCTAAAGTCATGGCTCGACACATAGCGTAGTAGCGCCTTGACGGTGAGCATGGCGGCGATGAAGGAGGCAACAAAGCCGACCGCAAAAACAGGGAGATCGGCAAGCTGAAGCAGCTTCCAGTTTTTGGCGAGGTCGTAGGCAGTGGCCGCGAACATGGTTGGAATGGCGAGAAAAAATGAAAACTCGGTCGCGGTCTTGCGCGACAAGCCAAAGATCAAACCGCCCATGATCGTTGCGCCGGAGCGGGAAACGCCTGGGAACATGGCAAGCGCCTGCGCGAAGCCGACTTTCACTGCGTCGCGCCAGTTCATTTCATCGATGGCATTAATGCGTGGATGGTAGGCCTTACGTTCGATATAGAGAATCAGGATGCCGCCGCCGATCAACGCCATGGCTACGGTCAACGGGTTAAACAGGTAGGTTTTGATGGTGCTGTGAAAAATCAGACCGAGTACCGCCGCTGGTAAAAAAGCCACCATCACCAAGCTGGCAAAGCGCTGCTGCACAGGGTCATTGCCCAGACCGCCTATGACCTTGCTAATCCGCTCACGAAAATCCCAGCAAACGGCAAGAATGGCCCCCAATTGGATGACGATTTTGAAAACCTTGCTTTGTTCATTGGTGTAGTCGAGCAGGCTGCCGACGATGATCAGGTGCCCGGTGGAAGAAATCGGCAGGAATTCGGTCAGCCCTTCGACGATGCCGAGAATCAGGGCTTTGAGGAGAAGTATCGGATCCATGTGCTTTGGCTGCAGT
>JAQTZQ010000284.1 GCA_028687645.1 Rhodocyclaceae bacterium
CTTTGCGCTTGTTTTTGATCGTCAGGCGTTGTTCCGGATAATTTTTGACCAGAACAGGAATAGCTTTGATGCTGACATTCGTGCCGTTAATAACTTGAATTTCCAGCTCCCCCGGCAAGGTATCGAGCGGGATGCCCAGCAGAGCAAACCAGCGCCCTTTGTCACTGACCACCGCCAGCGCCTGCTCGCCCCAGCGCGCTTGCGGTGCTGGCTGTGAGCTCAAACCCAATTCGACCACGGCAATGCCGCCGGGCACGGGTGAGTTTTTGGGCAATGCCTGTACGCCAGTAGCAAACAGCACCATGGCAACAGTGACTGCCGTTCGCCAATGGCCTCTCCTGACTTTCATGGCGAGAGGCCACCCCGCATCATGAAATATGCCGTACCCGCCCCCCTCTCCCTCAATCCCTCTCCCGCGAGGGGAGAGGGAAGCTGCCTGTCTCCTCTCTCCCCTCGCGGGAGAGAGGCCGGGAGAGCGGGGGCAGTATTTCATGCTAAAAATGACCGGGTTTGTTGATTTCAAGGACGTCAGGCCTGCTGAATAAGTTAGCCATGCCGCCCCTTGTACGCAGAAGCAGCCGCGTGAACGATGGCCGAAAAAGGCATATCGTCCGCCGCTCCCCATTGTTTTAGCGCCTGATAAAGCAATTGATCGATATTTTCCACGACATCATTGCCACTCAGTATCTGCTGCAAGCCCTTCAAGCCGCCGCACTGAACGCGCATTTCCTGCCCATGGGGGAGCGGGGCAGTTATTTTCGGCTTTCCCAGAGCGAAAGCAAAGCTTTGCCGCAGGCGTTCGTAAAACTCGCAGCAGCGAGCATGGCTTTCAACGCTGCGGCAACTCACCAACTCCCGCTCGGCAATCTGGATGCGCTCGGCCATTTGGCACGCCGCGCAGGAGCGCAAAATGGCGCGCTCAAATGGACAAGGCCGCGCGACCGCTTCACTCAGCGTTCGGCGGAAGGCGGCCTCATCCATGGGTGCCTGGCTTAATCGTCGCCCAGTTGCGGCCCGGCGACACGCACTTCATTCAACAGGTCTTCGGCCAGCAACTCGTTTGCGGCGTGAATCATCCGCACTGTTGCCGTTGAACCCGGGGGCAATTCCTTGCGTAGCTCTTTCAGCCTGGCCGAGGCGTCACGGTAGGTGGCGTGCTGTTCCAGTTTCTCAAGCTGCCGGATCGGACGCTCGATGATCCGGTAAATAAAATAGTGCATGCCAGCCTCGGGTTAGTGTGCAGGGCGTTTAAGGAAGGTAATCACGTTGGCATCCGGGGCATTTTTGCTGCCACAACTGCCCTCACCCAACCCGGCCAGTTGCTCGGCTTCGTGCAGCAGATTGATCACATCGACGTAAAACTTCTGCTTGACCATCATCAGCGCGGTATACCCGCCCTCATTTTTGGCCAGCACATCGGCGCCGGCATTAAGCAGCGCTTCAACCACTGCTGTCTCGCCGTAACCCGCCGCCAACATCAAGGGGCGCACACCGTAGCCAATCGGCGCTTCGATATTGGCACCGGCATTAATCAAGGCTTGAGTCACATCAGCAAAGCCATGTTTCAAATCCATGCTGTAGACCGATTTGCTTAACGCTGTCCAGCCGCTGTCGGTCGCTGCATTGACATCAGCACCGGCAGCCAGCAAGGCGTTAACCATCGGCAGGTTTCCAGCATTGGCCGCCAGCATCAGGGCGCTGAGTCCCTCGGGATCACGGGCATTGACATCCGCTCCAGCCGCCATCAGGCGCTGCACCTCAGCAAGACTCCCGGCTTTGACGGCTTCAAAAAGTTCGATCGACATTGCAGATGCTCCTTTCGTCTATTTCTCGACAGTCTTCTGTAGCGCGGTACGTATCGCCTCCGGTGCCGCCATGATGTTCATGAAGCTGTTGGCCCCCATCATGCTGAGATCCGGGAAATTGATGGCGATGCGAAAACGGGCGTAAAGCGCATAGACCTTGTTGCCGGAAACCAGCACATCGTAGGGCAGATGCGCGGTTGATTTGAGGTCGCGGAAGTCAATTTCCGACATCAGGAAGCGGTCATCCATTGCCTTGGTATCGCCGCTGCCCTTCATGGCAACGCCAAAGAGGCTCTCTTTTTTGCCCGGCACATCAACGCGATAAACCTTGCTGACGCCAAACTTGTTGGTCGTCAGCTTCTCGTCGACGGCCTTGACCGCCTCTTCATAGCTACCGTATTCCGCCAACTCGCTGGGCTCGTCAAAATATTCCATGGCCACGGTGTAGTGATATTTACGCGCCTGCGCTGCCGTCATGCCTTTGGCGCCGAACTCCTCAACCTTGCCCAAAGCCGTCGCCAGGGATGCCGCCGTGGCACTGAGGTCACCCTTCATGCGATAGACGTTGGACATGTACACCGGGTTGGTATAACTGACCTGCACCTCGTCCTTGGTTTTGGTAATCGAGACCCGCTGGGCTACGCCGAAACCACCGTGCTCAGACTGAGCGGCGTTTTTCTTCAATTCATCATTGGTGACGATCAAAATCTGCGCATCGGCATAAGGAGCGTAATTTCCGACGACCGTGAATCCTGCCCCGGTAAGCGCAGTTTTGGCCTGCTCGGTTTTTTCCGCCACCGTGCCCGCGCCTTTGGTGGCCAGAACGAAAGGCTTGAGAATGGTGTCGGGCGCCGCTTGTGCGCCCAGTGCGACAAACAGAAAAACGGACGGCAATAGCTTGGTGAATTTCATCGGGCTGTCTCCTCTCGATGGGTTGGACTACTAAATTTTTTTAAGTATTATTTTTGTGGGTGAAACCAGTTCAGCTTGGCATGCAGACTGACCACGCCGCCGACGATAATCAGCGTTGGTGCCTGTGGCTTTTCACGCTCGGCAATGCCGGGCAAGGTGCTTAAGGTGCCGGTGATGACCCGTTGATTGGGGGTGGTTCCCTGTTGCACGATGGCGATCGGCGTCGTTTCCGGCAAACCATGTTTGACCAACTCGGCGCACAAAATGTCGAGGCCGTGCAGGCCCATGTACACCACCACGGTCTGATTTGGGCGCGCCAGCGCATCCCAATCCAGATTCATCGTGCCATCTTTGAGATGCCCGGTCACAAACAGGCAAGACTGCGCGTAATCACGATGCGTCAGCGGGATGCCCGAATAGGAGGCAACGCCCAAAGCAGCCGTGATGCCCGGCACCACCTGGAATGGAATGCCCTCTGCTGCAAGGGTTTCGATCTCCTCACCACCCCGCCCGAAGATGAAGGGATCGCCACCTTTGAGCCGCACCACGCGCTTGCCTTCTTTGGCCAGACGTACCAGCAGTTCGTTAATCTCTTCCTGGCGCATGGTGTGATTGGCGCGCTCTTTGCCGACGAAAATACGGTTGGCGTCACGGCGCGTCAGGTCAACAATGGCCTTGGAAACCAGATTGTCGTAGACCACGACATCGGCCTTTTGCA
>JAQTZQ010000285.1 GCA_028687645.1 Rhodocyclaceae bacterium
TGTAAACTTTTGCCAGGGCTTGCTCTTTGAATTCATCAGAATACTGTTTTTTGAAGGGATTCATTTGTTATCTCAAATTTAAAGGGTTCTAAAAATTTGAGGCGACAACTATTTTGACGCAGGGGGACCTTGAGGCGATGAACTATCACTCATCGTTTGAGGTGATAAGGTCGGTTTGTTTTTAAGTGACTCGACTTCGCCGGTGACCGCTTTCAGTTTGGCTTCATAGGCTTCACGTTCGGCGCTGGTCCATTGCTTGAAGCGCAGTTCATCGGATTGCTGTTCGCGCTTTTGCTGTTCTTCGATGGCCGCTAAGCGGCGGGCTTGCTCGTCATTTTTTTGCAACAGATCGCGTAACTGAGCCGAAATGCCATCGATTCCTAAGGAGCGCGGATCGCTATCGGTCAGGATATGCTGAATCACCGCCTGTTTGCTGCTGGGTTTGGCGACTTCGGGCGATACCCAGGCCAAAGCAATAATGGTCGCCAGCAATACGCTGCCGATACTGCCGACCGCTAGATTGCGTTTGGCGTTAGGGCTCAGGCCTGACCACCAGGCATTGACGTTGGCCATTAGCGTTGTCCTCCGCTCAATAACGAAGGTCTAAGTTCGACCAATGCGTCCGCTGAACGCCGGATCGCCACATACAGTTCGGTGGCTTCGTTTTGGCCTAACACGACTTTCGGCCAGGCGGCCACGGCCAACACTTCGGTGTGCGTGGTGGCACAGGAACGTTCGTCGAATTCAAGGGGTGCCAGGCCGGTGTTACGGGCTAGACCCACTAGAATCTGCATGTCCTGGCCTTCCAGCACCTGACCGATTTTGATTTTTATGGCGTCTTGCAGGCAGTGAATCTGTTCGCTATTAGTCGGCTCTCGCAGTGAAAAACCCGGTGGCGTGTGTTGCAAACCCAGCTCGCGGAACAACTTTTTCAGTTGGGCAATGTAGGCTTGTTCTTGATCACCCACACCGTTATTTGATGCATGCGTTTGCTGTTGGACTTTCTTCAGCAGTTTGACGCTTTCTTTATCCAAGCTGAGATGAATTTCCCGCGCCGGGATGCGTTTGGGGATCAAGGTCAGCGACAAGGCTATGTCCTGGTTGTCACCGGGCGTGATATATAAAGTAACCGGTGTTTCGTCGGCTGTGGCCACATAGACGATTTTGCCTTGGGTGCTGGTCGTGGCCTGACTGGTGGTGGTGACCACCGGATTGTCGAAGGGTGTGATCAGGCGATTCAAATGCCCCACTGCTATCGGCATCAGTTCGTTGATGCCGGGTTTGATTTGGATATGCTGTGGGGCTATTGATGTTGTCGAAGTCGCGGTTGCCTTGAGCTGTTGTTGAGCCGCTTTCAAGACACTGGCATCCACCGGGGGTAGTTCAATACCGAAATTCTGATCGTCCTGAGTGACGGAATCAGGTGATGCTGGCAATTGCTTGGACTCAGCACTCAGCGGTGGCAATACGGTGAGCGGTAATTCCTCGGCAGACAAGGCGCTGCTGATGGTCAATAACACGGCGATAGGACGAAGAATTTTAATCATGGCTGCTTTCCTGCTGGCTGCGCGGGTTGGGCTTTCAAGCGTTCCAGGGTTCTGGGTGCATCGGGATAGACATCGATAAACTCCAGCCGTGGCCGATAGTTTTTGATGGCAATGATGAATTCGTAGGTACGCGGTTTGATGTCCGGCTTGGAACTGGGGCCTTGGCTTTTGAGTTCGCCGCTGACGAAGACTTTATTGGTCTCGGCTTCGAAATCGACGTGACGCGGGGTAAAACTGATCGCCACCCGATCCATCTTGATGGCCTTAATTTGATCGGTCATGGCATCCAGCACCGTGCGATAAATGTCCGGCGCCAATAACGGCTCGATGGCGACTTTCAGGAAATCAGCATTGGCAGGCGTGGTATTGCCCAGTAATTCCGCCAGAAACAAGCCCCAGGACTCTTTGAACTCACTGGAAGCCGCGCTGCGGGTGACTTCGACTTCCTGGTTCAAGGTAGGTGGCACTAAAATAATGCTGCGCTCGGTCCGCCAGGCAGCTAACGAGGTAATCACGCAAATCACCAGCAAGCCGATGATAATCACCCGGCTGAAACGGTTCTCCGTCTCATGTCCGTCCCAGGTCTGCAGAAAGTCGGATAATCTCATGGCAGGAACCGGCGGATATAAGGGTTGGGAATGGTCTGCGCGCGATTGGGCAGTAACCCTAGCCAATACAAAGCATGCAAGGTATAGCCATCCGGACGGTTATCGCGAAACCGGCGATAAAACTTTACGGCGATCAAGCCAATCGCCAGCGCTGGCAGGAAATGATCGATCAACATGCCGGTCAGCATGCAGACCATGAACGGCACGATCTCATCTGCACTCCACAGCAGGATGTGAATCGGATCGTCGATGGTTTGAGGGATGGCAACGGGTTCCATAATGACCTCCAGTTAGGATGGTCATTATTGTGGCGAGAATTTTGGCGAGGTAGCCTGCAATAAATGTCTAATTCGCAATTTATTGCAGGATAGTGCGATTTTTTTAAAAGAGTCCTGCTTCAGTTGGGCGACAGTCAGTCAACCCCATAGGCACTGAAGGTTTTCCAAAGCCCACTAACGCGCTGAAAATTGAGGGCGACCTTTAACAGCTTGGCAGCGTCGTGCCCCCTTGTTCGACAATAACGGCGTTTTTGAGCAAATCGCTGGCGGCGGGGTATTGCTCATAAAGACGGCCAATGGCACGATAGTACGCCAGCGTATCAAACGGTTCCGCTGCTTGTTTTTGTATCAACTCAACCAATCTCGATCGAAAATCCGGTGAAACGGTCACCATGCGCAAACCTTTGACGATTTTGGTATCAGGCTCCACCAGAACCAGACTAAACGGCAAGTAGGCATCACCCCCTGCAATGGTTTCATCACCGGCTAGATGAATAGTAAATGCCAAGTCCGACCAATCCAGAAAGCCTTCGATTTTAAACAAAAAGAACAGCAGGTTTTGTTCGGCAAATAACGCAAACGAGACGGCGCCATTCAGAAACGCTTGGATTTCGCCCGGCGTCACCGAAAAATTGAAGGTCAAAAGTGGCGTGCCATTGGCCAAGATGATACTCATGCCTTCTTCCGGCATATCATGCTCAAAGCGCTCGCCTACGCAAAGTTTTAGAAATCCCATAAAGTCTGGTTAGATTAATCGCCCTTGTAGATGCCCTATCCCCTGTCTAGTATAGCGGACTGGAACAGATCAACTACAAAGGGAAGCAGACGTTCAGTGGTCGTTTAATTTAGGAAATATTAACGTACGGTTACGACCCAAACCGGCCGGCCCACTGCCATTTCGAATGACTGATTTGTCAACTGGATCCGACATTCACAGGACGAGGAAATCGTGGGTGTCCTCTTTGAGTCCAAGATTGGAAATTACTCGGAGATTTC
>JAQTZQ010000095.1 GCA_028687645.1 Rhodocyclaceae bacterium
CTTTACCCCAGCAAGAGGATGCATCCCATGCCCGCTTCGCCGTGAACCCGTCACGTCTGGCCGACGAGACGCTGCCACCCAACCCGCCCTTCAATCGCTTCCCTCGCTTCGTCCCGTCAGTGGGGTTCGGGGGCTATCGCCTCAAAATCGAAAAAATGGGCCACGGAGCGCTGCGGTGGCTCAGGTCAAAATTTGTGCAACGTTCAGGCTAACAGACTCAATTTCAAACTCAGCGGGTACTCGACCACCGTATCTGCCACCGGGCGCTGCCAGGGCTGCAACTTGTCCGGCGAACCATAGCGCGGTGCCAATGTCGTCGGCAGACGGTAGCGCATGGCATTGCCGTTCCAGGACAAGGTCTCAACCCACACCAGACGAACGATGACCTCTTCGCCCGACTTGATGTTGCCCAGTGATGCATTAAACAATCCGTCAGCCAATTTTTGCAGGCGAAAAGCCGCATCGCCTTTTTCAATCGTGGCTTCGTATTCCTTTTCAGCTTCTTTGCGTGCCACCACGTGACCCGTATGCGCCTTGCCGTTCAACTCAATTTCAAAGTGCAGCAACACGCCATCGACGGGCAATGGAAACGTGTAGGCAATTTCCAGATTTACGCCTGAGTCGTTGCAATAACGCTGCTCCAAATGCGTCTCCGCCATCAGACCCGCCAGTGTGACGGCAACATTCACGCCTTTAAGCGCGATTGAGTGCGCTTCATCATTGCTCATCATGCCAATTTGATCGTGTCTCATGGTGCTTCCTCTCTATCGCCGCTTTGCTTTGAAATTGATTCGAATGCGGCAGTTACCTGCCGCAAAAATGCTCTAAGTTGCTCAGGCGACAAACCCGCCTGTCCTGGCTCAACATGCAACTCCACACCTTCGCGCACCACCAGATGACTCCATACCTCGACCGTTCCCGGACCTCTGCGCCGAACGGGCGGCAGGTCATGCTCAGGCGACGAGATCAATTCCTGGATGCGCTCCAAGGACAGCCCCGCCTGCTGCCACTTACGGATAAACAACAATCTTTCGAGATGAGACCGGGTGTATTTCGCCCCCCGATTCAGTCCCTCAGGTCGATCCAGAAGTCCGTTCTGGATGTAATAGCGCACCGTGCGCTTGGGCATATCGACCAAGGCACATAGCTCGTCCAGGCTGTAGGTTTGTTCGGTTTGCATGGTGTATCCGGGAGTTATTTGCCACTTAAATATAACACTCTTTGTGTTTAATACAAGTGACAAATAAACGGAAATGCAAACCGACGAACTTGCTTATTCGTGCGCACAACCAACGCGCGCTTTGCGGCGCCAGCAGGCAGGCGTTTCCAAATCATCCTTCGACTCCCTGACGCAATAGATCGTATCAGCTCGTGAGCGCATTTCGGCTTCAAGGGTTGCGATGCCGGCAAGCCGGTTGAACAAGGACTGCAGACGATTCATCATGAAAACTCCTCCGGTGCGTGACAGTGAGGCCATGATGAACACCAACAGGCTCAACGCACGAGCCTGTCCTTTACAATCGAAGATTTTTACCAAAATTGTAGTTTACGGAAATTCGATTAGCATCGAATGTCTTTGTCAGCGGTAGTGCCAACCCGTCACTGAGACAATTCGCGTCGTATCAAAACAATTTCAGTCTGAGGTGCTAAATCAAAAAAATGACATAAACCCCTCAAAACGATGTTTAAGAGCTTGCCCAAAACTTCAGCAAACCCCATTCCAGTCCAGTCCGAATTTGGACAAGTATTTGCGAACTCGGTCTGAGTCATTAGTTGAGCTGCGGCGAATTCTTGATGCTTGAAAAAGCGTTCGTCCAGCTTCCGCAATGGATCGTGAGCCACGACAAACTTTAATGACCTCGGTGAGTTGCAAGCGATCGAATTGATCAATCTCACTAATGGCATCTTTTGACAAGAAGTTGTCGAGTGAGATGTCTGATTCCTGTCGGTCATCGAGCCACTGGGTTTCCAGTCTATGGATTTCCTGGCTCACAACCTCTGGCGTGATGCGTCCGCCCGGTGCTAATGTCGCCATCCGAGTGATACTGGCGACCAGATCGCGGAAATTTCCTTTCCATGTGGCCTCCTTGCTCAGCGCGAATTGAATATACATTTTTTTGGCATCGCGATTGAATGAGGCCTGACGTGCGTTATCACGCGCATACCGCTCCAACTCGAATTCCAGATTCGGTTCTATGTCTTCGATCCGCTCGCTGAGACTGGGCATGCGATATGACCAGAGGTTGATACGCGCAAGAAGATCCTCCCTGAAATCGCCACGCGCGACTGAGTCTTTCAAGTTGCGATTGGTGCCGGCGATCAGTTGGAAGTTACTCTGCTCCTCTTCATCAGAGCCGACCGGGTAATAGCGACCGGTTTCTAGAGCGCGAAGCAGCATGGCTTGCTCTTCCAGGCCGAGTTCACCAATTTCGTCTAAAAACAAAAGCCCCTTGTTTGCCCGCTTTAAGAGCCCCGAACGGTTTGATGTGGCGCCGGTAAATGAGCCTTTGTGATGTCCGAAAAGTGCTGACATTGCACCATCGCCTTTGAGGGTGGCGCAATTCACCGGCACAAAGCTTCCATCGATTTGATGCCGTTGCCGCTTGAGTTCGCCAATACGCTGCGCCAACTGCGATTTGCCAGATCCGGTCGGGCCGGTCAAAAGAATAGGGTGCTTTGATGCCACGGCAACCGCTTCGATTTCATCAATCATTGCGTTAAAGGCTCGATTACGTGTCGCGATACCGGACTTTAAAAAGGATGTTCCCTGATTCCGGCGGGCAGTAAATCGTTTTGCGATTTGATCGTAGCGGGCTAGATCAAGATCAACGACACGAACGCCGCCACGCAATTTTGGTATCTGGTAAGCCTGAGCGGGGTACGTTTGCAGCATGCGCCCTGGCAGTAATCGAGTCTCTGCCAACAAGAACAGGCAAATGCGCATCACGTGCGTTCCAGTCGACATGTGGATAAGGTAGTCATTCGCTTCGACATCGAACTCGTATTCAGAAGCCAGGTCGTGGAAGTAGCCGAAAACCTCTTCAAAGTCCCAGAGGTCTTTGTATTGATGCACGTGGGTACGCACCACCGTGCCGGGCGAAACCTCATGCATGAGTGCAATGACTTCTTCAGCCAGTTGCTCATTGCCTAGTTGAACCAGCATTTCAAATTGATCAACGACGAAATCAGTTTCGGAGACGGCAGCGACCGTTGGCCGCCATCTGCCGATTTCTCCATGTTCGATGCCGCTGTCCCATACCGGATCCAGCAGCCCAAAAACAACGCGTCTCTTGTTCATATATAAAAAAATAGATAGCAATAAAAATAAATAGTAGCAGAGCTGTGTCTAGTAATGGCCTTGTTTTGATCGTTAAATATATAACCTATATAAATCAGTTGCATAAGCAAAATTTCTGGATATGAAGAGTACCTGGCATGTATCTCGCAATAGCTAAAACATCAAAATTGCGGAGTGCATCATGAAAGCCTACACATTATCCTTGTCCCGTTGGCATAAAGTCGCTGAGCGTCTGTCACGTACCTACACGGAACTAACGCAAAACTCACGGCAGACCCTAATTAATACACAGGTTTCCGGATATCTCGGCGAAACGCAGATTGCCCGGCTCGTTGAGCAACGTGAAAAAGCCATGGCAAATATTGAGCATGCGTTTGCCATTCAGGATTCGATTGTTGCCATTCGTCGCATTCTCGGTGAGGCAAATGCGCGAATCGGTGTTGCGCGCGAATTGGCCGAACAAGATGCGCTGACCCGGCGACAAAAGTTTCTTGAGTCAATCGTTGTCGCCCAAGGAAGCGAAATGGTTCGGCTGGAGGAGTTGTCCTCTTTGCCCAAGCAGATAGTTAGCGAAGATCGCTACGACCGTAGTCGCGGACAGGTACGTGTTGGGCTACTTGATGAAACGCAACTCGCTGGCATCAAGAAACAAGCTGATGGACTTTTGTCTCGGGTTTATACCCTAGCAGATCGGGTGAGTGATCTCAATCGCGAGCGTTTAAGCATTGAGCTGCCTGAGGCAACTGCTGCGGCTGCAGGGTTGTAATTCTGCGTGAGCAGGCCAGGTCGTTATGCTGCCGGCGACCGGGTGACTATCAGCAGCCGTGGGTGGGGCTCTAAACGAAGAGCGCGCCGAGCAATGCCATAGGCAAACCGAGTGGGGCCAAGAAACGCGAAACTGGTTTTCGCATTGATTGTTGATTGCGCCATCGTCCCTTGTCTTGGTAGCGACCGGCATTCATTGGTTGAATGTTGCAAGTTGCAACGCCCCACCCGCGCTCTTTTACAACGAGGATAGGCATGAAGAATGAAGTTGCTATTTATCCGGGTGAGATACTGATCGGGCAAGTGATTGCCATTAACAGGCGTGCTGTGTGGCTTGGTGTTTACGGTCGTCGGCTACCCTTGGATGTGGCGCTTCTGACTTGGCAGGCTATTCGTCATCCCGCTGAAATAGTTTCAATGGGCGACCGTATCAGCGTGATGGTTGAGAATTATTCAATGCTTGATCCATGGAGCAAGCATCGACAGATTTCTTCGGATTGTATGATCGGCAAATTGTGGCTGAGTCGCCTCCCTTTACTAGATAACCCCTGGCCAGCATTGCAGGACAGGTATCAGGAAGGGGTTGTTGTGGAATGCGAAATGATTGATTACGTGAATTGGTACATCGCCAGAGTGCGACTACCTGAGGGGCTGGTCATTGAGATGCGCACAAACGACATTCACCCGACTGTCAATCAATCGAATCAGTGGGTCAGGCGGCTGATGCCTGGCGAGCGGATCGAGGTCGTATTTCGTTCTATCAGTTGGCATGGCTCATGGGTTGAGCGTTACTTTGAACGGGATATCGAGCATGCCTGCGAGATGTCGGGTTACTGGACGTCATTTGTTTCAACGCAGCGCAAACGTGCCGGGCAGGAGGCCTTCTTGGCGGCAAAAAAAGCCGCTGTTCAGTCGAGAGTGTCCTCGCTCAGATGACGGAGTTGATTTCAGGCGATTGCGGGTTTGTCGATAGAAATCAAATCAGCAATCCCGCATTGAAGTACCGCAATAAGACCACCGAGTACTGTAGTCGATACATGACTCGATTGTCCATCAACAATACGGATCAATTGGGGCACAGAGATTTTGACGCCAATACCGTCCAGCAGACGTTGCAGCGCGGCGACAGAGCGAATACCACGCTCAGCCATGACGATACGAATACGAAAGGCAAGCGTAGCGGGACCGCCGGTGGCGGGAGAAAACTTGGACATGATGTCGATCCTCACAATGCGACAGGGTGTCAAAGGAAACAGCAAGAGAAGCAAGGTCGGCATTCTAACAAATCAATCATCTTATGAAAATTTATTTCATTTTATGGTTGACAGTCATAAATTGTATCCGCATACTGCGGCAACACTATCACCCGGCCCGTTTTGGCCAACGCATTCAAGGATCATGAAAAAACAACTCATCACCCAACTCGCCAACAAACAGATACCGACAGATGTCGGCACGACGTTGTGCGCCGGCCTTATCAAAGGTCTGGGTAAGTTGTGCGCTTGGCCGATGAATGCCGTTGCACCACGATCCATTTTTGAAACGCCACGATTTGGTCATACAAACCATACCCATGCGTTTTATCGGAATAACTCTCCCCTCCGGGATGGGCGAACACTGGCTACCTAGCCAACCGCCTACGGCCAGTCAGCCAAGCCCGGATCTCCGCAAGGAATCCGGGCTTTTTGTTTTTGGTTTCAAGAAATCCTTCCAACGGGAAGGTCGACCGCAACACTTCAAGGCGGCTCGCTATTTAACAATTTGGATGCGGTTATTTCATTGAGCGCCAATGCGGGCTGTCCTCACACGGCCCAACTTGGTGATCAATGACTTAGGCTGGCTGCTGGCCTGTCCATCCATAACGGGTGGAGAACAGCGGCCCATTAACCCTATTTTGAAAGGAGGTTGGCCATGACGTAACGACTTTACATAGGAGATCGTCATGTCTCGTACTTATCGGCGGCGTCATGCCTGCCACAACCTGGTCTGGGTGCTGCGTGATTACCGTTGGAACAACGGCACATTGCAGTGGACCATTCTTGATCCTAACAGCCAAGCCGGAAAGAAGGCATTGGCCAAATACTACTCAGATGCAGGTTTTGGCGATTACGGCCATGCCACTGCACCTCACTGGTATCGCCGCACTCTCAATCATCGCTCTGATCGACGCGAAGCAGAGGAGTTGAATCGCTGGCTAAAGAATTCGGAACATGAAGTCTTGTTGCCCCGTCGTGTCAGTGATGCGAGCTGGTATTGGTAACGAACTTTTACTTGGAAGGAATCAAATGCACCACAAACGCAAACGCTGCAAAAACGCCCGCGCCGGTTGCTTGCTCTGCAAGCCCAACAAAATGAATGGATGGGCAAAACACCGCGTACTCGGACACACCGGGTTCGGGAAACTTCGGCGCGAGATCGCCGCAATGGAAAATCTTAAGGAGATGAACTCATGAAACCCAGAATCAAACCGCGCAATCCCTTCGTGGCAAGCGCGAAATTTCGCAAAGCCGGGCCACATGAGAAATCATTTAAAGCCTTACGTCGCCAGGCAGTCATTGCGCTGGCTCGGATTATTAAAGCGGTTCCTGAGTGCCAAGAGAAAAACATTTCAAGCAAGTGTTCTTCTCTTGGCACTCAGATTTTGCCTCTCTGGCGTAAGTGGCCTGCGCGCCTGTCTGAAGAACAGGAGGATGCCGTTCGATTCGGCAGGGAGGCACCAAGTTCGATGGTGTTCGTAGTGTAGTGGCCTGCATTTCTGACTGTGACTCAGAAGGTACCGGATCGATACCGGTCGAGCACCCCACAAATTTGCCGGTAGTGCTCAGTTGGCCAGAGCACTCGCCTTGTCTCCTAGGGAACTTCCTTCGGGGTGTCAGCGAGGGGGGCCTCCGTTCGAATCGGAGTGCCGGCACCAAAAACACCGCATCCAAATTACCGAAAGAATTTATGAAGGCTCATTTCTTGAGCCTTTGCAATGAAAAAATGCACTCATACCCAGTGCGGAAGGGAGAACAAGATGGCTAATACACAATTATTCTCAAGTCGCCGTGGGCGGTTATTGCCGGTGGCAGACACTGAAAACGAAGCCGGCGGGTCTGCCTACCTGCTGTCGCCCAAAGCACGTCTTGCTCAGTACCTGATGACAGGTACGCTGAACGGCACCTTCTACGCCAGTGCTGAAGCGCAATTGGATGAACTCCTTCGCCTAGCCGACGAGATTGATGCTGAATTCCTGGCAAAGGCAGCGATCTACGCACGTCGTCGTGGCCACATGAAAGATGCGCCGGCCCTGATTGCGGCGATTCTGACCAAAAAAGCACCGTTGCTCGCTAAAACCGTTTTCGCACAGATGATCGACAACGCCCGGATGCTGCGAAATTATGTGCAGATTCTGCGTTCTGGGCAGATTGGCCGCAAGTCCTTAGGAACCTCTCCGAAGCGTCTGGTGCAGCGGTGGCTGGAGCAAGCGAGCGATGGGCAGTTACTAAATGCGTCTGTAGGACAACAACCGTCTATCGCCGACATCATCAAGATGGTGCACCCGCGCCCGCAAGATGAAATGCGTGAGGTTTTCTACGGCTGGCTGATCGGCAATACGGTCGACGAGAAAAAACTGCCTGAAATTGTTCAAGCCTATCAGCGCTTCAAGCGCGGCGAAGGTGATCAACCGGCGGTGGATTTCCGCTTGCTGGCAGGGTTGCCCTTGTCGGATGAACAATGGACGGAGATTGCTCGAACGGCCCCTTGGCAAATGACGCGGATGAATCTGAACACCTTTGCCCGGCATGGTGTGTTCGGTGAAAACGAAGATGTTGCGGAAACGATTGCAGCACGCTTGCGCAATCCGGAAGCGGTTCAACGTGCTCGCGCCTATCCGTATCAGTTGCTGGTGGCCTATGCCAATGTAGCCGATGGTGTGCCGGCGGTAGTCAAGGAAGCGATTCAGGATGCGCTGGATGCGTCACTCAGTAATGTGCCCGAATTGGCTGGCAAAGTTTGGGTCTTGGTCGATGTTTCAGGATCAATGTCTTCGCCTATCACCGGCAATCGTAAAGGTTCAAGTTCAGCCGTTCGTTGTATCGATGTAGCCGGCCTGATTGCGGCGGCGGTGCTACGCAAGAATCCCTTGGCCGGGGTAATTGCCTTCGATACTGAGGCTTGGCCGGTAACGTTGAATCCACGGGATAGCGTGGTCAGCAATACCGCGATAATCGCCAGCTTGCTGCGTGGCGGAACGGCAATTGCCAGCGCATTCAACCTGCTGAACGAGCAGTTGGCAGCGGGCGATACGGTGATTCTGATCTCAGACAATCAGTCATGGGGAGAGACACGGCGTGGTCCAACGGCAACGATGACAGCCTGGGAGATGTTCCGGGGGCGCAATAAAGCAGCACGGTTGGCTTGTATTGATTTGCAACCGTACGGTTCGGTTCAGGCGGCGCCACGCGAAGATATTTTGCACGTCGGTGGCTTCTCGGATGCGGTATTTGATCTACTGGCCAGTTTTGCATCGGGACAAATGGGTTCGGATTATTGGGAAAAGGAGATCGAGGCGATCACTTTGTAAGTTTTATGCGCGAATGCTGGCGGGAATACAGACTGCAAATCCCTCTCGTCTAATTTGTCGCGCTTTTGGTTACGCAGCGAATGCTGTCGGCACTACATGACCCGTAGATCGGAGGTTCACTCCTCCCGCCATGGATGCTGTCAAATCTATGGCGTAGCTCAGAGTTAGAGCGACGGGATTGGCGCAAGCCATTGTGTCGACGATTTTGTCGCTGTACTTGTTTCGTGACGAATGCGATGGTCAGTACATGCTTGTTAGAAGGTTCAAATCCTTCACCGTAGCGTAATGGTTACGGGGTACGCCCTAACGGAGGGCACAAACCCCCGCTGACCATCATTCTTGTCGTCGCACCCTGTACGAGGCGAATGCTGTTTTGACTAGATGCTCCAAGAATCACCGGTAGGTTGGCGCGCATGCCAATCGGCCGTTGTCCTCACACAACGTCAGGAGTCGCCGGCCAAAAGGCTCTACTGTCAGAACGATTTTGTCGCCTCATTTTGTTAGTCGTGGTTCAGGTTTCGCGGCGAATGCCGCTGGCACTACATTGGTCTTAGTCCAAGTATGCTTGGGTGCGATCCATTGCTTCGGTAGAGCGATGAATAAAGTGTCGGCACCTATTGTCGTCGCCCATTTATTGGAGGGCATTATGCCTATTAGAGAAGTGATGACTTCGCAGCGTGTCCCGGTAAAAATCTGGACGAACGATGTCGATCAAAGATCAAAAGAGCAACTGGGTAATATCGCCAGCCTGCCGTTTATTCACCACCATGTCGCCGCCATGCCGGATGTCCATCTGGGTATCGGCGCAACCATCGGGTCTGTGATCGCAACCCACAAAGCCATTATTCCAGCCGCTGTCGGCGTGGATATTGGCTGCGGCATGGTTGCCTGCCGACTCTCGATCACGGCGAACGATATTGATGAAAAGTCACTGAAGAAGGTTTTTGACCAGATCAGCCGAGATATTCCCGTTGGTCGCGACCAGCATCGGGATGATCGAGTGCTGGTGGACGCGGCACGTCCGTTTGAGGCACGCCTAAATGCCATGACGACCAAACATCCTGAACTGCTGAAAGCCTTTGGTAAGTTCTCAAAGTGGGTCAACCAGATGGGCACGCTGGGTGGCGGCAATCACTTCATTGAGGTTTGTCTTGATGAGTCGAACCAGGTTTGGGTCATGCTCCACTCAGGCAGTCGTGGGATTGGCAATGCCATGGCCGATTACTTCATCAAACTGGCCAAGCGTGACATGGAGCAATGGATGATCCATCTACCGGATCAGAATCTTGCTTACTTTCCGGAAGGTTGTGCGCACTTTGATGATTACGTCGAAGCTGTGACCTGGGCGCAGGAGTATGCCTTCCAAAATCGCCAGTGCATGATGGATTTAGCTTTAGCGGCCTTAGGTCGCCATCTGCCAGCCTTTGAAGTCACCAGTGAAGTGGTCAATTGCCACCACAACTACGTTGCGCATGAGCATCACTACGGCGCCAACGTCTGGGTAACCCGCAAGGGGGCAATTCGTGCCCGTGAGGGCGACTTAGGGATTATTCCCGGCAGCATGGGCGCCCGCAGCTTTATCGTGCGTGGCAAAGGCAATCCGGAAAGCTTCAATTCCAGCGCGCACGGTGCAGGACGAAGAATGAGCCGGACAGCTGCGGAAAAGCAATTCACTGAAGCCGATATGGTGAAGCAGACCGAAGGGGTGATTTGCCGCAAGGACAAGGGCGTGATTGATGAAATCCCTGGGGCTTATAAAGATATCGATCAGGTTATGGAAAACCAGAACGACCTGACTGAGATCCTGCACACCTTGAAGCAGGTGGTTTGTGTGAAAGGTTAGCGCGGCGGGTTATGTGTTTGATGCGTGCCGTCGCCATTGAGAAACGATATGACTAAAAAGCAATTCAAATTTGCGATTGATTCCGCACCGGGAAAACATCTCATTGAACAATTAGCAGTGGAGACAACGCAAGTGGGTCTTCGGCAATTTTTTGATGTTCGGATGACGTGGTGTGGTGGCTATCCTTTAGTTCATGACTATCTGGTGACTTACGGTGCTTTCGATGACCTAATGCGAATCGTCAGCATCGAAAAGCGCATAGATTTGATACCTTTGATGCTGAACATCATCGTTAGCGTGTCCGATGACAGCTTTCATGCAGCGCTGTTTTTATTGGTGGATCTTATTCCGGATGACCGAATGCTTCCTCGGCCCTCCGGGTTTAATGAGTCATTTTTGCTATTGAGACTTCGTGCTGAGAGATTAGGTTTCCTAGCCAACCTGTCTTGCGCTTGGGATACTTTCGCCAGAAAACAGCGGCTGTTATTTGATGCGGATGATCCGCTACGACGCTATTCGGCGAAACAGCTGCAACTCGATACCAATCGCTGGAAAGATTTCTTTCCTTTTCCACTATTAAATTTTACGAAAGGTGCGATGAGAGGCTGCAATGTTTCATTCGCAACCCTGCGTCGCGAAATTGGGAAACTTGGGGCAAATCCAGGCGCACGCCGCTTGATCTATGCGACAACGATTGATGATGTGCGCTATTGGGTATGGGAAATCCCCGGATTTACCGACATTGCGCATCTAACTCGGGTGATTTATCTGCGCGTACCGCTCGAAGGGACTGGGGGACTCGGGTATTGGGATTTATATCGTCAATTTCATGAGCGAGTTTCTGCCGAGAGTATTTCAAAACGCTTACTCAACATTGAGTTCAGTCAGCGCATGCTCACGCCGATGGCTCAGATTTAGCGTTGTCACCTCAACGGAAATGCGCTCAGCTAAATCGATTTTTCTCGAAAAAATCTGGAGTACAAATTATTGATGACCACGAACCACCCTGTTTCACCGGAAATACGAGCACAAATAACGGCGAATCTCAAAGCAATTGAGTCCCGGCATGAAGTCACGATCCTTTTCGCCTGCGAGTCCGGAAGTCGTGGCTGGGGTTTCTCTTCTCCGGATAGCGATTACGACGTTCGCTTCATCTATGTGCACCGCCTTCCCTGGTATCTGCAAGTTTCCACGCCGCGAGCAGTGATTGAGGAACCGATCACGGGTGACCTCGACATCAATGGCTGGGAACTGCGCAAAGCCTTGGGCTTGCTGAAAAAAGGCAATGCCACGCTGATTGAGTGGCTGGATTCGCCGATCATTTATCAGGCGGATGAAGCGTTTTTATCGCGGCTGAGAGAAGCCGCACGCCAAACGCACCGAGCGGAGCGCTCATTTCATCACTACGCCCATATGGCGCGCAAAAATTACCGTGAGTATTTGCAGGGGGACTCGGTTCGGCTAAAAAAATATCTCTATGTGCTCCGCCCGCTGTTAGCCACGCTCTGGATTGAACAAGGACGAGGTATTGCCCCGATGCCATTTCAGTCATTGGTAGATACGCTGATTTCGGATGCCGAATTGCTGGCGGCGATTGAACAACTGCTGATTAATAAGCGCGCTGCCAAGGAATCAGAATACGGCTGCCCAATGCCCGTCATTAACCAGTTCATTGCCACCGAACTGACCCGCCTGGAATCCATCCTGCCGCCAGTCATTCGAGATACCGATTTTTCAGTGCTGGATCAGTTGTTGATGGATGTGGTGATGCAACAAACAAGCGTTTCATAGCAGGCATAAAAAATATTCAGGCTCGTTATTTGAGCCTCTGACGCTTTAACCTGAATCTGCTCTCCTCGTGCGTAGCCATACCCTGCACAGAAGACTGGAGTAGCAGGTGACCGGTGGGTATGGAACCGGCCATCAATTCAGGATTGCCAAAAGTATGCGATTGGTCGCTCCGAACGTCAGTAACAAAAGCGACAGAAAAATGATTTACGAAAGGAGTAGATGATGCCTAGACATGGAAATCACTGGACAGCCCTGTACGGCAACGATGAGGACATCGAGGCCGTAATCGTCCGCAATCTTCAAGAGAGCAAGTTGATCGATACGTTTTCTTGCATCGATGTCACCCACGAAACAGAGCGCACAGAAGAAGTGACCTGCCTGCGCTGGGGTAATGGGTCAATCGTCGAGGATGTGTTGGTTGTTACAGATACGCCAGAGCAATCGCGCTTTTTGTATAGCAGCTATCCCGTGCTCCGCGATGGCATTCGGCACACTGTCACGGTCGACAGCGTAGAAGCATGGGAATATGGCACTGGCGGTGCTGACTTATCGCCCGCCTCGCCCGACATCCGGGATTGAAATTCGACGCGGCAATACGGCAATCATGCTTGACTGGCCGGTGCAGGCATTGAGCGACTGCGCGGCCTGGTTGCGCGACTGGCGTAACGAATGCCATTCGATGGCACAAATACCGAACGAACGACCCCGGAATAATCTGGCTGCTTGATATGGTGCGCGCCGCTACGCGGCAAATGGACAACGCTACCGGGAGCGAATCTGGCTTGAGCAGTTGCAACATGCTCACACCCACAGCATGATCAAATCACCACACCAGTTTGAATCGCACCCGCATGAAGCTTCCCACTCAGTAACCTCCCCTTCTCGCCAATTCTGGCATCAGAAACGGCTAAAAATTACCCACTGGCGTATCGTCGTAATTTCAATTACGGAATTTGGGTCCAATTCAAGGGCTTGCAAAGAGACGCAAAGGTAGTAGAATGCGGCCTGCGATGCTGCAATTTTGCTGCAGTTGGTACAGCAAATAGCGGTTAGTCTCAGTAAAGACAGGTAAGCTAACTTATTGATTATTTGGCGTTATCAGAACAGGATTGAGCCGCCCAAAGGGCTCAAAAATGGACTGTTAATCCGTAGGTCCCTGGTTCGAGCCCAGGTCGGGGAGCCAAAAATAGTGATTTAGACCGCTCCGGCGGTCTTTTTCATTTTGGTAGATGTAACCTATCAGTTAGAATCAAAGCTGTGGGTTGTAAAAGCGTTTTAGCAAAAAACGGAGACGTGGCCGAGAGGTCGAAGGCACTCCCCTGCTAAGGGAGCATGCGGGCAAAACCTGCATCGAGGGTTCGAATCCCTCCGTCTCCGCCAGTAACATCAATTAAGCCCATGATTTCATGGGCTTTTTTGTTTTTACAGCATTACCAACCATCAAAACAACTATCAATATTTAACTCGGTTGGCAGGCTGCCATCTGACGCCCAGCATTTGGCAAAAAACTGAAAAATGCCTACGAGGGTGGTTTGCAAGACTTCCAAACGCAAAACAGAGATACCCCCCCGCCTGTCGCAAACCTTGAATTCAGCTCAATTTTAAGTGTCGCCGAACAACGCTCAAGCTAAACTATAGTAGCGGTGGTGCCGCTCCTCTGCAGCCAGTTCTGACATGGGTGTATCTCACATGTCAGACTGGCACCGACTCAAATACGCATCAGAAACCATCCAACAACAACCGTTCCAGATCGCGGCTCGCTTCGTCATAACGATCCTAGCCTGAACGTTGCACAAATTTTGACCTGAGCCACCGCAGCGCTCCGTGGCCCATTTTTTCGATTTTGAGGCGATAGCCCCCCAACCCCACTGACGGGACGAAGCGAGGGAAGCGATTGAAGGGC
>JAQTZQ010000096.1 GCA_028687645.1 Rhodocyclaceae bacterium
GTGCTGGGCAACAAGTTCGCCTGGCATTCAAGATCGACAAACAGGTTGGCCGACACCTTACTGAATCCCCGCTTTCACTGGATCAGCAGGTGATCGAAGACGACACATGCCTGACGATTACGGCGACCGTGACTGAGTCCATGCTGTTGCATTCGTGGTTACGCGGTTTGGGGGATGCCATCCACGAAGTCAGCATCACTGCTTGCTGAAGCATTCAAGCCGCACGCTACCGTCGCCTGATCCGCTCAATTTCTGTCAGAAATGAGGGCGTAAGCTCAGCATCAGGGTTTCGATATTGCGCACCTGATGCTGAATTGTGAGTACAACAATACCCTCTGCGGTGAGGTCATAGACCCCGAAATGCTGGCGGGCCGGCACCATCAAGAAAGGGGTGGAGCGCTGCTGCCTTAACTGACCGATTTCTGGATGGGCTACAGCCTCACGCATTGCAGCATAGATATCTGCCACGTAGCGCTGAATGCAGCCAAATTGCTTCCGCCGTGATTGATCAAAGATCCAGAAAAGTACCAACTTCGTGGCTACGCTGCATGGTGTCTTCGTAGCCAAGTTCGATCAAAGCATTGGTATAGGGCTTTTCAAATAGAAGGTAGCTAGTTAGTGCGCCGCCTTGGCGGTTCATTGCGCCGATCCCGGTTAGCAATGCCTTGACTGGCCACGGCAGGGCGCTGGCGTGATCGGCCGCAATGCGGTCAAGGCGTTGTGAGGGAGATATCACCAGGGTTTCGATAGGCCGTAGCGATACGTTATTTTGGGTGCGGATATCGGGGGGGATCTGGGTTAGCGTGGCGTTGATGCGTTGCATGCGTTCGATGTCGACGGCCAGTCCGTCAAGAAAAATGCTGGAAAGGGCGTGGCCGGCGATCTGGGCCAGCGATGGGGGTAGATCCATCCCGCTACGTTCACGCTGGTGGCTGGTGCGTCCGGCGCCGATAATCATGACTTTGGTGGCGCCGAGATGGATTGCGGGGGAGATCGGTGCAAGCTGGCGCATCGAACCGTCACCAAAGAATTCACGATGTATTTTTGTGGCGGGAAAAATGAACGGTATGGCACTGGAGGCGAGGAGATGATCGACGCTAATGGCTGATTTGAGACCGATTCGATGTACTCGCTGCCATGGATGTGCTGACGGATGTGACTGGAAAAAGCTGATACTCTCTCCTGATTCGTACCCGGAAGCGGTGATGCTGACAGCGTGCAGGGCGCCGTTGCTAATCGAGCGTTGGATGCCCTTAAAGTCGAGGTTGCGGCTAAGAAGGTCACGCAACGGACTATTGTCAAGCAAGGAGCGCGGTGGGTTATGCAGGAGCCAGCCAAGGGTCAGTGCCGACAGCCAGCGTGCGCCGGAGATGCCGATGCCAGCTGGGTCTGCACGGTAGATATCGGCAGCGTGCATGTTGCGCCAGATGCTGGCAAGAATGGCGACGGCCTTGCCAAAGTTGTCGGCAACGCAAGCAATGCCTGCTGCGTTGATGGCACCGGCCGAGGTGCCACTGAGAATCGGAAAGGGATTCTGCCGGCGTTTTCGCTGTAATTTGGCAATGGCGAGCAATACGCCAACCTGATAGGCGGCACGAGCACCACCCCCGGTCAGGATCAGGGCGGTGCGAGGCGGGCGAGAAATTACTTGCCGACCCGAGTCCATACGCTCAGGGCAAGAAAGTCTCCAGCGCCGTTATCGGGATTGGGCAGTGTGGAGTGCTGTTCAGTCGGAGGTATGTCGGATCGCGTCAGCCCAGCAGTTTGGCGTTTCATAGAGTCTGACTTGTTCAAGCTGCAGGTGGTTGCCGTAAATGTCACGGTACACAGCCTCCAGGTGGTCAAAAGCGATACGCACCAGATTTTCGGCGGTTGGCACGCGGTCAAGGATTACCGTTTTGTGTCCGGGTATTGTGCCCAAAAAATCTATCACGACCGTGTCCCCTGCGTAGGCGAGAAAAGCGTGATCCCACCTATCTACCAAATGGGTTTTTGCCAGATCTTTGACTTCGGAAAAATCCATCACCATGCCATTGGCCGCATCTCCTGCCTTATTGATAATCTCCCCTGAGAGAGTGATTTCAATAGCGTAGCGATGGCCGTGCAGGTGGCGGCACTGACTTTTGTGGTCGGGAATGCGGTGGCCGGCGTCGAATTCCAGGCGACGGGTAATCAACATGGGCGCTTCATCCAATGGGTTGGGGTGCGATTATACAATGCGCCGCCGCTGACGATTGGCCGTAAAAAAGGCACCGCAGAATCAATGTTTCCTTGGTGCCCTTGGCAAAGAGGAGTGCGAGTGCTCAGGCGGCTTTTTTGCTGCGGCTACGTGCCGATTTTTTCAGAGACTTGAACAGCTCCGGCTCCTGAGCCTTCAAATATTCAACCACTTCCCAGTCTTCACGCTTGATGGCTTTGACATCAATCTGCTCGACATGCACCAGACGAAGCAGTTCGCGTACCGGCTTGGGCATGTTACGACCACTTTCGTAGCGAGAGCCACCGCTCTGTGTAACGCCCAAAGTCGACCAGAATTGCTGTTGGTTGAGGCCGAGCTTGCGACGGATTTCGCGAGCGTCAATTTTTTCAATTGGTTTAGCTGCAGTCATTATTTAATCTCCATACGCCAGCGTTCTAAGGTTACCCAAGCATCCTGACGTAGTATCACTTAGGTAATAATACGAAGTATATAGGCGCTTATGACGCGTTTCAAGTACCCATGTTAAATAATATTTGCTTATTGGATAAGGGAAAGGTTTTTCTGGGATTTGCCTAAATGCCAGATAAAAAAACCCCGCCACTAGGGCGGGGTAACAGGGATTTCTCGAATCGGGGGGAATTCGAGAGGAGGGTAAATCAATTCAATCTTTGTTCGAGCGCTTCGACCATTTGCGTAGTAGCAGTACGACAATACCGAAAGTGACTGAAATCGCGATGGCTTTGAGTGGTTCTGCTTGCCCGTCAGCCAACCAATCTACGCCGGTCACGCCAAGGAATACACCCAGGCTTTCGTTGATCGGGAAATTGTCGGCGAAAGCCATTAGCAGCCTTTGCAGCCTAGCTTGATGATCATCTGTTCCGAACTTGGCATCAGTTCGAGCAGGTGTTGGCGGGCAGCTTTCATAAATTCAATAATGTTGGCTTCGATCATTTGTTGTTCCTCTTCTAAATCATGCGGCTGATCCATAGATGAGATTCTAGGGAAAGAGGTGCGCGCTGTCTGTTGCCTGCACGTTGCGCCGTGGTAACGCCACTTGATCTTGTGTGACGCTCTGTAACTCCCCCTCTGCTTACTGGTGTGCCTGCCAGGCCAGTGTGAAGCGTGCGCCGCCCAGTGGTGAGGCGTCGGCGACGGCTGTGCCGCCATGCAGATCAAGCACGCGGCGGGTGATGGCCAGGCCCAAGCCGTAGCCACCGGTCGAACGGTCACGGGAGCGATCGAGGCGAGTGAAGGCGGAGAAAACGTGATTCCGCTCTTCCTGAGGAATGCCAATACCATCGTCGTCGACATGAATCACGATGCGTTGTTCAATGAGTTCGGCGCTGACCATGATCTGTTTGCTGGCGTATTTGAAGGCGTTACGTAGAAGGTTGCGCAGGGCGTATGGCATGGCTTTGCGGTCAAGGTCGACGATGAGATTTTCAGGCAGTTTTTCAAGGTTGACCGTAACCATCAGGCTGCGACCAAGCAAACGAACGCTGTCGACCTCTTCTTCCAGCCATTCGGCAAATTTGACACTGGAAAAGTGTGGTTCCGGCGCTTCGCGCTCGAACCGTGCGTAAGTCAGGCTGGTGTCGATCAAATGGTCGAGCTCGTCGAGGTCATCTTCCATCATTGGCCACAGGCGCTCGCGCTCGGTGCGTACATCGGTTTCTTTGACCATTTCGAGGGCAAAACGCAGGCGGGCAATGGGGGTGCGGAGCTCATGCGAAATACCGCAGGCGAGTTCGCGGTGGGTGGCAAGCAGTTGCTGGATGCGCTCGGCCATGCTGTTCATGGTGTCCGAGAGTGATGAAAAGAGCTGGCTGCGAGCCGTCGGTGAACGTGCCTCGAAGTTTCCATCGCCCAAGTCACGCGCTGTTTGACGCAGGGCCTCAAGGTCACGCCAGACGGGGCGCACCCAGAACCACAGGGCGATACCAAAAATCAGGCCGGTCAGGCTCCAGGTCAGCAGGCGCAGGCGCAGATCGAGCGGCAGGCGGTCTTTCAGTTCCGGGTTGCGATTGGCCGCCAGTGGACCAACGACCAGCACCTTGCTGCTGGTGCCGAGGCGGTGATACATCACATCACCGTCGTGATCGATGGCGATGTCGCCGGCGTCGAGTTTGATGACCTGGGGCGGGGTGAGAACGCGATCCAGGCTGATGCGCTCAACGATGCCAAGGCGATAGGAAAATTTTTCGTCGAGCTCTTTGACCTTGGTGTTCCAATTCCGTCGTGGATGACGAAATATCTCATCTTCGATCAGCGTGATTGTGCCGCGCATGAAGCGCCGGGCGTAATCGTCGGTAATCCCGCGTTGGGCAGTGGAGATAACCAGATCAGCGGTGAAAGCGATGGCGACAAATGAGCCCATCGCCAGCAGGTAGAAATTGAAGAATAGCTTGGAAAGACTGTAACGCCCGCCACGCCACCGAGGTAGCGAAACCCGAAACAGCGAGCGAACAAGCCCTTGGTTGTTGCCGGTGTCTTTTGTTTTGCGAGACCTTGATTCAGTTCCAGTCATGCTTGCTGAACAGATAGCCTTTGCCCCGCACGGTTTTGATCCGGGTTGGGTTTTCCGGGTCGTCGTTCAGTTTTTTGCGCAGTCGGGAGATACGTGCATCAATCGAGCGGTCGAGGCCGTCAAAGCCGATGCCGCGCAGTTCCTGAAGCAAATCATCGCGCGACAAGACGTTGCCGGCATGGCTGGCGAGCAGCCAGAGCAGGTCGAACTCGGCGGTAGTCAGGTCGATGCTTTCTCCGGACAGAATGGCGGTACGTGTCGATTGGCTGATATTGAACTGACCGAAAACCATTTTTTCCGATTCGTTCGCCTGCGCATCCGTTGCTGGCAGGCGACGCAACAGCGCTTTGATGCGGGCGAGCAAAACGCGCGGCTGCACCGGTTTGGCGATGTAATCATCAGCCCCCATTTCAAGACCAAGGATCTGGTCAAAATCTTCATCGCGGGCAGTCAGCATCAAGATCACGCCACGATAGTTGGGGCGTACGGCGCGGCAAACTTCGAAGCCATCCTTGCCGGGTAGCATGACGTCAAGCATTACCAAGTCGGGCTGCTCGGCCAAAATGCGCGCTTCAGCCGTATCGCCACGCGGTTCAATGGTGACCTGCATATCATTCTTGGTCAGGTATTCAGCCGTCAGTTCGGCCAGGCGTTCATCGTCTTCGACGAGCAGGATGCGTATAGTCATGTGCGCATCTTAGCGGTGGTGCGGGCGGTGGTCCAGTTTGTTACGGTCAACGGCTGTTTTTGCCCGAATTTTGGTGCACTACCAACGCATGTCTTAAAATCGGGCGGTCCTTTTGATTCTTGTGGAAATTTAATGCGCCAAAATAGTTATCCCTTAATTTTTGCCGATGTTCCGCTCCGTGCCTGGTTTGCTGCCCTGGCTTTGGGCGCGCTGGGAGTGGCCGTAGCTGGCCTGGAGTTGCAGGCCTTGTTTCGTTTGGCGCCGTGTCCGTTTTGTATCTTTCAGCGCCTGTTGTACATGGTGATTGGTGTCCTCGCGCTGGGCGGATTTATTTTGCCAGCGGCTGGCATGTTCTGGTCCGGCGTGATTGGCCTGCTAGCAATGGGTGGAGCGGTGATTGCCGGTTACCAAAGCTGGATGCAGGCTTTTCCTGGTCTGGTCAATGAATGCGGGATGAGCGACCCAAATGCCATTGAGCGTCTGGTCGATTGGCTGGGTATGCTGTGGCCTAGTCTGTTTTTGGCGACCGGTTTTTGTAGTAGCAAGGAGTGGGTGTTTCTTGGGCTTTCAATCGCCAATTGGTCGTTCTGGCTGTTTGCCGCGATCGCCGCTTACGCGCTGATGCTGTTCAAGAAAAGCTGAGTACAAAAACAAAACCCGCCGAAAGGCGGGTTCTTTGAAAGCTGGAGTAAGGCTGAATTATTTCAGCTTGACTTCCTTGTAAGCAACGTGCTTACGGGCCTTCGGGTCATACTTCATCATCTCCAGTTTCTCAGGCGTCGTGCGCTTGTTCTTGGAGGTGGTGTAGAAGTGACCGGTGCCAGCTGTAGATTCCAGCTTGATTTTTTCGCGACCGCCTTTAGCCATTTTATTTATCCTTCTTTAATCAGACTTCGCCGCGGGCACGCAGGTCGGCCAAAACGACATCAATGCCGTTCTTGTCGATCAGGCGCAGACCAGCGTTGGAAACACGCAGGCGCAGGAAGCGGTTTTCAGATTCAACCCAAAAACGACGATACTGCAAGTTCGGCAGAAAGCGGCGTTTGGTTCTATTGTTGGCATGGGAAACCTTGTTCCCAACCATCGGGGCTTTTCCCGTTACTTGGCAGACACGCGCCATGATTGGTGCTCCAGAATTTGCTAGAAGAAAGCCGATTATTATAAACAGAACTCCCCAATGCTTTCAAGGAGTTTTGTGATTTTTATAGTAGTCCGCGTTCGGCAAAAGATAGCGGCGTGGCATTTCCGGCGACGATAAAGTGGTCAAGCAGCTTCACATCGACCATGGCGAGGGCTTCTTTTAAAGTTCTGGTCAGCATTTCATCGGCGCGGGAAGGCTCGGAAACGCCTGACGGATGGTTGTGCGCCAGAATGACGGCTGCCGCATTGTGGGCTAACGCATTTTTGACCACTTCGCGTGGATAAACGCTGGTGGTGGTCAAGGTGCCCGAAAATAATTCATCGGCCTTGATCAGGCGATTTTGGGCATCAAGCCACAGCGCCATGAAAACTTCTTTTTGACGTGTGGCCAATTTAAGTCGCAGCCAGTCTCTGACTTTGCTCGGGCTGGCGAAGTTGTCGCGCGTCGCCATTTCTTGCGACAGGGCGCGGCGGGATAGCTCAAAACTGGCTTTTAATTGCACTGCCTTGGCCATGCCGATGCCGGAAACCTCCGCCATTTCAGCTAGCGAGCCTTCGGCCAGGCGACTCAAGCTGCCGTCAAAGCGCTGGATTAGCTCGCGTGCCAGATCGACGGCACTTTTGCCGCGCACGCCGACACGCAGGTAAATGGCCAGTAATTCGGCGTCCGAGAGCGCTTCGGGGCCGTGGGCGAGCAAGCGTTCGCGCGGTCGTTCGCCTTCCGGCCAGTCGGTGATTGCCATCTGCCATTTCCAGTAGAATTATCTGGCTACTATTCTAAGGCACGACAATGGAATTACAGGGAAAACGCATCGTTCTTGGTGTTACCGGGGGTATCGCAGCCTACAAGGCGGCTGAACTGCTCCGTTTGCTCAGCAAGCAAGGCGCTGATGTGCAGGTGGCGATGTCCGAAGGCGCTACCCATTTCGTGACGACGACGACTTTTCAGGCGCTCTCCGGCAAGCCAGTGTTTACCGATCAATGGGATGCGCGGATGCCGAATGCGATGGCGCATATTGATTTGTCGCGTCAGGCCGATTTGATTCTGGTGGCGCCGGCTTCGGCTGATTTTCTGGCCCGCACGGCGCACGGTCTGGCTGATGATTTGTTGGCGACCATGGTGTTGGCGCGGGATTGCCCACTGTTGGCGGCGCCGGCGATGAATCGCCAGATGTGGGAAAACCCGGCAACACAGCGCAATGTGGCGCAATTGGTGGCTGATGGCGTGCAAATTCTTGGCCCGGCCTGCGGCGAGCAGGCCTGCGGCGAAGTCGGGGCCGGTCGCATGCTGGAACCGGAGGAAATCCTTGAGGAGGTGATAGCTTTCTTCTCGCCCAAATTGCTGGCTGGCAAGAAAGTATTGATTACCGCTGGCCCGACCTTTGAGGCGATCGACCCGGTGCGCGGCATCACCAATTTATCGTCCGGTCGTATGGGTTACGCCGTCGCCCGCGCAGCGCGCCATGCGGGGGCTCAAGTAACACTGGTTTCCGGCCCCGCAGGATTTTCGGCCCTAAATGGCGTTGACCGTATCAATGTGCGCAGCGCGCTGGAAATGCACGCGGCGGTGATGGCGCGGGCGGATGCAGCGGATATTTTCATCGGCGTCGCGGCGGTTGCCGATTACCGCGTCGCGAATGCGGCGGAACACAAGTTGAAGAAGGATACGGGCGGGATGCCGCCGATAGAACTGGTTGAAAATCCGGATATTTTGGCTGAAGTGGCGGCGCTCCAGGATGGCCCGTTCTGCGTTGGTTTTGCCGCCGAGAGCCAGAATCTGGAGGCTTATGCGCAGGTTAAACGCAAGAAGAAAAATATCCCACTGATTGCCGGCAACCTGATTCAGGATGGCTTTGGCGGCGATGACAACACGCTGATCCTGTTTGATGATGCCGGCACTCATCCGCTTAAGCCGGCAACCAAAACCGTGTTAGCCAGTCAACTTATCAATCACATTGCCCTTTTGTCAGGAAAAATCTGATGCACCATATTGACGTAAAAATTCTCGATAGCCGCCTGCGTGACAACCCGCCGCATTACGCGACGCAGGGTTCGGCCGGGCTGGATCTGCGCGCCTGTATTGAAGCCCCGCTGGAAATTGTGCCGGGCCAGACGATTTTGGTAAAGACCGGAATGGCAATTCATCTCGCTGATCCTGGCCTTGCCGCAATGATCCTGCCGCGCTCGGGACTGGGGCACAAGCATGGCATCGTGCTGGGCAATCTGGTCGGGCTGATTGACTCGGATTACCAGGGGGAGTTGATGGTGTCGATGTGGAATCGTGGGCAGGATGCTTTCACCCTGAATCCGCTGGATCGTATTGCCCAGTTGATCGTCGTGCCGGTTTTACAAGTTGGCTTTAATGTGGTCGATGATTTTGATATCAGCAAGCGCGGGGAGGGTGGATTCGGGAGTACCGGACAATGATCAAATGGCCTGCCTTGCTGCTTTTGTTGTTGGCTCAAGGAGGAGCCTGGGCTGAAGAGAACCCTGAGTTGATGAGCCGGGGGGAAGAACTGGTGATGGGGCGTTGTTTTTTATGCCACGGTGGAACCGGTGATAGCTCAAGTCCGCTTTATCCCAAGCTGGCCGGGCAGAACGAACAGTATTTACTCAAGCAATTGAATAATTTCAAGCAGGGGCAGCGCGACAGTAATGACATGCGCAAAGTTGTGGCCGAGATGGATGAGCAGGATTTTCGTGCCGTCGCTCATTTTTTCAGTCGCCAGGCGCCTTCGCGCGGCAAGTCTGCTTACGCTGAGATGCGCGCCGTCGGCGAAAAAATCTACAAGGAAGGCAATCCGGAAAAAGGGCTAAAGGCCTGCCGTGATTGCCATGGTGACGATGGCGGCGGTTCTGCGACTTTGCCAAAAATTGCCGGTCAACACACGTTGTATGTGGAAACGCAATTGGCCCTCTTTGAGGAGCGTAAGCGAACCAATGACAACGCCTTGATGCAGGATATTGCCATGCGTCTGGATAGTGATGAAATGCGCGCCTTGGCAGAATATTTACGGGGCTTGTAGCGCAGTTGCCTTGTCTTTAGAAGCAAATTACCATTTGATGAATTTTAAAAATGGAGATGGCAATGAACTTCAGGAAAATTGGTTTTACTACTGCGGGAATGGTGCTGATGCTGGGGGGCGTACCGGCAATGGCTGAAGATAAGGCGCAACTAGCCAAGACGGAAGAGATTGTGGTTACGCGCTGTTCGCTTTGCCACGGGTTACAGGGGGAGTCGGCGAGCCCAATTTTTCCACGTTTGGCGGGGCAGCACGCTGAGTACATCAACAAGCAGTTGAATGATTTTAAATCCGGGAAGCGAGTCAGCGAGATCATGAAACCCCAGACCGATGGCCTGACGCCAGAGGACATGAAAGCGCTGGGGGTCTTTTTTGAGACCAAGAAGGTCGGGCCACGGGCGCCGCGCGACGCCGAATTGCTGGGTGTCGGAAAGTATGTCTTTAATCGGGGGAACTCATTTTCCGGCGTTCCGGCTTGCTCAAGCTGCCACGGTGCAAAAGGGCTGGGGACGCCTCAATTGCCACGTCTGGCTGGCCAACACCCACGTTATGTCGAAGATCAACTCAAGCAGTTCAATAGCCGCGCGCGGAACAATGACAATGAGGTGATGCATATGGTGGCCTCGAAATTGTCTGAGTTGGAACGTAATGCGGTGGCTGAATACATCGCTACGCTAGAGTGAATTTTGGCTAGTTTTCAGCGTTGACCGTCATCACGACGGCCAATGTAATCAGAACAACTCAATATCGTTGCCACTGCTCGCGGATTGTTTAGCCGGGCCATGCGATTTGATGGCCTCCGCCTTGACTTGCGCGTTGACGAGCAATTGCACGAGTTGTTGACTGCGGTGGCGGAAGCGTTCCAGTCCATTGCTCTTGGTTTGATCCTGGTGTAGACGCAGGAAAGCGTGCAGGTATTCGCCCACATTGGTGGTGCGCTGACTGATGCGGCTGATCATTTGCGTGACGATGTCCTCGAACTGCATGGCGAGGACACCTTCCTGCGTCAATTTGTGCATTTGCTCGGTGACGGCAGTGATGTGGGCCGAGTGCTGGCGGGCGCGTTCGGTCACTTCAAGGAGTTCTGCGGCGAGTTCGGCCAAGGTGGCTTGCGAACGGTCAGCAATGCTCATGTCGACCGCGCCGGCATCAGCAACGCGCTCACCGACAGCGCGCAGTGAGGTGAGAATGTCGCCCAGGGCATCGCGAATTTCGATATTGAAGCCACCGGTACGCGAGGCTAGTTTGCGTACTTCGTCGGCCACCACGGCAAAGCCTCGGCCTGCTTCACCGGCACGCGCCGCCTCGATGGCGGCGTTGAGGGCCAGCAGGTCAGTTTGCTTGGTGATGCCGGCAACGTCATTCAAGGTGGTGGTGATGCGACCAACCTGATCCTGCATTTGCTCGAAGCTGACGGCAATGCCGTGGCTGGTGGTTTGTAGCTGATTCATCTTGCTGACAAACTCGGCGATCAAGGTATGGGTTTCGTCGAAGAAACGCTGCAACCCGGCTTGCCCGGCAGCTTGCGTGTCGTCAGAGCCAGTCATTTGCAGCATTTCGTCGATCAGCGAACGCAAGACCCGACGCTGGTTGGATGATTGGGATTCAAGTCCGGTCAGGCTGCCTGAGAGTTTGTTCACCGAATCGCGGATCAGTTGCTGAGCATCGATCATCTCCTGTTCGAGCGAGTTGAACTGTAATTCGGCATGACTCATCGCTTCTGTTGATAGCGTGTTGTATTCCGACATCGCGTCATTGAGTTCAGCGATGTAGCCTTCCTGTTTATCCTTCCAGTGTTTGCGTTGTGCCAGCGCATGGATGGCGGCAGTGCCCAACAAAATTCCGATCAGGATAAGGAAATGCGGGGAGGCTGGACCGGCGGTGATTGACCAGAGCCATAAGCCGATAACCAGTGCCAATGATAGCCAGATGAGGACGGCGTCGAGTCGTTTCATGTTATCCCATTGCTTTTAGATGCTGAATGATTTCCCCGGCCATCGGCTGGGCATCGCCGTAGAGCATGCGGCAATTATCGGTATAGAACAAGGCATTTTCAACACCCGAATAGCCGGTTCCCTTGCCGCGCTTGATGACGATGACGTTTTGCGCCATGTCGGCATTGAGGATGGGCATGCCGTAGATCGGGCTGGATTTGTCGGTGCGGGCGCTCGGGTTGACCACATCGTTGGCGCCAATGATCAGTGCAACATCGGCCTGGGCGAACTCGCCATTAATTTCTTCAAGGTCGAAAATCTTGTCGTAAGGCACGCCGGCTTCGGCCAGCAGCACGTTCATGTGGCCCGGCATGCGACCGGCGACCGGGTGAATGGCAAATTTCACCTCAATGCCGGCTTCTTCCAGAATCGAGGTCATTTCCCATACCTTGTGCTGGGCATGCGCCACCGCCATGCCGTAGCCCGGCACGATGATGACCTTGCTGGCGTAACGCATCATGGCGGCGGCATCGAGGGCGCTCAATTCCTTCATCGAACCGCTAATCGCTTCACCCGGGCCGCTTGCCACCATCGGCGTAAACAGGATGTTGGAGATTGGGCGATTCATCGCTTTGGCCATCAGCTGGGTGAGCAGCGTACCCGCCGCACCAACCACAATACCGGCGATGATCAGCGCCGGGTTGCCCAGCACATAGCCTTCAAAACCTACCGCCAGGCCAGTGAAGGCGTTGAACAGGGAAATGACGACAGGCATGTCGGCGCCGCCAATCGGCAGTGTGACGATCAAGCCCAAAATCAGCGCCACTGCGAAGAACGCAAAAATCAGCTCTGGTGTGGCGGGGGCCATCAGCACCATGGCGCCACCCAAAGCAATCGCGACCAGTGCCAGAACGACATTGACGGCATTTTGCGCCGGCAAACGGTAGGCTTTTTTCAGCACGCCCTGCAATTTGGCCCAGGCAACGCAGGAGCCGGTGAAGGAAATCGCGCCGATCAGCGCGCCAATCACCGCCAGCACAGTCACTGCCATGCTGTGGCTGTCGCCCTTGGCGAACTCGATGGCGGCAATTGCCGCTGCCGCGCCGCCGCCCATGCCGTTATAGATGGCGACCATCTGCGGCATGTCGGTCATTTTGACTTTTTTACCGGAAATCCAGGCCGCTGAACCACCAAGCGCCAGCGCCAAAGCCATCAGGCCAAGGTTTTGCAAGCCGGGAATCAGGAAGGTGGCAGCAATGGCGAGCAGCATGCCGTAACCGGCAATGATGATGCCCTTGCGGGCGCTGGCCGGCGAACTCATGCCTTTCAGGCCGAAGATGAATAGGGCGGCACCGAAGAACCACGCACCTTGAACGTAAATTGGCATGGTCATGTTCAGTCCTCCTTCTTCTTGAACATGGCCAGCATGCGTTCAGTCACCACGTAACCGCCAGCGGCATTGGCCGCGCCCAGGGCCACGGCAAAAAAGCCGATGGCTTGCTGGACAGGCGTATCGGCGGAGCCAAGCATGATCATGGCGCCGACAACAACAACGCCGTGAATGAAGTTGGAGCCGGACATCAGCGGCGTGTGCAGGATGACCGGCACCTTGGCGATGATCTCGTAGCCGGTGAAAGCCGCGAGCATGAAAATATAGAGTGCGAGCAAGCCGTCCATTATGCTTCTCCCATAACTTGTTTGACGGTCGGGTGGACGGTCACGCCATCTTTACAAAGCAAGGTGCCGGCGACAACTTCGTCGCTCCAGTCAAAAATCAGTTCGCCATCCTTGATCCACGGTGAGAGGAAATTGTAGAGATTCTTGGCGTAGAGCTCGGAGGCGTGGGTGGGCATGCGTGAGGGGAGATTCAAGGGGCCGTGAATGTTAACGTCATTGGCGATGACGTGTTCGCCGGGCTGGGTGAGGGCACAGTTGCCGCCGGATTCAGCGGCCATATCGACGATGATTGCCCCGTATTTCATGCGTTTTATCATGTCGACCGTAACAATCACCGGCGCCTTCTTGCCGGGAATGGCGGCGGTGGTAATCACCACATCCGACATGGCGACGGCCTTGGCCAGCTTCTCGGCCTGGGCCGCTTTTTCCTCGGCGGTCAGTTCACGGGCATAGCCGCCGACGCCATCGGCCGAGACGCCGGTATCAACAAACTTGGCGCCGAGCGATTCAATTTGCTCACGCGCGGCGGAGCGTACATCGTAGGCCTCAACCATCGCACCCAGGCGTTTGCAGGTGGCAATGGCTTGCAGGCCGGCGACGCCCGCGCCGATAACCAGAACGCGTGCCGGGCGTATGGTGCCGGCAGCGGTAGTCAGCATCGGGAAAAATTTGGTGCACCGGGCTGCCGCAATCAAGCCGCACTGGTAGCCGGCACAGGAACCCTGCGAGGACAGCGCATCCATGCTTTGGGCGCGTGAAATGCGCGGTAGTAACTCCAGCGAGAAGGCGGTGATTTTTTTGGCATTCATGGCCGCCAGCCTGACTTTGTCTTCGTAGGGTTTGAGCAGGCCGATCAATATCGCGCCTTCAGGCATGGCTGCAATTTCTTCAGGACTAGGCGGCGTGACGCGCAAAATGAGTTGGGCGCTACCGTAGGCCTCACTGATGCCATTGACCA
>JAQTZQ010000286.1 GCA_028687645.1 Rhodocyclaceae bacterium
GCGTCATCACGAAAGCGCGCGGCGGAGTAGCTTTCTTCAGGCGAAATAATGTCGATCAAGGCGTGGGGATAGCGCGCCAGCAGTTCAGGTTCCGGCTTGGCGGTGCCGACATTCATGTCGCGAAAAACCTGGGCCGAATCGACACTGATCAAAGCCGCCGGAAAGCGCTCGGTGAGGGCCATGGCAACTGCCGTCTTGCCTGACGCAGTCGGGCCCATGAGCAGAATCGCAGGAGGAAGCCGGGGTGAATTCATGGCGCGGAATCCTACCACGCACCTCGCTCAGGCTCCGGCCTATAATTGGCAAAACCAATCAGAGGGAGAAAACATGACGCTTGTCCCGTGCCGCGCCTGCGCTCACAAAGTTGATACTTCAGCGGAAGCTTGTCCGAGTTGTGGCGCGACCAATCCCGGTCACAAACTGAGCCGCCAGAAACATGATCTGATTGTGCTGCTGGTTCAACTGATCGTGGGTACCGCTGTGCTTTTCGTCGGCGCCAACATGGCCTGGAATGCAGTTGGGCCGATCATCAAGCAGCAATTAAATAAGCCAGCCCCATGAATCATTACGGTCAACCCGGTTTTTAACCCCATTTTTTAGAGATGCCTTTCATGAAAATTCGTTTAATTGCACTGCTCGCTGTGCTGACTTCGCTGCTCTCAGGTTGTGGTTTTAATCAGGTTCAGACCAACGACGAGGCGGTGAATGCGGCTTGGTCTGAAGTGCTCAACCAGTACCAGCGCCGGGCTGATCTGATTCCGAATCTGGTGGCCACGGTTCAAGGCTACGCGGCGCATGAAAAAGAGGTATTGACCCGAGTGACCGAAGCGCGGGCGGGGGTCGGCAGCATCAAGGCAACGCCGGAGCTGATCAATGACGAGGCCGCATTTGCCAAGTTCCAGCAAGCCCAGGGTGAGATGTCCAGCGCGCTGGCGCGCTTGCTGGTAGTTGCCGAAAATTATCCGCAACTCAAGGCTGACGCCAATTTCCGTGACTTGCAGGCACAACTTGAGGGCACCGAAAACCGAGTGACGGTGGCGCGCAATCGCTACATCAAGGCGGTGCAGGAGTACAACGTCTCGGTTCGCACCTTCCCCAACAATCTCACCGCGATGGTGCTCGGCTGGAAGACCAAGGCCAACTTTACGGTCGAGAACGAGAAGGCAATCAGCACCGCGCCAAAGGTTGATTTCAACGCACCGAAACCTGCTGCGGCGAACTAAGCGCAACATGCGGCTTTTTGCTGCACGACTGGCAGGGCTGTTGCTCTGCCTGTTCTCTGTTTTGGTCTGGGCTGCCCCGGCCGATCTGGTTGCCATCCCTGTCTTGACGGCCCGGGTGACGGATCAGAGCGGCGTGCTCAGTGGCGAGCAAAAGGCCAGTCTGGAACAAAAACTGGCCAGTTTTGAGGCGAGCAAAGGCGCACAGATTGCACTTTTGATTGTCCCGACAACGCAGCCCGAAACCATCGAGCAGTTTGCGATCCGCGTCTTTGAAGCCTGGAAGCTCGGGCGCAAAGGCGTCGATGATGGCCTGCTATTGTTGGTCGCCAAAGATGATCGCCGTTTGCGCATAGAAGTCGGCTATGGGCTGGAAGGGATCATCAACGACGCACTGGCCAAGCGCATCGTCAGCGATGTCATTACGCCGAAATTCAAGACCGGCGACCTGCCGGGTGGCATCGTCGCCGGGATTGATGCGATTTTAAAAGTCGTCGAAGGCGAGCCCTTGCCTGAGCCTGCTAAAAGCCCGAAAGTCAGCCTCTCGGAAATCCCGGAAACGCTCATTTTTGGCTTTTTGATTGCGGCGGTCATAGGCGGCACCATTTTGCGTCGGCTACTGGGTAATTTTCTGGGCACTGCGGTGGTGGGTGGTTTGACCGGCGCTGCTGGCTGGCTGCTGGTCGGCGGCCTGGTGGGCATTGCCGGCGGGGTAGTGGTCGGGATCTTTCTGGCGTTTTTTGGCCTCGATATTCTGATGAGCGGCATTCTGAATGGTGGCCGAGGCGGTGGTGGCTCGCGCGGCGGCGGCTTTGGCGGCGGTGGTGGTTCAGGCGGTGGCGGCGGTGCCTCGGGGAGTTGGTAGATGAATATTGCACGCTGGTTTAAACATTTGCTGGCCCCATCGTGGATCGCTGCGCGGCGCTTCGGCCCGGCACTCTCGGCAGAAATTGGCAATGCTGTCATGCTGGCTGAGACGAGTCAGCGCGGTGAACTGCGCTTTGTCGTCGAGGGGCCGATTCCCTTCGTCTATCTTTGGCACGACCACAGCGCCCGTCAGCGCGCCGCTGATCTGTTCGCCCAACTGCGCGTTTGGGATACCGAGGAAAACAGCGGAGTTTTGATCTATGTGCAGTTGGTCGATCACCGCGTCGAAATACTCGCTGACCGAGGCATCGCAGCCAAAGTGGCGCAGCCTGAGTGGGAGGCGATTTGTCGCCAAATGGAAACTGCCTTCAAAGGCGCGGATTACCGTGCCGGCGCGCTGCTGGCGATTGAACAGGCGGGCGCGCTACTTTCAGCCCATTTCCCGTCTGGCGACAAAAATCCGAATGAACTCGCCGATCACCCGGTTTTGCTCTGATTTTTACTTGGACGTCGCGACACCTTCGTAACCCAGGCGTTTCGACAATTTGGCCGCCGCTGAAATCATCGCTGCGGCCACCGGACTATCCCATTCAACATTGAAATCACCGACCGAGCCAAGCGAGGTAATGGCGGCCACCATGCTGCCGCTGTGATCGAAAACCGGTGCGCTAAAACCATTGATTCCCGGCGTCAAATTCCCCGTGGCGCGCGAAATGCCTCGTTTACGTATCTCGTTGAGAACTTTTTCAAGCTGGGTTTTAAGAATGCCAACTGATGTCTTGCTGCTTTCCGAGGCTTTGCGCAACTCGTCATCGAGCAATTTTTTCAGGTAAGGCGCTCGATAAAAGGCGGCAAAGGCTCGCCCCGTTGCCGAGTTGTAAATCGGCATCACCGTGCCAGCGCGCAGGGTAATGGTCACCGGCCCGCCGGCATCAATAATCCGCACCACCGTCGCCCCGTGGTTGCCCCAGACCGCCAGCGCCACCGTTTCCTGAATTTCTTCACACAAATCTTCCAGCACTGGGCCGGCGAGGCGCACCGGGTCAAGTCGGCCAAGCCCGGAGAGCCCCAATTGCAGCGCATAGCTCCCCAAATCATAGCGACCGCTGGCCTTGTCCTGCTCAATCAGGCCGATGCGCATGAAACTGACCATGTAACGGTGCGCCTTGGCGGCTGGCATGCCGGCACCTTTGGCAATATCGCGCAACATCATCGGGTAAGAAGTGGCAGCCAGTACATCCAGCAGACGAAAGCCAACCTCGATGGATTGGATTCCCTGGCGATCATCAGAAACTTTGGTGG
>JAQTZQ010000097.1 GCA_028687645.1 Rhodocyclaceae bacterium
GGTAGCAGCATGAGCAAGCCGGCGGTCAATTTTTGGCTGATTTTCCCGGTTGACCGTAACGAAAGCTGGAATGCCAGCCACAGGCTGCCGAGGCAGCCGGCGGAGAGCAATCCGATGCGGAAATACGGCAACCAGCCGAGCCAGAGGTGTTCGGCTTTCAAATGCGTGACGGTGAGCATCGAGAGGCCGAGGATGACGCTGGCGGCGGCGAGCGGGGTTAAAGCCAGGGTGAAGCGTTGCCAGGTGAGTTGTTCGGTTTTCACCAATTTTGCTGCGAGGGCTGGGCTGATCAGTAGCAGGCTGCCGAGCAGGAAGCCGCCGACTAGCAGGTAGGCGAGGATCAGGGCGCCGTCGAGCCAGGTGAACAGGTCGCTGGCTTCCGGGTAGTGGGTGAGCAGCCACCACGGTATGTCGTTGTCGAGCAGGGCGAAGTGGTCGTGGTCGACCAGCCATTCGGCGGCGGCGAGTTTGGCGCTGAGCAGCCAGGGGCTGAGCGTCCATTGGAAGGCGGCGGTGGCGACGCCGAGGACGCCATAAACCAAAGTCAGTGCATCCGGCGTTTTGGCCGGGTTGTTGAAATCGAGGATTTCGCTGAACGGCGAGCGAGTGGCGTAGGTGACGGCGTTACGCTGGCCGGCGCAGCGACCGCAACTGTGGCATTCGGAGGCGCTGGTCATGCGCCGGACGTCGAGTAGCGGGGCGCAGTTGACTGGTGCGAAATTACCTTCATGGCGATCCCAGGCCTCGCGGTCGACCTTGTAATGCAGCGGGGCTATCTTGGCGAGCACGGCGAAAACGCCGGAGGCCGGGCACAGGTAGCGGCACCAGATGCGCTTTTCTTTGCCGTAGAGCAGGCCGACGCCAACGGCGGCGACGGTCGAGCCGCCGAGGACGAGCAGGGCGGCTTGCGGGTATTCGTAAACGCTAACCAGTTGGCCGTACACCGTCGTGGCGATGAAGGCGACAAAAGGCCAGCCGCTCCATTTGAGCCAGCGTGGCAACGCCTTGCCACGCCCGTACTGGCTGACCCATTCGGTCATCGTGCCTTCCGGGCAGAAGAAGCCGCACCAGACACGCCCCATGGTCACGGTGGCGATCATCACGCCCGGCCACCACAGGCCCCAAAAGCAGAATTGGGCGAACAGGCGGAAGCTATCCCAAATATGCGCCGATTCAGGCGGTATGGGTAAAAATGCCGGGATGATGACCATGGCGGCGTAGAGAACCACGATGACCCACTGCACGCTGATGATCAGGCGGCGGTTGCGACGGAAAAAAAGACCGATTTTTTCCAGTCGACCCTGGGGCCAGCCTTTGTTTTTATGGTCGTAGTGTTTTGGTTTCGCCGGGTGGAATAGCAGTACATGTTCAGCCATTTGCCGTCCTTCGCCAAGCAAACAGCACAACGCCCCAGTAGGCGGCCCAGACCAGCAGACTGCTCAGCGCCGGGCGGGCGCGGTAGCCGGAGAAATCGGCGAGCAGCTTACCGCCCTTGGTCGTGTCGTCGATCAGCATTGACGTGTCCCACACCGGGTCAAGTAGCGGCGGCAGATGGCCGGCGCCGATCAAGCGGTCGATGGCAGCGATGAGCAGCGCTGAGGCGAGGATCAGCAGCAGGATGGACGAGAGGCGCAGGAGCAGGCCGATGTTGAGTTTGGCCAGGCTCTTGGCCGCCAGCCAGGCCGTGGCGCCGGCTCCTGCAAAGCCGGCCAAAGTGCCAATCAGCAAGGCCTTGAGATCGCCTTCCTGGGCCATGCCGTAGAGGAAGATCACCGTCTCCGCGCCTTCGCGGGCGACGGCCAGGGCAGCCACGACAGCGACGCCGAAATAGCCCGAGCGTTCGCGGGCGGCGGCGAGGTCGGCATGCAGCCGGGCCTTCATCTGCCGGCCATGTTTGCGCATCCACAGCACCATCTGGGTAATCAGCCCGGCGGCGACGAAGAGCGTCGCGGTCTGGAAGATTTCCAGCGCCTCGCCGGTCAGTTCGTCCTGCACCGTGAGCAGCGCCCAGCCGAGCAGCAGGGCCAGCCCGACACCGGCGCCGAGGCCAATGAACAGGGCGCGCTTGCCCTTGCCGGTGGTGTCGTTGGCCTGCAACCAGGCGTAGAGAATGCCGGCGATCAGGAAAGCTTCGAGGCTCTCGCGCCAGACGACAAAAAATGCGTTACCCATGCTGTGCTCCGTGTTTGCTGGCGATCTATTTGGCGACAATCCGGCCCTGCCCGGTTTCTGGATGAAAATCGTCAAAAAACTTGTATGCCCCCGGCTTCATTGGATAAAAAACCAGATTCCGCGTCACGCCGGGGGCGAGGACCAGCTCCTTCTTCAATTCCAGGCTCTCAAATTCCGCAGCCCCCGGCCCCTCGTTCTTCACCTCCAGCCGGAAGCGCGTCATCGCCGGCACTTCCAGCGTTTCGGGGTAAATGCGGCCATCCTTCATCAACAGCTTGTAGGTCGGCATGTCGTCGGCAAAGGTTATGGTCGACGCCAGAAAGAGGCCAAAAAATGCGGAATAGAGCGCCTGTTTCATACAATTTCCTTAGTAAGTGATGTTGGCGCGCAGGCCGAGCACCTTGGCTGAGCCGGCATCCGGATTGGCACCACCCCGGCCGATCCACTGAAAGTCCGGCGTCAATTCAAACTGTGGCGAGATGTGGTAGCGGTAGTAAATCTCGGCCACCTGCTCGGCACCGGTTGGCGTAAAGCTGAAGTCAGCGACGCCATCGCCATCGATATCACCGCTGCCACCAGCGGCACGATAGGCGCTACTCGCCTTCAGCCAGCTCGCACCAACGCCGATGGCATCGGCCCCGCGGCCCCAGTAAATACCGCTGAATTCAGCGCCGACTGCCAGTGCATTCTCGAAAGGCAGTTCGCCGCTGACCAACTGGCCGTAGCGACCAAAGACATTGACGCCGTCGCCGACGCGCTGATCGACCGAGAAGCCAATCCCGGTATGGCGCTTGCTGGTGATGCCATCAAGCTCGGTGACTTCGCCGCGCGTCCAGGCATAGGCGCGATAGTTGCCGGTCAGGCCGCCGAATAGCTTGAACTGCTTTTCAGCCTGGAACATGAGCAAGGGGCCGGAGAGACTTTTCTGGTAATTCGAGCCTTCGTCGCCGGCACCAAACGCGCCGACCGACAAACGCCAGGGTTCGGCTTTGTTGGTTTCATTGACGTAGGCCGCGATGAAACCGGGCTGGAAGCCGTTGGCGTCGACGCCTACCTCGCCGCCAGCATCGAGCAGCGGGTTGTGCACAAAGACCGAGTTGAGGAATTTGACTGACTCATCACCAGCGACCTCGTTTTGGTCAAAGAAGCCAAAGATGTCGACCTTGCCGAAAGTCAGTTCGAGCTTTTCCCGCGAGTAAGGTTTGAAGCCGCCCAGCGGTAGCGGGATCGATGCCTGATACCAGGCCTGGCCGAGGATGGCGACCGAGTCATCCGGGTTGGCCCCGCTGGCGCGGAAAGCGACCGAGTTGGGTGCGCTGGCAAAGTAGCCGAGGTTGCCGAAGGGTGAATTCAAACCCTGGCCCTGGCCAATGCGGACATGAGCAAAAACCTTTTGGTCAATGTCGCCAATCGGATCAAGCGGCAACTCAACCGTGACATCGGCGCGGTAATTGAGGCGGCTGCCGGCGTCGGCGGTACCTTCGGGCAGACCGTATGAACGTTGCGCCACGGTGGTCAGTGCCGCGCCGATCTCGATGCCATCCAGCTTGTCGGCCAGCGCGGCAGATTTTTTCATCTCCAGCGCATCTTTTTCGACGGCCTTCAGGCGCACTGTCAGTTCCGGCTCGTCCTGCGAGAGGCGCGGGCTGTCGAGGCCTTTGCTGATGGCGGTGTTTTCACCTTTAAGCGCGCTGACTTGTTTTTCCAGGTCGGCGTTGCGCGCCTCCAGTTTTTCCATACGCTCAACGAGTTTTTGCAGCGTGGCGGCATCGGGGGCGGCGAGCGCAGGCAGGGCCAGCCCCGCCGCGACGAGCGCGGCGGTCAGTTTGGCGAGGCGCATGATTAGTAGCCGCCTTTTTTGCCAATGCCGACGTAGGTGAATTCGTACTCGACTTCAAACGGCTTGAACCACGGGCGCACGCCGGTGGCGCGGTCGGTATGGCGGCCAAAATGGGCGTGCTTGTTTTCTGACGGCGGCAGGATGGTGTATTTCACCTTGTATTTGCCCGGCCCGGAGAGCTTGACGTTATCGCCGTAGTGCGGGCCATCGTTGGCGACCATGGGCATGAAATCGCCGCTGACTTTGTAATCGGCACCGATTTTGGAAACCTCGAACTTGATCATCAGGTAAGGCATCCAGGCACCTTCTTCAAAGCCATTCGGGTTGTTGGCCAGCGCGTGAATGTCGGCTTCGAGGTGAATGTCCGATTCGGACGCCTTTTTCATCATCCCTTCCGGCTCCATTTCGACCGGTTGCAGATAGACGGCGGCGATTTCCATACCGGCCTTTTGCTGGGGTACGCCAATCGGGTATTCAAGGGCGAGCGCAGGCGCTGCGAAGGCGGCGGATAAAGCCAGAATGGAAACTAGTTTTTTGACGGATTGCATGGTTCAAACTCCCTGGTTTCTCTGGCTGGCTAATGAACGGTGTGGCTGGCTTGAGGATGGTTTTAAAGCGAATTTTTTACAGCGGTGCAGAACCCGGTTGGGTGACAAAGCCAATCTTGCTCAGCCCGGCGCGGCGGGCGGCGCTCATGGTTTCGGCCACGGTTTCGTAACGGGTGATGCGGTCGGCGCGCAGGTGCATTTCGACCTTGGCATCCTGCGCAACGGCATCGCGGAAGCGGGTTTCGAGATCGTTACGGTCAACCGCCGAATTGCCGACAAAAATTTGGTTTTCGGCGTCGATGCTGACTTGCAAGGTCATTGGCTTTTCCGGCGTTGGTGTACTGGAGGCGCGGGGCAGATCGACCGGCACCTGATGTGTCATCAGCGGCGCAGTGATGATGAAAATGATCAGCAAAACTAGCATCACATCGACCAGCGGCGTCATGTTGATTTCTGCCGTCGGCATTTGATGGTTCTGCGCGTTGAAACTGCCCATCGCCATGTCAGGTCTCCCGCCGGGCCGTCCCAAGGGAGGCCTGTGCCCCCTCGGGGGGCAACGAACGAAGTGAGGGAAGGGGGGCTGTCATCATGCCGCCTCCGTCGCAACGCGGGCACGCATCGGGTGAATCTGCGCGCTGTTGGCGACAAAGGGTTTGCCGACTGTAAAGAAAGCGTGCAGATCGTGAGCAAAGGCGTCGAGGTCAGCCAAAATCACGCGATTGGCGCGGGTGAAAGCGTTATAGGCAAAGACGGCGGGCAGGGCGACGGCGAGGCCGGCGGCGGTCATGATCAGCGCTTCGCCGACCGGCCCGGCGACTTTTTCCAGCGCCGCCTGGCCGGATAAGCCAATCGCCACCAGGGCGTGATAAATCCCCCAAACCGTGCCCAGTAGACCGACAAAAGGGGCCGTGGCGCCGGTGGTGGCGAGCAGGGTCAGGCCGTTTTCCATACTGGCCTGGGTTGAGGAAAGCTGCTGGCGCAAGGCGCGCTCCATCTGCTCCGCCGGATCAAAACGCGAGGCCAGGCGACCGGTGGCGGCTTCGCAATCGTTGTTGCAGCAATGGGCTTGCGTTGCCAGTTGAACGTAAGGGCTGTTCTCACCGGCCCGGCGCAAATGCTCCAGACCTTCGCCGACGCTGCTGGCCGACCAGAATGCCACCAGCGCCTGCCCGGCCCGGCGCATGGCCCACCAATCGACGGCTTTGGCCAGAATCAGATACCAGCTGACGATGGACATGATGGCCAAAATGATCGCCACGGCGTGCGAAATGGTGTCGCCGGCAGCCCACAAATGGGCGAATCCGAAAGCGTTTTCCTGCATGTGTTAATGCTCCAATTTGAAAATAATGGGGACCAGCACCCAGCTCTGGACGGCGCTCTCTCCGCGCTTGGCTGGGATAAATTTCCAGCGTTTTACGGTGTTGACCGCAGCATCGTCGAGCCGCGTGCTGCCGGAGGATGTTCTGACCTCCACGCTGTCCGCAGCGCCTTGTGGATTGACCGAAACGCGTAGCACAACCTTGCCTTCTTCGCTCATCCGGCGTGAAAGCGGCGGGTAGGGCGGGGCCGGGTTGTTCAAATAATCGGCATCAAAACGCGCCGCGCTGACCGGCTCGGCAGGGGGGGCGGCCTGTGGCATCTCCGCTTCTGGCTCGGCTTTTGGCGGTGTGGCGATGGGGGCTGCAGGTGCCGGGGTGGTGCTTTGCGTGGCTTCGATCACCGGCGCTGGCGCCTTGGGCGTAGGTGTCCGGTGCGGCTTGAGTGGAACTGGCTTGGCCATCGGCAAGGGTTTGGCCTCTGGCTCTTTTTCGGGTTCCGGCGCTTGCAGCAGGTCGACCACCAGCGGGATTTCCATGATTTGCGGAATCACAGTTTTTGCCGCCAGAATCAGCAAAAAGATGATGACATGCAACCCAATAACCAACATCAGCAAACTGCTGCGCTGAAGCAGGGGAGGGCGGGAAAGGGCGTAACTCATTACTGGCTATGAAAATTATTTGGTCAGGATCAGCTTGTTTTCACGCGTCACCCGCAGCAGGTAGCGCTGGCCGGCGTGTTCGATTTCAACCATCGAGGCACCGCCGAGAATCTGGGCGCTGTTGATGCTGGGGCGGATTTCAGCTTTCAGTGGCAGCGGGTTTTGTGGAACAGATTTGGCTTGTGGGTTCATGGATTGAGTGCCTAAACGAGAATGGATCGCATTTTATTTAAATGCGAATTAATGTCAATAGCGGATGATAATTATTCTCGATAAGCTTGTTTTAATGTGAGCAAATGCGATATATTCGCATCCATCGAACCCCTGTTCGGCAAGCCAGCCTCTATGCCAGCCAGCCATTTTTTTCTGACTAGACATAGGACTGCTCGTGAACAAAAACCTAAAAAAAGATCTGAAATATCAGATCAACCCAGCATTGCCCTTTAGCGCCGACGGAGGGCGTCGCGCTAAAATTTTCTCCTTGGGTGCTGTCGTGGTGGCCGGCGTTGTGGGGGCGACCCACGCCTCAGCCGCCGATGAAACGACCTTGCCGACGGTAACAGTCAACGCTACCGCCGAGCCGCAGGATGGTTATCGCGCCAGTAAAACGCGGGTCGGCAAAGTGGTGCAGGACCCGCACGACGTACCGCAGGCGATTACCACGATTACCCGTTCATTGATGGAAGAGCAGGAAGCGAATTCCTTGCGCGAGGCGCTGCGCAATGTGTCCGGCCTGTCATTCAACGCCGCTGAGGGCGGTCGCTCGGGTGACAACATGATGTTGCGCGGCTTTTATACCTTCGGCGACATGTACCTCGATGGCATTCGCGATACGGCGCAGTACAACCGCGAGGTGTTCAATCTTGAGCAGGTCGATGTGTTGCGCGGCGCGGCGGCGATGTTGTTTGGCCGCGGTCAGGCCGGCGGGGTGATCAATCAGGTGAGCAAGACGCCGATGTTGTTTGGTATCAACGAGGCCAGTATCGGCATCGGCACGGACAATTTCATGGAGGCGAAGGGCGACATCAATCAGCGGATTGGTGAATCAACCGCCATTCGCATCAATTTCATGGCGCGGGAAGAGGGTAGTTCACGCCAGAACCCGCTCACCGGCACAACGCCGGAAGTGCATCGCCAGGGCTTTGCGCCGAGCATTGCCTTTGGTCTGGGCACCAATCACGAGGTGACCTTGAGCCACTTCTTTCTGAGCACCAATGACCGCGCGGATTACGGCGTGCCGTTTGATAGCACCACCAAGCGCCCGAATCAGGACTATGCCAAGTCTGGCGCTTACTGGGGTATCGATGGCACGTTTGACGATAGCGTGACCAATATTTCAACCCTCAATTACCTGTTCAAAATTTCGCCGGATACGCAATGGCGGACGGTGGCGCGCGTCAGCAATTACCAGCGCGCTTATTGGGCTTCGGCACCGGGCAGTAGCACGACATTTGCCACGGGTGGTGGCGCCAAAACGCGACAGACGGACACCGACAACATCGTTATCCAGAGTGATTTGAGCAGCAAATTCAATTTGGCGGGCATGAAGCATGAATTTGTCAGTGGTGTCGAATACCTCAAGGAAGAGGCGCAGCGTTGGGGTTTGGCCAACGTCAATAACCGTGGGGTGTATTACAAAGACTTAGTGGGATTTGTCAGCGGTATCACCGGAGAGATTATCGATACGCGGCCAAACAACACCTATAACGGCGATACGCTCAGCATCTACGCTCAAGACACCGTGGAATTCATGCCGGATTGGCGGTTGACCGCAGGGATCAGGCGCGATGAGATGGATTCGGATTACATCTCGGTGGCCAGCGTGACCAACGCCAGTCGGCAGGTGATAGGTACGAGAACAACGACCTACGCGGGAAATTTTGGTGAAAACAGCTATCGCCTCGGCCTGTCATGGCAGCCGCGCGCCGATGCGCACTACTATTTGGGCTGGAGCGATTCCTTTAGCCCGACGGCGGATCTTTACCAGCTTTCCGGCAATCAATTCCCGGCTGAGCGTTCGCAGGTGAGCGAACTGGGCGCCAAGTGGTTGTTGTTCAACGGCGATCTGGCCTTGCGTGCTTCCCTGTATCACGCCGTCAAAGAATGGGAGCGCAATACCGACCTGGAGTCCACCGCCTCCATTTTGACCAAAAAGCGTGAATCCAATGGCTTTGAACTGGAATTGGCCGGGCGCATTACCGAGAATTGGGAAGTCTTCAGCGGATTTTCGCTGATCGACGGCGAAATTCTCGAAGTGGCACCGGTTACCGGCAACCCCAATTTTGTCGGCAAGGAACCGCGCAACACGCCCAAAACCACCTTTAACGTGTGGTCAACCTATCGCTTGCCAATGGGTTTCAAAGTGGGTGGCGGTGCCGAGTACAAGAGCAAACGCTACGGCGGTGCACCGACCGGAACGGCAGCGTTCAACCCCAATTACGCACCGTCCTATGTGCGTTGGGATGCGATGGTCGCCTATGAGCAGCCGAAATACGCCATCAAGTTCAACGTCCAGAACCTTTTCGACAAGCTCTATTACGACGCGCTTTACGACAACGGCGGCTTTGTCGTACCCGGTCAGGCGCGCCGCTTCATCCTGAGTGGCGAGTACAAGTTCTAAGCACTTTGGCCCCTGTTCTCGGACAGGGGCATTTTCATTTGAGAGATAGCGATGGACAGACGTGATTTTTTGAAATATTCCGCCGCGCTGGGTGGCTTGATGCAGGCCGCTTGGCTACAGGCGGCAAGCGATGATGCGCCGCGTTATGCACGCATTGCCGCCGCCTGGCGCGGCCCCAACCCCAGTGACCCCTATTTCGCCGGGGTGCTGGTCGCCGACTGGGCGGCTAAAAAGCTGAGCATCAGCCACGCCGTCCCCTTGCCCACCCGTCCGCACGGCCTGATGCCCGAAGCGGATGGCAGCCTGCTGGTTGGTGGTGCACGGCCTGGTGCCTGGCTGATGCGCTTTGACGCGCAAGGCAAGGTGATGCAGCAGCTTAATCTGGCCGATGAAAAATCGGCGGCTCGTCTCAATGGTCACACCGTGCTCAGTTCGCGTGGCGAGGTGATTTACAGCACTGAAACCGATCGCGCCAATAGTCGCGGGCGGATCGGTGTGCGTGATCGAATCAGCCTGAAAAAAATTGATGAATGGGATAGCCACGGCCTTGAGCCGCACCAGTTGTTGCTTGATGAAAACGGCCATTTGATGATCGCCAACGGCGGCATTTTGCGCACCGAGGCCGACAAGAAATACGACCTGCACCGCATGGATTCATCGCTGGTCAGGCTGGATGGCCAAAGCGGACAATTGCTGCGCCAATGGAAGCTGGACGACCAACGCCTCAGCCTGCGCCATCTAGCCTGGAGCCACTGGCCGTCAGCGAATAAGAATCTACTCGGCATCGCCATGCAGGCTGAGCATGATGACAAGGCCCGGCGAGCCGAGGCGCCAGTTCTGGCCGTGCTTGACGGCGATGATCTGCGCATTCCAACCCAGGCCAACGACGGCTTTGGCTATGCCGGCGATATCGCCCCCGCCTACAACGGCGGCTTTGCTTTCTCCAGCAATCAGGTCGGGCTGACTCAGCTTTGGCATCCCGGCATGCCGGAAAAACTGAGCAAGATTGTCGAGTTGCAGGAAGCCTATGCCGTCACTGGCTGGGGCGGCCCTAATCCGGGTGGCGGCGTGCTGGTGGCTACCGCGCTGGGTTTGGTGCGCTGGCATCCATCGGCCAAACCGGTTTTGTTGCCGTGGCCGGAGAAAATGGCGGTCGATAACCATTGGGTCTTGCTCAGCGAGGCCTGATTTCAATTCGTTACGGTCAACGCCGTTTTTGGCCCGATTTTTTGCTCAATCGGACGGGCAAGGCGCTTGAATTTACCGAACACGGCAGCGTTCCCCCTGATTGGTTCGGATATTGTTATTCCGGGCTTTGATCTGCGGAAGAGTGGAGTCCAATGCGGGAAACCGATATTAACCCTTGAGAATACGTTCCCTCCATGAACAAGGCGCAACTGACTTTGCCTTGAGTTCGTGCGGCGCGTTTGGCCGCCCCCAAGTGGTGCAAAGTCAATCAGGACATGCTGAATCGGCAATGGCACAATATTAGCCTTGCGTCGCCCGTGACGCGCCAAAGCACAAAACGAGAGTTTCAGCAATGCACCCGTATCAATGGCAATGGGGTATTAACCAGTGGGTGGAATATCTCAAGGATAAAGAAACGCCCGTTCTGCCCCGAACGCGAGCCATCCTTGAGGCGATAGAAGCGGGCGGTGAGGCCGCGCGTGACGCCTTGTCTGCCCGTGATCTGACCAATATTGTTTATGGCGATCCCTATCTTGCGTTAAAACTGCTCCGCCGCGCGGAAGAGCGCCGCTCGCGCCAACTCGGGCACGATACCACCACACCCTTGGCGGCGGTTTTGCAAACGGGCTACGACGAGTTGCGTGCCATTGTGGCGGATAGCCCGGTCATGCAGGAGATTCTGCCCGGTTGCGAAATCTGTGAGTTTCGTTCGGTGCTGGCCGCCGCCATTGCTCGCAGCTGGGCGCGCCGCCGCGCCGATGTGTCGCCGGACGAACTGGCGATGTCTGCCCTGCTGGTGGACACCGGTGAGTTGCTGCTCTGGCACTTTGCGCCGGAAATGACCACGAAAGAAACCAAGGTGCGCGATTGGAACGAGCGCTACTCAGCCCTAACGCAGCGCCCTTCGGTCATGGATTTCTCCTTGCGCCAACTTAGCATGGTCTTGGCCCAGGCATGGGCACTGCCAAACTTGATCGTCATGTTGATCAAGGGCACCGACACGCCGCGCGCCAACATTCCACGCCTCGCCGCTGATGCCGCCAAGCTGATTACCAATGACCCTGAGCCTTCAGCACTGTTGGCCGTTCTGCGCGAAGTGCAGCCGGTGGTACCGGGTGCCAGCCTGTCTGAACTGCTGGAACCCTTGCCGCTGCCCGAGGATATTCTCGCCAAGCTGCGGGAATTGCTGGAACTGCTGGAAGCGGAACCCCCGGTTTAGGCTGCCGGGGTCGCGTGCGGGATAACTTTTAGTCAGGCAAGGCGACCCGCTGCTCTCCATCGAGGCGATGAAGATGGAAACCATGCTCACCGCCAACTGCGACGGTGCATGCGCTGCATGTCCGTTTTGGGGGAAACGATTAATGCCAAGGATTTGCGGGTGGAACTGGTTTGAACGAGCCATTTTTGCAGAAGCGTGCGGTCAACGCGGTTTTTGCCCTGGTTTTTTAACAATGTCATTGAACAGTCATGGGCTTGGTGCTAACTTGAGAGCTATTCAAATTTTCTTATAAAGCCGCACAGCTCATGGCTGACAACAGTTTCGGTAAGCGCTTGACCTTGTTTGCAGCCTTGCTGTGGACTTTGTTGCTCGGTGCATCATTGGGTTGGAGTTTGCACAATGCCGAACAGCAGATCATGCAAATGGCTTATGCGGAGGCGCGCGCCAATCTCAATAAGGACGCCACCTTCCGGCGCTGGGGCACCTTGCATGGCGGGGTTTATGTGCCGATTACCGAGGCGCAGAAATCCGTTCCCTTCCTCGCTCATGTGCCGGGGCGCGATGTCGAGACGACGGATGGGCGGGCGCTAACGCTGCTCAATCCCGCCTCCATGCTGCGTCAGATGATGGATTTATACGCGGCGGATTACGGCATCCGCGGGCGTATTACCGGTTTGCGTTACCTGAATCCGGGCAATGCGCCGGACAATTGGGAGCGTGTGCAGCTTGAGTCCTTCCACCGTGGCGAGAAAAAGGAGGTTTGGGAAGTTGCCAAGGTCGATGACAAGCCGCATTTGCGCTACCTGCGGGTGATGATGATGGAGCCGGGGTGCGACAAGTGCCACGCCATTCTGGGCTATAAAACAGGCGACGTGCGCGGTGCCACCGGCCTCAATCTTCCTTTGGCGCCGTATTTTGAGCAGATCAGCGTGACGCAGCGGCAACTGAGCATCAGTCATGCGGTGATCTGGTTGATTGGTTTGCTGGGTATTTTGTCGGCGGGTTGGCTGGCCGGGCGCTGGGTGGCCGAGCGCGAAGTCGCGCGTCAGGAATTATTGCGCCATCGCGACCGCCTTGAATCGCTGGTTGAAGAGCGTACCGAAGCACTTTCGCAGGCCAAGGAAGCCGCCGAAGCGGCTAACCGCGCCAAGAGCACCTTCCTGGCCAATATGAGCCACGAATTGCGCACGCCGATGAACGCGATTATTGGCCTGACGCACATGCTGGGGCGCGAGAATGTCGATAGCGGTCAACGCGACAAACTGAGCAAAATTTCCAGCGCCGCCAAACACCTGCTGGCACTGCTCGGCGATATTCTTGATTTGTCCAAAATCGACGCTGAGCGGCTGGTGCTGGAACATACTGATTTTCGTCTGGGTACCATTTTCAGCAATGTCGATAGCCTGCTGAGCGAACGGGCGCAAGCCAAGGGGATTTATCTCAAGCGTGAAATTGCGCCCGATCTGCTCGATTTGCCTTTATTGGGCGACCCGCTGCGCATTCAGCAAATCCTGCTCAATCTGGTCAGTAACGCGATTAAATTTACCGAACGCGGCGGGGTAACGCTGCAGGCAAGCCTGCTTGAAGATTGCGGTCGTGAAGTGAAGATCGCCATCGAGGTCAGCGATAGCGGAATCGGGATGGGCCATTCGGCGCTGGAGCGGGTGTTTGAACCCTTCGAGCAGGCCGATGGCTCGACCACGCGCCAATATGGCGGTACCGGCCTCGGGCTGTCGATTACCCGCACGCTGGTGCGCCTGATGGGGGGCGATATTGTGGCCAGCAGCACGCCGGGCGAGGGCAGCAGTTTTGCCCTGAGCCTGTGCCTGGCCAAAGGCGATAGCCGGACGGCCATCCCGGAAAATCAAAACTCCTTATCTGGCGCGCAAGCTGAACAAATGCTTGCCACGCATCACCGCAATGCCCGACTCCTGCTGGTCGAAGACGACGAAATCAATCGTCTGGTCGCGCTCGAATTGCTGCACGAAACCCTCGGGCTACAGGTTGATATTGCCGAAGATGGTGCGCAGGCAGTCGCCAAGGCCAGCCAGCAAAAATACGATATGGTCTTGATGGATGTCCAGATGCCGGTGATGGATGGTTTGCTGGCAACGCAGGCGATTCGCGCCCTGCCAGGTTGGCGTGAAATCCCGATTCTGGCGATGACTGCCAATGCCTTTGAGGATGACAAACAGGCCTGCCTGGCCGCCGGCATGAGCGATTTTGTCGCCAAGCCGGTGGACCCTGATTTGCTGTTTGTCGTTATGCTGCGCTGGCTGGAAAAATCCCAACCGGCGGCGCAGTAAATCAGCGCCACTCTCTTACGGTCAACGCCGTTTTTGCCCTGATTTTTTGCCTCAGCCGCATTTCTTAACGCTTACGACCAAAATCCCATGCGCCTCCTTCATACCTCCGACTGGCACCTCGGCCAGCACTTCATGGGCAAGAG
>JAQTZQ010000098.1 GCA_028687645.1 Rhodocyclaceae bacterium
TGAATCCGATCAGTGAAACCTGGCGCAATATTCAATTTGCCCGTGAAGATCGCGTTGTTTTTATCGCCATATTGAGTATTTCGTGGTTTTGGCTTTACGGCGCGCTCTTTCTGGCGCAATTCCCGGCCTACGCCAAAAATGTACTGGGCGGTAACGAGGCGCTGGTGACGCTGCTGCTGGCGGTTTTCTCGTTCGGGATCGGGATCGGTTCGCTGCTCTGCGAGCGCATGTCAGGCAAGCATCTGGAGATTGGTCTGGTGCCTTTAGGGGCCATTGGGCTCAGCGTGTTTGGTCTGGATTTGTATTTCGCCTCGCCATCGGCTGCGCCGGAAAACATGCCGCTCGTGCTCCCTGAATTGCTGGCGCAGTTTGGGAGTTGGCGGGTGCTGGCTGACTTACTGATGCTCGGCATCTTCGGCGGCTTTTTCATCGTGCCGCTCTACGCGCTTTTGCAGGTGCGCAGCGCGCCTGCGCATCGGGCACGCATCATCGCTGCCAACAATATTCTCAACGCGCTGTTCATGGTCTGCGGCGCCATGGGGGCAGCGGCTTTGCTCGATGCCGGCCTGAGCATTCCCGCTCTGTTTGGCTTGGGCGCTGTGGCCAACGCGCTGGTGGCGATCTGGGTCTACTGGCTGGCGCCAGAATTCCTCCAGCGCTTCGTCGCCTGGCTAAAAATTGACCGATTTTGACGGTTGACCGCACGACTCTGTGCCGGCAGCAATGCAAGGTAAAATCAAGCCATGAACTGGCCGCTAATCAAGGAAAAACTCAATCTGTACGAGAGGCTGATGCGTCTCGACAAACCCATCGGGATACTGCTGCTGTTATGGCCGACGCTGTGGGCTTTGTGGCTGTCGTCCAACGGCCAGCCCGGTTGGGTTGTGGTGTGGATTTTTACCTTGGGCACCGTATTGATGCGCTCGGCAGGTTGCGTCATCAACGACTACGCCGACCGTGACTTTGATCGCCATGTCGAACGCACCAAAGATCGGCCGCTGACCTCCGGCAAAGTAACAACGAAGGAAGCACTCGCCCTCTTTGCCATCCTTTCGTTAAGCGCCTTTGCGTTGGTTTTGATGTTGGGGAATACGCTGGTTATCTGGATGTCGGTGCCGGCGATTTTTCTGGCCATAAGCTACCCTTTTACCAAGCGCTTCCTGGCTATCCCGCAGGCTTATCTCGGCATTGCTTTCGGTTTTGGCATCCCCATGGCCTACGCGGCTGAGCTGAATACCGTACCCGCCGAAGCCTGGCTGCTGCTACTGGCTAACGTTTTTTGGGCGGTGGCTTACGATACTGAATATGCCATGGTCGACCGCGAAGATGACCTGAAAATCGGCATCAAGACGGCGGCGATTACTTTTGGCCGCTTTGATGTAGCTGCGGTGATGGCCTGCTATGCGATTACTTTGGGCATACTCGGCTGGATTGGCTATGCTCGACATCTGGGCGGTTTTTACTTTGCCGGGCTGGCGTGTGCGGCTGCGATCATGGGTGTGCATTTCACCTGGATACGCGAGCGCGAGCGGATGCGCTGCTTCAAGGCTTTTTTGCATAACAACTACGTTGGACTGGTGATTTTTGTTGGTATCGTGCTTGATTTCCTGTTCGCTGGAAGGAGTTTTTGATGAGAGTTTTAATGCTGATTGCCACCTTGTGGGCGACCCACGCGCAGGCCGAAGACACGCGCCAGTTGGCGTCGTTACCGCCAGCTGCGCAGGAGTCGCTGCGCCAGGAAATGCTCGCTAATCTGGTCGGCCTCAATGAGGTGCTGAGTTTGATGGCGGCAGGTAAGGTGAAGGAGGCCGGCGTAGTGGCCGAGGCGGAGTTTGGCCTTTCAGCACAAGGCAAGCACCGCACCAAGCCGATGGATGCACGCCCCGGCCCACATATGCCGCCGGCCATGCACGGAATTGGCTTTGACGGCCACAGGGCTGCCAGCGAGTTTGCCAAAGTAGCCGCTACCGGCGACCGCGACAAGGCGCTGGCCTTGTTGCCGAATTTGACGGGCGCGTGTGTCGGCTGTCATTTTTCTTATCGGACGCGGTAAGCTGGCAACATAAAATAAAAATCGACAGGAGGGGATTGTGGCGCTAGTTGAATCAAGTGGGTTTGTGAAGATTGCGGCGCATGAGGTTGAGGTTGGCAAGCCGCTGCCGCACCCGCTCTATGACGGCAATCGCAAGTTGCTGCTCAAGCGTGGCTATGTGGTTGAAACGGAGCACCAGTGCGAGCAACTGATTGAGCGCGGCTTGTATCGCAACGTCAACGAACGCGGCGTTGCCCATGGCAGCGTTGCTGAGGATGCGCCACCGCCGCCGCCGCGAGAGGCGATCACCACGCTGGAGGCGAGCAAGATTCGCATTGGCGATCCCCTGCACATGCAAAGCTCGGCTGAGGCGCCGCGTCTGCTGGTTAAGTTGATTGGTTACCTGAAAGGGCGCGGCTTGATCGTTACCGTGCCGGGAGCGGATGGCGAGTTTGTCATGCTGAAGGAGGGGCAATCATTTGTTTGCCGCTTTTTCTCGGGGCAAAATGCGTATGCATTTACCACGGTGGTTGCCAAGCAAACCAGCGTGCCGTTTCCCCATCTTCACCTGTCTTACCCGCGTGAAGTGCGCGGCTTGGAGATTCGTAAAGGCTCGCGCATTGATGTGGAGCTGATTGCCGCCGTGACCATGGATGTGGGCGGCGAGAATAAGCAAGGCTCAGGGAAAATTACGAATATCAGCACCGGCGGCGGCGCACTGCGCTCCAAAACGCCCCTGGGCAAGAAGGGGGATGCGATCAACGTCAAATTCAAGATTCAAGTTGGCGATGTGCAGACTTACATTGTCTTTGACAGCATCATCCGCATGGCCTCGCAGGATGCCAGTGATCCGGCAATGCCGTATCTCTACGGCCTACAGTTTTTAGCCCCGGAGCCCAGCATGGCGATGGCGTTAACGGCTTTTGTTTATCAGCGAATTGTCGACGAGGCACGCTAAGCACTCATGAAATATCACGATCTGCGCGACTTCATCGCGCAACTGGAAAAGACCGGCGAGTTGAAGCGCGTTGGCGTCGAGGTCGATCCTTATCTCGAAATGACTGAAATCTGCGACCGCGTGCTGCGCGCCGAAGGGCCGGCTATTTTGTTCGAGAAGCCCAAAGGCCATACGATTCCTGTGCTCGCCAACCTGTTCGGCACGCCCAAGCGCGTCGCGCTCGGCATGGGCGAGGAATCGGTGCAGGCGTTGCGCGAAGTCGGCAAGTTGCTCGCCTATTTGAAGGAACCGGAGCCGCCCAAAGGTTTGAAGGATGCCTGGGAGAAGCTGCCGATTCTGAAGCAGGTGATGAATATGGCACCGAAAATCGTGTCGACCGCAAAATGTCAGGAAGTGGTTTGGGAGGGCAAGGAAGTTGATCTTGGTCGCCTGCCGATCCAGCATTGCTGGCCGGGCGACGTGGCGCCGTTGATCACCTGGGGCCTGGTGGTGACCAAAGGCCCGCTCAAAAACCGGCAGAATTTGGGCATCTACCGCCAGCAGGTGTTGGGGCCCAACAAGCTGATCATGCGCTGGCTGGCGCATCGCGGCGGGGCGCTGGATTTTCGCGAGCATCAACTGGCCAATCCGGGGCAACCCTTCCCGGTCGCCGTCGTGCTCGGCTGCGACCCGGCGACCATTTTAGGGGCCGTGACGCCAGTGCCGGATTCGCTCTCCGAATACCAGTTCGCCGGCCTGTTGCGCGGTGGCAAGACGGAATTGGTCAAGTGCATAGGCTCGGCTTTGCAGGTGCCAGCCTCTGCTGAAATCGTGCTGGAGGGGGCGATTCATCCCGGCGAAATGGCGTTGGAAGGGCCGTACGGTGACCACACCGGTTATTACAACGAGCAGGCAGAATTTCCGGTGTTTACGGTCGACCGCATTACCATGCGTAAAAATCCGATCTACCACAGCACCTACACCGGCAAACCGCCGGATGAACCGGCCATCCTGGGCGTCGCGCTGAACGAGGTTTTTGTGCCACTGCTCCAGAAGCAGTATCCGGAAATCGTCGATTTCTACCTGCCGCCGGAAGGCTGCTCTTACCGCATGGCCATCGTCAGCATCAAAAAATCTTACCCCGGCCACGCCAAGCGCATCATGTTCGGCATCTGGAGCTTCCTGCGCCAGTTCATGTACACCAAGACGATCATCGTCGTCGATGACGACATCGACATCCGCGACTGGAAGGAAGTGGTCTGGGCGATGACGACGCGCATGGATGCCACGCGCGATACGACGCTGGTCGACAACACGCCGATTGATTATCTCGATTTCGCTTCGCCGGTGGCTGGCCTCGGCTCCAAGATGGGGCTCGATGCCACGAACAAATGGCCGGGCGAGACGACGCGCGAATGGGGGCGGCCAATTGTTATGGATGACGGGGTGAAGAAGCGGGTTGATGCGATGTGGGTTGGATTGGGATTGTAGCGAGCTTGCTAAAAACACATGGCACAGCTCGACAATGAGGAGATTTTCTTCGACCGGTTCCGCCGCTTGATAGCCGCTGCCTGTGATAAGTTCTTATTGGTTGTGCTGCTACGTTCTGTACAATAACGTGTAGTTAATGTGCGCACAAGGAGTGATCGTGCTGGATACTCAAACCAAAGAGGCAACGTCCGTTTCCATCAACATTCGCGCCAAAGCGCGGCAGCGTGATCTTATCGATCAGGCTGCAGACCGTCTTGGCCGCAGCCGGTCAGATTTCATGCTTGAAGCTGCCTGCCGCGAGGCGGAGGATGTGTTACTCGATCAGGCTTTCTTCACGGTCGATGCGGGTGCCTTTGCTAAATTTCAGGCGCTGCTTGATCAGCCTTTGCCACCGACAGACAAGTTACGCCGCTTGCTCAAGACAAAAGCGCCTTGGGAAAAATGAGCACGCTGGCGCTTGCGCCGCCCGCCCCGATCTCGGCGGGCCAATGTCTGGCGAATTTCGATAGCGGCGAGTATTCCCTGAATGAATGGCTTAAAAAGCGTGCGTTCAAGAACCACGCATCGGGTGCCTCGCGCTGTTTCGTGCTGTGTGATGACACGACCGTTATTGGCTATTACAGCTTGTCGGCTGGCGCGATCAGCCATGAGTCTGTGCACAAGGCGATGCGGCGCAATATGCCTGATCCTTTGCCCGTCCTCCTGCTTGGTCGGCTTGCTATCGACAAGAAGTACCACAATCAGGGCATTGGTCAGGCCTTGCTGCGTGATGCCATGCTGCGGGCAGTCAATGTTGCCGGTGATGCCGGCGTGTTCGCCCTATTGGTCCATGCGATTTCCGAGCATGCCAGACAGTTTTATCTTTCTCGCGGCTTTGTTGAATCTCCTTTGCGACCGATGACGCTGCTCATGACGATAGAAACGATCCGATCCATTCTGAGTGAGCCTGATTGAGCAATGAGTAACACATCCCCAGCCAAAATCGAGATTGTTACGGTCAACCTGCAAAACGAGGCGATTTCTTTGGTCTGGCTGGATTTGCTTGACCACTACGCTCGCGATCCTATGGGCGGTGGTGAAGGCCTGTCCGATTACGCCAAGGTGAATCTGGTGCGCACGATTCAACAGGTGCCAGGTTTTCACGGGGCGCTGGCCTGGCTGGATGGCGAGGCGGTTGGGCTGATTGATTGTTTTGCCGGGTTTTCCACCTTCGCAGCGAAGCCGCTACTCAATGTTCACGATATTGTGGTGCATGAAAATTTTCGCGGTCAGGGTATCGGACAGGCGCTGCTGGCCTGGGCCGAACAGCGTGCCCGGCAACTCGGCTGCTGCAAGCTGACACTCGAAGTTTTGTCAGAAAACACCCGCGCCATGGCATCCTATCAACAAGCCGGTTTTGTGCCTTATGTGCTCGACCCGGCGGCTGGCAATGCCTTGTTGATGCAAAAATACCTAACGGAGTCGTAAATGCAAGAATCTGTTCCCACCCCTGATCTGCAAGGCGTGCGCCCGTCGCTGGTGCAACTCACCCACTTTATTTACGGCTTGCACGCCATTGCGGTCTTGGTGGGTATCACCTCGGCAGCGACGGTGGCCGGAGGTTTTGTATTTGGTCTGCCGTCGTTGGTCGCTGTTTTTCTCAATTACCTGAAGCGCAGCGACGTCAACGGCACCTGGCTGGAAAGCCATTTTCGCTGGCAGATTCGCACCTTTTGGTTCACCTTTTTATGGCTGATGGTTTATGGCCTGTTCATCATCACCATTATCGGCATTCCCATTGCCTGGATCCTGATTGCCCTGCTTGGCCTGTGGGTGGGCTACCGCGTGATTCGCGGCTGGATGGCGCTGTTTGGCGTGCGGCCGATCAACGTATAGAACTTATTCGGCTTCAAGCACCAGACGAAAGCCGACAAAATCGAAGCGTGCGGTTGGGCGGCAGTGCATGTGGCGCTTGCTACAGCGCGAAAAACCCGCCGGATGTGACCAGCCGCCGCCGCGCAGCAAGCGCGAGGGGCCGCTGGCGTTGTATTGCGGATTGTCGCGCGGGTGCTGGAGATAGGCGTCGGCAGCATAAACGTCGGACACCCATTCCCACAAATTACCGCTCATGTCGTGCAAACCCAGGGCGTTGGGCGGGAAACTGCCCACGGGTAAGGTGCTTTCGCCGTGCTGATCGGCGTACTCAGCGGTGTTGCCACCGCTTGGCGGTGGTTTGCCGCCATACATTTCCTGCTGGCCGCCGGCGCGACAGGCATATTCCCATTCCGCCTCGGTGGGCAGGCGAAACTTGCGGCCCGGGTTGGTGTTGCCCAGTTTTTCAACAAAGCCGGCGATGTCTTTCTGATTGATGCTATCCACCGGGTGCTGTTCGCTGCTGGCAAAAACCGAGGGGTTGAAGGCCGTCGCCTTGTTCCACTCGCCCTGCGTCACCTCGTGTTGCCCGACCCAATAGGGTTTGAGGCAGACTTCATGGACCGGTAATTCGTTAGTTTCACCTTTGCCAAAGGTATCGCCCATCTTGTAGCAGCCACCGGGCATTTTGATGAAATTCATGCCGGTCAGCGGCTCGCGCCAGGTTTCGGGGGCGGCGCCGGCCAAAGTGGGCAGGCAGGCGAGAAGGAGGATGAATGTGCGCATTGGCGGATTATCAGCTATATCAGCATTGGCTGAATATGACTTCAATCAACCCAGACTTATCCCTTTTTGCGACTCGGTTGCAGCTCACTGCCGACCCAGCGCGCAAATTCAGTGCGCGTGCAATTACCGGTGCGATTCAGTCCATTGCCATCGGCGACGCGGTAAATCACCAGATCAAACTCCGGGTTGTCCGAGCGGCGCTCGTCGATAATCTGGCGTACCGACCATTGCTGGCCGGGCTGGTCATTGCTGTAGTAATGCCCGAGTTTGACTTCCGGCAAGGCGGCATCCAGTTCCTGCTGGGCAATCGAGATTGACTGACGGATCAGTTCGCTGAGTTCGTCGGGGCTAACGTCAATCACCACATTCAGGTGTTCCATGGCTGCCTGAATATGCCTTTCAGAAATTCTCGGCGAGCCTTTGGGGCGACTGGCGGAGACGCGATAGCGCATCAGGCTGGCGGGGTAACGGCGCCAGGCAAAGGCGGCATTGAAGGCGATGCCGACGAACAGAATGATCAGGCAATTGAGCGCGATCGGGTTCAGGACATAGCTAAAGCCCAAATTATGTACGGCATCGCCGCCGATGACAGCAGCCAGCGCCGTGGCACCGCCGGGAGGATGGATGCAGCGTGCCAGGTGCATGACGCCGATCGCCAGCCCGACCGCCAGCCCGGCGGCGATTGTCGGATTGGGGACCAGTTTCCAACAGGCGACGCCGATAATCGCGGACAACAAATGGCCACCCAGCACCGACCAGGGTTGGGCAAAGGGCCCGTGCGGCGCGGCAAAGATCAGCACCGCCGTAGCGCCGAGCGAGGGCACGGTGATGAGCGCCGCCTCTGGGCCCAACAGGCTACGGGTGAAGAAAATGACTAGCGCAATACTGACCGCACCGCCCAGCGTGGCGACCATCTGCTCACCCGCATGAGGGCTGCTGGCGGGAAAGCCGATAAAGCGCTTGAACTGTTCGAGTCGGGTGGTCATGGGCAGATTATCGTCGGGTTTTAAAGTCGCGGATCAGTTTTAACGAGCGCGAATAGCTGTGGTGCATTTGCGCTGCCGCGTAGCGATGTTCCTCGCCAATCGGACAGGCGAGACGCGCCAGGCAGGTGTGGGCACAGCTTGAATCGGCTTGTTGGCGGTAGTCCAGACATGGGCCCAGCGCAAAATTGCCATCGTCCATGGCGCTGGCCGGGCAAGCGGAGATGCACGGTTTTGCCGAACAGCTCAGGCAGGGATTGTTGCGGTCAACCGCCAAATTTGGCCGAAAATTGGTGTCGCTGATAACAACTGCGCGATAGGCAAACCAGCTGCCCCACTCGGCGTCAATGCCGACCATGAAGGGCGCGGCGTGATGCCAGCCGGCGAGTTGGCCGAGTGCCTGCAAGGCGATGGGCTGATTGCCGGGGTAAAGAATCCGGAAATGTCGCTTGGGGGCATGGTGCGCAAACCAGGTGGTTATGGTCTGGATGCTGTAATCATCAATCGGATCTTCACCGCCGACGCCGCTCGCCTGCACTGCCTCCCAAAGCCTGCGTCCGGCATGGCCGAAGAGAATCAGTTGTCGCTCGCCAGTCTGTGGCGCGAGTTTTTTCTGTACTGCGGCGGGTAGTTGGGCAAGATTGAAAACGTGCTGGCGGTTGAGTCCGGAGTGATTGAAATAGTCAGCGGGGAAAGCTTCAAACTCATTCATTGTCGAGCACCGGCGCTTTCTCGCCTACGCGCCGCTGGGCGACCCAGTTGATCAAAGCATCAATCGCCGCGCTACCCGTCTGCGCCCGGGGATGATTGATGAAAATGGTCACGGCATAGCGCCGGCCCTGAGCGTCGAGCGCGTAACCGGCAGCGGTTTTGACGCCATCCAGCGTGCCGGTTTTGATGTGGGCGCGGCCGGCAGCATCGGCTTCCTTGAGACGTTTTTTCATCGTCCCATCGATGCCGACAATGGGCATGCTGGAGACAAACTCAGGCATCACCGGGTTCTTCCAGGCATCGAGCAGTAGACGGTTGAGGCTGTCGGCGCTGATCCGCTCGGTACGCGAGAGGCCCGAACCATTGTCGAGCACCAACTCGTTGAAACGCAGGCCGCGCTGGTTCAGCCAGTCGCTGATGCGTTGCTTGGCGCGCTCGGCGGTGGCTGGCGCGGTGCCCCCCAAGAGGACTTCCTTCGGGGCGTCGTTACCGAGGGTCAAAAACACCTGCCGGGCCATCACGTTATTGCTGAACTTGTTGATGTCGCGCACGCTGTCGGCCAAGGGCGCAGATTCGTGCTGGGCAATCAGCCGCGCGCCGGGGGCGAGGGTGCCGGCGCGAACCTGGCCACCGATACTGCCGCCCAACTCTTTCCACAGTGCTCGGATCAGGCCGCTGGTCTGGGCTTCGGCGGGCAAGGGTGCGAGATTGAGCGGTTTTTCTCCGCAGGCGGCGCTGTAGGTGCCTGAAAATTCCAGACGGTAGCCGCTGTTTTCCGGGATCAGGCGAATGCTGATCAAATCCTTCCAGTTCGTGCCACAAGCGCCGTCGCCATTGCGCAACTGGTTGTCGACGCGCAGGCCGTCGCTGGGCGTTTCCATCCACACGCGTGGTTTGCCATTGTCCGGTGTCAGGGTGAAGCGCAAGGCGCGAAAGTTGATCAGCAGACCATCCGGCCCGACGTTGTAGGGGCGCATGGGCTTGTCGTCAAAGGCGCCGGGGTCGATGCTGGGGACGTTGAACACGGTGCGGTCGAGCAGCACGTCACCGGCAATGTGCGCAATGCCACGCACCCGCAACTGGCGCAGCAAGCCGCTCAGGTGTTCGATGGCGAAGCGCGGGTCGCCGCTGCCCTTGATTGTTAAATTCCCGCCCAAAACGCCGTCGACCGCAACATTCTCGCTATAAGCCCCGGTTTTCCAGGTCCATGCCGGGCCGAGCAGATCAAGCGCCGCGTAGGTGGTGAGCAGCTTCATCACCGATGCCGGGTTCATCGCTTGCGTCGCGTTATGGGCGACCAGTGGCTGTGCCGCATCGACCGGCTGAACCACAACGGCAACATTGGCCGCCGGAATTTGCGCCGCCTTGAGCGCGCGTAAAACATGGGGCGGCAGGCCGTCGGCGCTGGCACTAAAACTCAGACTGGCGAGGGCCAACAACGTAATCAGGGGCTTGGACATGACAAAAAAATGGGGAGCGCGAAAGCTCCTCATTCTACGTGCGCGCCAAGCCTTAGCGGCGATAGAGAACAAAGCCGGCGATTAGCGCATCGAGTTGATGCGCTGTCGCAAGCAATTCCTCGGCGGTGGCTTTGGCCTCGTAGGCTGAGGTGTTGTTGCGCTCGATCAGGTCGGTAATGCGCTGCATGTTGGTCGCCACTTCCTCGCTGGCGATGCCTTGCTGGCGCGCGGCTTCTGAGATTTGATCCGACATTTCAGAAACCTGGCTGGAGGAGTGGGTGATACCTTCCAGCCCTGCCACGCTCTCACGCAATTTGCCGATGCCGGTATCCACCTCATTGGCTGCAATATCCATGCTATTCACCGCTTGGGCGGTGACAGCCTGAATTTCGTTCACCGTATTGTTGATGTCGGCGGTTGAAGTTGTCGTCCGTTCGGCCAGCTTGCGCACTTCATCGGCGACCACAGCAAAGCCGCGCCCCTGCTCGCCAGCCCGCGCGGCTTCAATCGCCGCGTTGAGCGCCAGCAGATTGGTCTGGCTGGCGATCTCGGCAATGACGCGGGTGATGTCACCAATCTTGGCAATCGATTGATTGAGCTTGTCGATGGTGGCGTTGGAAGCCTGCACGGCATCGACGACGCGGGTCGTGGCGTCCATGCTCTGGTTGATGTTGGTGTTGCTCAAATTGACCTGCGCCATCGAATCGCGCGCCGCCGAGGCGGTGTCATGCGCATTGGCCGCCACTTCCTGCACCGACTGGCTGAACTCTTCGGTTGCCGCCGCGACGCCTTCGACGTTGGCTTGTTGCTCCAGCGATTGCTCGACGACCAAGGTCATCTGGTTTTCAAGCCGGGTGCAACGCGTATCAATCGCCCGTGAGGCGGCGCTGATTTCATCCAGCATGGCCTTGAGCGAGCATTGCATGGTCGCCAGATTGCACATCAGCCGACCCGTTTCATCACGCCCGCTGATATCGATTTCTTCCGTCAATTTGCCTTCGGAAATCTGCTCAAAGTGGGCAATGGCACGACGAATCGGATTGATGATGGCCGCCACCAGCAGGCCGCCACCGATCAGTGCAATCAATATGGCGGCAACCAGGCTGCCGATGGTGATATTGCGTATCGTCTGGTCACGCACTTCCGCATCTTCATAATCGCGTTTGGCATCAAGCGCCAATTCCTCGATCAAGGTGTTGCCGGCCCCCATCATTTCCACATACAACGGGTTGATCCTGGTCAGTAGCAGGGTGTTGGCCTCAAGGTATTTGCCTTCCTTGAGCAAGCCGCGAGCGACATTGACCCCTTCTTTGGAGAAGCGCTCGCGCACATCGCCAAAATTTGCCAACAACTCTTTTTGCTTGTCGCTGAGATTCAGCGCCTTGATTTCATCCAGGATTTTATTGATCTCTTCCCGGTTCTTCAGCGTGTTGTTGATGTGCAAGTCGAGCGGATGGTCGTGCAGATGAGCGTTCGGGTTGCTCGGGTCATGCTGCATGCCGAGCATGATTTGCGAGCGGTTATTGGAGAGCAGGACCACCATGCGATTGATCTTGTTGGAGGAAACCAGATTTTGCTCATACATCTGGCGCAATTGGGCTTCGCTCTCGTTGAGCCCGTTGATACCGATCACACCGATCATCGTCATCAAAAGCACCATCACGGTGAGCGCCGTCCATAGTCGGGCGCGCAAGGAGAGTGCCGGCTTGATTGCTTTGGGTAGATTGCCGTTCAGCCCGAGTGACTTGTAAAGCGCCTCGGCAGCGCTGCGTTTGCTACTGTCGGGTGGCGTCCGCACCGAGATATAGCCAATCGGCTGGCCATCCTTTTTCAGCGGTGCGACAAAAGCCTCAACCCAGTAAAAATCACCATTTTTGCAACGGTTTTTAACGACACCGCGCCATGGCACGCCGGACTGAAGGGTGACCCATAAATCCTTGAAAGCCGCCATCGGCATGTCCGGGTGACGGACGATGTTATGGTTTTTACCAATCAGCTCCTCGCGGGAAAAGCCGCTGATTTTTACAAACGCTTCGTTGGCGTAGGTAATTGTGCCCTTGAGATCGGTGCGGGAAACAAGATAGGTATTGGGCGGAAAAGCGACTTCACGTTGCGTGACTGGCTGGTTATTTTTCATGATCCCTGTTTCCGGCGGTTGTTTGTTACGGTCGACGGCTAAAAATAGCCCAAAAATTGGATGATGCCAAGTTAGCACTTATTCGCATTTTAATGGCTTTTTGGTCTCTATGGCTTTCGCCATAAGTGGCCGCCACCCGTGTTTCGCGCTATTTTTTGGCGTTCAGGTAATCAATGATTCCGCTGACCGGCAGCGGCTTGCTGTAAAGGTAACCTTGCAGTACATCGCACCCCAGCTTGGTCAGAAAATTGCGCTGTGCCGTGGTTTCAACGCCTTCGGCCACCAACTCCAGGCTCAGATTGTGACCGAGCGCAATGGTAGCCGAGCAAATGGCGGCATCGCTGAGGTCTGACTCGATATCTTTGACGAAGGATTGGTCAAGCTTCAGGCGATGAATCGGCAGATGTTTGAGATAAGCCAGTGAGGAGTAGCCGGTGCCAAAATCATCAATGGCCAGGGCAATGCCCATATCCGAAAGTTGGTTGAGAATCGACAGGGTGATTTCTGGATTCTGCATTGCCGTACTCTCGGTAATTTCCAGTTCCAGATCGTTGGGTGAGAGTTCGTAGCAGGCCATGGCGCCACGCACCATCAGCGGCAGGTTTTCATGGCGCAATTGCTGGGCTGAAATATTGACAGCGATTCGTAAATCATGAAAACCAAGATCCTTGAGCATGCGCGCGTGCCGACAACTTTCCCAAAACACCCAGTCGCCCAGAGGCTGGATCAAGCCGGTATCTTCCGCCAGGGCAATGAAACGGCTGGGCGGAATACTGCCCAACGTGGGATGCGTCCAGCGTGCCAGTGCTTCAAGGCAAACGATCTGGCCGCTTTTTACATGCATCTGCGGTTGAAAATGCAGGCTGAACTGGCAGCTTGCCGTGGTGATGTTGGAGACGGCAAGACGCAGCGCGTTTTCCATGGCCAGTCGTTCGCCGGCGGCCTCGTTCATGCGTTCGGCGTAAAACTGGTAATTGTTTCGTCCGGCGCCTTTGGCGTGGTACATCGCCACGTCAGCGTTACGCAGCAAGGTGTCACCATCGCGGCCATCGCTAGGGAAAATGCTGATACCGATACTCGGTGTGGCGAAAAGCTCGTGTTCGCCGACTTCATGACGATCTGCCAGCAAGCGTTGCACCTTGCCCGCGACGCTGGCGGCAGTGAGGGCATTTTCGATTTCAGGCAGCACGACGACAAACTCATCACCGCCGAGGCGGGCGACAACATCGCTGGCGCGCACACATTCACGCAGGCGCAATGCGACACTTTTCAGCAGGTTGTCGCCGACATGGTGGCCAAGCGTATCGTTGACGCTTTTGAAGCGGTCAAGATCGATCAGCATCAGCGCCATCTGCTGGTTGTCGCGCGTGCAGGAGCGAATGATCAGCTCCAGTTGCGAATCAAAAGCCAGGCGGTTGGGCAGATGTGTCAGCGGGTCATGGTAGGCAAGGTGCATGAGACGATCGGCCGCCTCCTTGCGCTCGCTAATGTCGGTGAAGCAGGCAACGTAATTCTCGACCCCGCCTG
>JAQTZQ010000005.1 GCA_028687645.1 Rhodocyclaceae bacterium
AACTTGGGAACATTCCCAAGGAAAAGGATCGGCTTGAGCCGCTTAAAGCTTGAGTCGGCGTGCCTCTGGCAAACAGCTCGATCGTCGAGCGCGCTACCACCGCGTTAGCGGTTTAGTTCAACGTGAAGTGGACAGCAATATTGCAGGGTTTGTCTCCTGCTTGAAATCTATATTGGCGCGGGACATCTCTACAATCGTCCTTGTCATCAGGTTTTTCGTTGATATACTGTTTATATGAACAGTACTAAATATCCAGTCAAACCCTGCAAGCCTGCTGAACGGCCACCGCTTAAATCGGTGCGCTTGCTTGATCAGGTGCGAGAGCGTATTCGGTACAAGCACTACAGCATACGCACCGAGGAAGCTTATGTCTATTGGGTGCGCTGGTTCATCCGGTTTCATCAGTTGAAACACCCCAGGGAAATGGGTTCAGTCGAGGTTACGTCGTTTTTGTCGTGGTTGGCGGCAGAACGCGGCGTAGCGCCGTCCACGCACAAGCAGGCGTTGTCGGCACTGTTATTTCTGTATCGCGAGGTGCTGGAAATCGATCTGCCGTGGATGAACGATATTTTGCGTCCAAAGGATCGCGTTCGGGTGCCAACGGTGCTTTCTGTAAGCGAGGTAGCTCGCCTGTTTGCTGCGCTGGAAGGGCCGATGGCGCTGCTCGGTCGTTTACTTTATGGCACGGGTTTGCGCTTGATGGAGGCGCTTCGACTGCGGGTCAAGGATGTTGATTTTGATCGCCGGGAAATAGTGGTGCGTGACGGCAAAGGCGGCAAGGATCGCCGGGTGATGTTGCCTGATTCGCTGGCCGCGCCGCTTAAGGAACAGTTGGCGCACGCCCGTTTGATCTGGTCGCAAGATCGTGAGCGCAGCTTGCCGGGGGTATTTATGCCGGACGCACTGGATCGGAAGTATCCAAACGGCGGGATGCAATGGGCGTGGTTCTGGGTGTGGCCAGCGCCCGAATTGTCGATTGATCCGCGCAGTGGCATCCGTCGCCGCCATCATCTTTACGAACAACGCCTGCAGCGCGCTATTAAGCAGGGGGTGCTGCTCGCCGGGCTAAGTAAGCAAGTGTCGGTGCATACCTTGCGCCATTCCTTCGCCACACACCTGCTGGAGAGCGGTTACGACATTCGAACAGTGCAGGAGTTGCTGGGTCACAGCGATGTGAGCACAACGATGATTTACACCCACGTGCTGAATCGTGGCGGGCGCGGAGTGATGAGTCCGGTAGATCGAATGGCGGCAGGTTTGCTTGCCGGTTGAGTTTTACGTTGATTGGGTCAGACTGCCGTTACCCGAATGACCGCTCTGCAGACGCAACATCAATGGGCTGCCGTTGCTTGAAGTGAGGCAGTCGCAGCGATGATTGCGGCGAGATTGAATTTCGAGCCCGGTATAACAACAGCTCTCGGAACTTAACAGCGGCCACCGCTTAGCAAGCGGCACCTTCACGACTTGAGCAACTCTTCACGCGAACCAAGCCAGCGTTTCAAATGGCGCTCGGCCTGCTCGGGAGAATTAATCAGCATTTCCTCGGCCACCTCACGCGCCATTTCAACCAGATCGGCATCCAGTTCCAGATCAGCGTAACGCAAGAGCGGCACGCCGCTTTGCCGGCTGCCGACAAACTCGCCGGGGCCGCGCAACTTTAAATCCTGACGGGCGATTTCAAAGCCGTCGGTGTTCTCGAAAATGATCTTCAGGCGCAGGCGTGCCGTTTCCGAAAGGGGCCCGGCGAAGATCAGTACGCAGCTGGATTCATGCGCGCCGCGCCCGACCCGGCCACGGAGTTGGTGCAGTTGCGAGAGGCCAAAACGCTCGGCGTGTTCGATCACCATCAGGCTGGCGTTGGGTACATCGACGCCGACTTCGATGACCGTCGTGGCGACCAGCACATCAATTTCGCCAGCGGCAAAAGCGGCCATCACCGACTGCTTTTCGTCCGCCTTCATGCGGCCATGGACGAGTCCTACGGTCAACGCCGGTAAATCGATGGAAAGTTGTTCGTAAGTCTCCTGAGCCGTTTGCAATTGCAGTGCTTCAGATTCTTCAATCAGCGGGCAAACCCAATAAACCTGCCGGCCTTCTTCAATGTGTTTGGCGACAAAACCAACCACGTCATCACGCCGGTTATCGGCAACCAGCCGCGTCTTGATCGGCGTGCGGCCGGGCGGTAATTCGTCGAGTACGGTGACATCGAGATCGGCGTAATAACTCATCGCCAAGGTGCGCGGGATGGGTGTGGCCGACATCATCAACTGGTGCGGGTTATCACCTTTTTTGCGCAGAGCAAGGCGTTGGGCGACACCGAAACGATGCTGCTCATCGACAATCGCCAGGCCGAGTTTGGCGAAATCGACGCCATCCTGAATCAGTGCGTGGGTGCCAACAACGAGTTGTGCCTCGGCGGCGGTGGCTGCCAGTTGCTCGCGCTTGGCTTTGCTTTTCAGGCTGCCGGAGAGCCAAGCGACGCGAACGCCGAGCGGCTCCAGCCAAGCCTTCAGTTTGAGGTAATGCTGTTCAGCGAGGATTTCGGTTGGCGCCATGAACGCCGCCTGCCAACCGGCTGAAATTGCCTGGCAGGCTGCCAGCGCCGCAACGATGGTTTTGCCGGCGCCAACATCGCCCTGCAACAGGCGCTGCATCGGGTAAGGCTGGGAGAGGTCGCCGGCAATTTCGGCCATCGCTCGCAGTTGCGCGCCGGTCAGACCAAAGGGCAGTTGGTCGAGCAGGCGGGCGCCGAGATTATCCTGCGCCACCAAAACCGGTGCGCCTTGTTCGCGGCGTGCGAGATAGGCGCGGCGCAGGCACATTTGCTGGGCCAGCACTTCGTCAAATTTGACTCGTCGCCAAGCCGGATGATTGTGTGCGTGCAGCGCGTCGACTTCGGTGCCGATAGTCGGCGAATGAAGAAAGCGCAGGGTGCGGGCGAGGCCAGGGAGTTTCAGGCGCTGGCGCAAATCCTCATCCAGCGTGTCAGACAAATCGCCTTCAGCCAGCGCCGAGGTAATCAATTTACGCAGGGTGTTACTGGAGACGCCAGCGGTCGTCGGGTAAACCGGGGTCAGCCCTTCGGGTAGCGGGTCGCCTTCATCAACACCATGAAAACGCGGGTGCATCATCTCGGCGCCGAAAAAGCCGCTGCGCACTTCGCCAAAAGCGCGTACCCGTTTGCCTTCAGCGAGCGCCGCCTGGTGGCTGGGATAAAAGCTGAAGAAGCGCAGGGTGATTTCGCCGGAGCGATCCGCCGCCTTTACGATCATTTGCCGGCGCGGGCGATACTGGATTTCGCTGGATTGCACGACCACTTCAACCTGCACCGGCTCACCCCACGGCGCGTCGATGACGCGGGTGATCTGCGTTTCATCTTCATAGCGCAATGGCAAATGAATCAGCAAATCGGCCTCGCTGTGGAGGCCGATCTTGGCGAGCTTCTTGCGTAGCGCTTCAGATGCCCGAATGCTTGAAGAAGCGGGCGCAGCAGCGCCGGAGTCGGTCATCAGCTGATGAACATCACGCCATCCGCCTCGACCAGCGCCCCACGCGGCAATTCTTTGACGCCGACGGCGGCACGCGCCGGGAAGGGCTCGCTGAAGTATTTGGCCATCGTCTCATTCACTTTGGCGAAGTTGGCGAGGTCGGTCAAAAACACATTGAGCTTGACGACATCGGCCAGCGAACCGCCAGCCGCTTCAGCCACCGCCTTGAGATTGTCGAAAACGCGAACGATTTGCGCGTCGATACCGTCTACCATCTGCATGGACGCCGGATCAAGGCCGATCTGGCCGGAAAGATAAACCGTGTCGCCGACCTTGACCGCTTGTGAATAGGTGCCGATGGCGGCGGGTGCGTTAGGGGTTGAAATGATCGTTTTAGCCATGTGCGTTTCCTGTCGTGAATTTCAAAACCGCTATTTTAGACCTGAGCTCCCATGAACCCACGTATCGCTTCACTGGAAAAAATGCTCGACGGCCCGCGCGACGGCGCCTTGTTACGCTTCTCGCTGGGCAATGAATATCTCAAAGAAGGGCAACTGGAAGAGGCAGAAATTTGCTTCAAAAACGCCGTTGACCGTGACAAACACTATTCAGCCGCCTGGAAAGCGCTAGGCAAGACGCTGCTCGATGCGGGCAAGGCGACAGAAGCGCTGGCAACCTACGAAACCGGCATCAAGGTAGCCGAGGCGCGCGGCGATATTCAAGCGGTGAAGGAAATGACGGTTTTTGCCAAAAGAATACGCAGGGCGCTGGAGGCTGCCAGTTGAAGCCGGTGCAACTGCGTCGGTCAGCGGATGACGCAACGCAGCCTTAGTTTTTTGCCCCTTTAGGCGGCACCAGCAAAGATTCAATCCCCATCTTTTTGAGTTTTGCCTGAGCGGCTTCAGCTTCCTGACGGGTTTTGAACGGCCCGACTTGAACCCGCGCCTCCAGCGTCGCCGGGACGCCGTTGAGATTTAGTTGTGCCTGCAACTCCTCGGCACGCTGGGCGCTGGTGAACACGCCGGCCTGCACCAAAAACCCGGAGTACAGCCGTCTCGCCGGGCTCGGAATTCGCTCTGGCACCGGGGCCGGCTCCGGCGGCTCATGCGCTGTCGGTGCCGTTGAAATAGCAGGCGCCACCGTTGATTCAGGAACACCCGCAACAGGCGCCTCGGCCTGTTTGACAGCAGTTTTTGCTGGCGAAGCAACAGGCGCCTTGGTCGTAGCACTGCGTTTGGGTGAAACCGCTGCAGCAGCCGGGGCGGCCTCTGGCTCGGGCGGTGGTGGCGGCGATAATTCGACCTGGGCCACTGGCGGTGGCTCAACCGCAGTGGGTTCAGGCAGGATTGTGGGCGTTACCGCTTGCGTTACCTGCCTTTTGGGTTGCACTGGCACAGGTTTGGTAAATCTCGCCTCTTCAGTCTCTTCACTCGTGGTCGAGAGGCGATCAAAAAGTGCCAAAACACCGAGCAGGATGGCGACCAGTGCACCGGCGACCGCCAAGCGCTTGACCAGTTGGCCTCGAACTTCCCCGGTTTCTGTATTTTTTTCGCTAGCGCTTGGCGTCTCAGACATATCAACCTCAGGCATTCTGGCTCTTGGCCAATGCAACCACCAACTCGGCCTCGGCGCGTGCAATGCCGCAGCGCTCGGCAATCATCGCCGGATCATAACCGGAAGCCGCCATTTGCATCGCGTCTCCGTAAATCGGCGACACTGATTGCGAGGCGCGCATATGCCCCAGCTCCTGCAACATATCGACGCGCAAAGCAGCCAATTCGCCACGCAGGGTATCCACTTCGTCACGTAGTTGAAAAACTTCGTTCTCCAGATTGCGATAGAGACGCTCCTCCGGTGGCACCGCCGCTGCCGCACGTTCCCATTCATTCATTGCCGGCGCAGCAGGCAATTCCGGCTCTGGTTCGGGTTCAGGTTCAGGCTTTGGGGTGACAACCGGTACCGGCGCTGCCGGGACAACGCGCTGCGCTACCGGAGGGCGGCGCAGGCGAATGATGACGAAGACCATGTAGATCGCCACCAGCGCGATCAGGAAAACAACCCCTTCGCGCAAACCTAAAGTAATGCCGGCAATCTCCATTAACGCATCCGTCCGATAGCCTAAAAGCCCAGTGAGTATTGCGCACCGAGAACGTGCCCACTGTTCTCGTAACTGCCGCTCAGCTTGCTGGCACCATTGAATTTGCTTTGGTTGATGATTGGGTCTTCAAGATACAGATAAGCATAGCCCACATCGAATCTGCCAATTTTGCCTGCGTTGTACTGAGCACCAAGCGAGAACCAGACACGATTATTGTCCGGCACGCGCGCCGAGCGATCATTGTCGGTGGTTGGCGTGCGATCGTAGGCCAGGCCGAATTTTAGCTTTGCGGCGTCGCTCACCTTGTAAGCTACGCCCCAGGCAATACGCCAGGAATCCTTGTATTTGAAGGGTTCGACATCCGTACCACCGGCATGCTGGATGCTCAACTGATCCAACGTACTCCAGTGAGTGTAGGAAAGATCGCCCATCGCCTCCCAACGATCGGATACCTGCTGCCAGGTGGAGATAGTGAAGGTATCCGGCAATTCGATGTCAGCCTTGGCTGAACTACTCAAGGCCCCCACCGCTCGCGTGCCTTCCAGGGTGTAATCGACCGCCGAGCGATACGACAAGCCAACCCGCATGGTCGGCGACAAGGTAAACAGGGCACCGACATTCCAGCCCCAGGCGGCGTCATCACCTTCAACCCGATAAAGACCGCGCGGTGTTGCGCTGGTCATCTCGGCCTCGATGGTCTGGTAGTTGAGCCCCAAGCCAAGCGATACCTTGTCGCTCACTTTATAAGCGATCGACGGGTTGAAATTGACCGTGATGATCTCGGATTTAACCGCCTGATAGCTCCCCATCCAGCTTGCGCTTTCGTATTCGGTAGCCAGGCCGAAAGGCGCCGAAATGCCAAAGCCGAGGAATAGTTTGGGCGTTAGTTGCAGCGAAAAATAAGCATTCGGCACCGCCGCCAAATCTCCCGCGTTACCGCCATCACCGGTACCGAGCAAACCACTGGAACCATCATTGGTGAACTCAAAATTAGGCTTGACCGCCGTAACGCCCAGCGACAACTGAGATCCACCCAGTTGCGTCATGCCCGCCGGATTGAAAAACACCGTACTGGCATTATCGGCAATCGCCGCCGAGCCGGCATACGCAGTACCGAGGCCGCTGGCATTTTGCTCCCACAACTGGAATGCCGACGCCGAAGCGCTGCCAGAAAACGCCAGCAGCAACATGGCTGGTATCAAACGCTGTTTCAATGGCTTCATTCCTATTCCCCAAACCAGATGAGAAGATTTCGATAAGCTGGTGATTTTACGCATTTTCTGCCGACACGTCGCGCTTGTTGCCCAGGCTGTCAATTGCCACATAGGTCAGCTCGGCTTCAGTCACCTTGACGATAATCGGCGCTGCGTAATTTCGTTCGGCATAGACCTCAACATTGACAGTAATCGATGTGCGCCCCACACGCACAATGTTGGCGTAATAGCTGACAATATCACCCACCGACACCCGTTGCTTGAATTGGAACGAATTGACCGAAACCGTTGCCACACGTCCGCGTGCGCGGCGCATGGCGGGGATGGCGCCGGCCACGTCCACCTGCGCCATCACCCAACCGCCAAACACGTCGCCATTTTGATTCAGATCAGCCGGCATCGGCACCACACGCAACACTGGGTGGCTTTCGGGGAGAGTAATACGGTCAACGCTCATAATCGTCTCATTTTTTCGTAAAGCCCGATTTTCCCGTAATCCTGTCGGTTTTCATATACTGACGACCACAATCCTATTGGCACTCTCATGCGCGGCGCTTCATCTCTCCCCCGTCCCCCTGCCGGACAACCCTTGCCGGAAACCCACGTCTGGCTGACTCTGCAGACGCTCTTTCCCTACATTTGGCGCTACAAGTTCCGGGTGGCACTCGCACTCACCTGCCTGGTTGCCGCCAAGGTCGCCAATGTTGGCGTTCCGCTGATTTTCAAGGAAGTCATTGACGGGCTGACCGGCACCCAGCAGGTTCTCGCTCTGCCGGCGCTATTACTTTTACTCTATGGCTTGCTGCGCTTTTCAACGACATTATTCACCGAATTGCGGGAAATGCTCTTCGCGCGCGTCACCCAGCAAGCGGTAAGACAAGTCGCTCTCGAAGTGTTCAGCCACCTGCATGCGCTGAGCCTGCGCTTTCATCTGGAACGACAAACCGGCGGCGTTTCGCGCGATATTGAACGTGGCACTCGCTCCATCTCCAGCCTGATCTCCTACACGCTTTACTCGATCCTGCCGACGCTGGTTGAAATGTCGCTCGTCCTTGGCATTCTCTTTGTTCGCTACGACATCGGCTTCGTCATTATCACGCTGGTTTCGCTGATGGCATATATTGTCTTCACCGTCAAAATCAGCAACTCGCGCATCGCCATCCGGCGCGAAGTCAATGAGAACGATTCCGCCGCCAATACTCGCGCCGTGGATAGTCTGCTTAATTACGAAACGGTCAAGTACTTCAACAACGAAGCTTTTGAGACCCGGCGCTACAACGAGCAACTACTCAAATGGGAAGATGCGGCGACGCGCAGCCAGATGAGCCTGTCGGCGCTCAATATCGGCCAGCAAGCCATCATCGCTGTCGGTGTCACCGCCATGATGTGGCGCGCCACCAACGGCGTGGTTGAAGGCACGATGACGATTGGTGACCTGGTACTGGTTAACGCCTTCCTGATCCAGCTCTACATCCCGCTCAATTTCCTCGGCATCGTCTATCGCGAAATCCGTCAGGCACTCACCGACATTGAACGGATGTTCAAGCTGTTGCAAGAAAACAAGGAAATCGCCGACGCATCCAACGCCCGAGAACTACCCAGCGGCCCGCTGCAAATCAACTTTGATGCGGTCAACTTCGCTTATGACCCGGAAAGAAAGATTCTGCACGGGGTCGATTTCGCCATCGAACCTGGTCGCACCGCTGCAGTCGTCGGCCATTCCGGCGCAGGAAAATCCACCCTCTCACGCCTGCTATACCGCTTTTACGATGTCAGCAGCGGCGCCATTCGCATCAACGGCCAGGACATTCGCGGCCTCAAACAAAGCAGCCTGCGTGCAGCCATCGGCATCGTGCCGCAGGATACGGTGCTGTTCAACGATTCGATTTTCTACAACATCAACTACGGGCGCCCCGAAGCCAGTCGTGAGGACGTTTTTGCAGCTGCGCGCGCAGCCCAATTGCATGATTTTGTTGAATCGCTGCCACAAAAGTACGAAACCAGAGTGGGTGAGCGCGGCCTTAAACTCTCCGGCGGCGAAAAGCAGCGCGTCGCCATCGCCCGCGCCCTCCTCAAAAATCCCCCCATACTGATTTTCGACGAAGCCACCTCGGCGCTCGACTCAGCTACCGAACGCGCCATTCAGTCGCAGCTAGAGCAGGTGGCCATTGGTCACACCACGCTCATCATCGCCCATCGGCTGTCGACGGTAATGAATGCTGATGAAATTATCGTCATGCAAAATGGCGAGATTATTGAACGTGGCAAGCACGCCCAATTGCTGGCCGCCGACGGTGCCTACACACGTATGTGGAATCTTCAGCAGCAGGAGGATGCAGCCCAATTGCTATGACTTTCAGCCTATACTTAGGAAATAATCAGGCAAAGCAATAACCTCTTGGCAGACATGAGCCACTCCCCGTCCGTCACCAACGATTTTCGCCCCAAGTATTCACGCTGGCTGTGGCCGGCTCTGGTCTTTTGCATCCTGACGGCACTCGTTTTTTGGCTTGCACGCTGGCAGGAAAACCTCCAAAGCCTGGAGCTGGAAGCTGCCGCCAGCATTGATAGCGCCGCCAACATCACTAACCTGCGCGAGCGCTTGAAACTGCACGCCCAGTTTCTTCGCTCACTCAAAGCCTTTGCTGCCGCCAATTTGGTGCCAGCCGACAATCTCCAGGCCTGGCAGCGTTACGCCGACGAAGTTGATGTCGGACACAACCTGCCGGGACTACTCGCCTTTGCCTATGCCCCCGCGATCCATCGACATCAAGTCGATGCGCTGGTGGCCCGGATTAAGGAGCAAGCCAACAATCCTGACTTCAACATCAAGCCATCCGGGAACGACGACAAAATTGTGCCGCTCGTCTTTATCGCGCCCAACGGGGTGGTACAGAAACAAGCGCTCGGCTTCAACCTGCTGTCCGACAACGCCCACCGTGAAGTCATTGAGGCGGCAGTTGTCAGCCAGGACGTCGCACTTTCAGGCCCGCTAGTTCGGGTCTTCGACAAAGAAACCCAACGGCCCGGATTTGTCTTGGCTCAGGCCATTTTCCACCACGACCTGCCGACCAGGACAATAGCCGAACGGCGTCTGGCATTGGCCGGCATCGTCATGATGGGCTACCGCGTTGACGATTTTATTGATGCGCTTAAAAGCAGCTTTGCCAACCGCTTCGCCCTTCAGGTTTTCGATGATGGCAATGCTGATCGCAGCGTTGATCGCCCCCCCGAACTGATTTATGACTCCCATCCATCCCTGCCAGCGACTGCCGATAACCACATCATGCATCGCGAACTGGATTTTGGTGGGCGTAACTGGATACTCAAGTTCAGAGAACTGCCCTACAGCGGCATCAGTGGCACCATTGATCGCCCCCGGTTAATTGTCATCACCGGCCTGCTGGGGAATATCCTGATCGCCCTGCTGATTTTTTACCTGACCACGCATCGCGAGCGTGCCGAGCACTACAGCCATAAACTGACCGGCAAACTAGCGCGCTCCGAAGAGCGCTTCCGCCTCGCTGCTCGCGGCACCAACGATGGGCTGTGGGATCAAAACCTGGTCACTGGCGAAGATTATCTTTCGGCACGCGTAGGCGAGATCCTCAATCTCCCATCCAATGAAGCGCCGCAGAACTCCGTGGAGTTCATTGCCCGCGTGCACCCCGACGATGAGTCGAAACGCCGAGCGGCGCTGGGCAAACATTTTCACGAGCAGGCACCCTACGATGTTGAGTTGCGCGTGCGTAATCAGGCGCAAGAGTGGAGTTGGATTCGCTTACGGGGCGAGGCCGTGCGCGATGCCAATGGCCGCGTCACCCGCATGGCTGGCTCGATTTCCGACATTACCGAATTACGCCGCGCCCAGGCCGAACTCCTTGAGCACCGCGACCACTTGCAGGAACTGGTTGCTCAGCGCACCGCCAGACTCGATCAAGCCCTGCTCGAGGCGCGTGCGGCAACCATCGCCAAATCGGAGTTTCTCGCCAATATGTCACACGAACTGCGCACGCCCATGCATGCCATCCTTAGTTTTTCCGAATTGGGACAGCGCCGCTCGATTGCTGGCACTGACGAAAAAATCCCGGTATTTTTCAGTCGCATTGCCCAAAGTGCAGATCGCCTGCTCCATTTGATCGACGACTTGCTCGACCTGTCCAAACTGGAAGCCGGGCGGATGGAAATGAGCTATGGCAAAACCAGCCTGCCGGCGCTGATTCATGGTGTCCACAACCAACTGGAGTCGCTAATGCAGCAACGTGGCCTTCGTCTCGAACTGGAGTCCTGCCCAGAGGCTGAGCAGATTTGCATTGATTCCAAGCGGATCGAACAGGTGGTGCATAACCTGCTCGCCAATGCCATCAAGTTTTCACCGAATAACGGAGAAATTCGCATCTCAATGAGCAGCACTCAGCTACCGCGCGGTCGACGGGCAAATGATGATGGTTTTTTACCGGCAATCTGCGTACAAATTACCGATGACGGCCCGGGCATTCCCCATGACGAGCTGGAATCCATTTTTGGCAAGTTCACCCAGAGTAGCGCAACCAATACTGGCGCCGGCGGCACAGGGCTCGGCTTGGCAATCTGTCAGGAAATCGTCACTCGGCACCGTGGTACGATAAGTGCCGCAAACAATACCAGCGGGGGAGCCTGTTTCACCATCACCCTGCCAACAAGCTGCGGGCAGGAGCTCAAATAACGATGGCACATGTTCTGTTGGTTGATGATGAAGAACTCAATCTGGAAATTCTCCTGGAGTACTTTGATGACGAGCCGGATTTCACGCTCGAAACCGCTGCCGATGGCGAGATCGCCTGGGAGATGCTGCAAGACGACAGCAAGCAATTCGACCTGATTTTGCTCGACCGCATGATGCCTCGCCTTGATGGCATCGGCCTGCTCCGCCGCATGATGGGCGTACCTCGACTGGCGCTGATTCCCGTCGTGTTGCAAACCGCCGCCGGCTCAGCCGAGCAAGTTCGCGAAGGCATGGAAGCCGGTGCTTATTACTATCTGACCAAGCCTTACCGGCGCGATGCCTTGCTGGCAATTGCGCATTCAGCCATCACTGACGCCAGATCGCGGCGCAGTTTGCGCCATCAATTGCATGAGCACATCGGCGCACTACAGTTTCTCAGTCACGGCCAGTTTCGCGTGCGCACCATCGATGAGGCTAGCCAACTGGCTGCCTTCATCGCCCAAGCCTGCCCCAACCCCGAGGCATCGGTGCTGGGCATTTCCGAACTACTGGTCAATGGTGTCGAGCATGGCAATCTCGGCATATCGTACGATGACAAGGCCAGCTTGAAGCTCAACGACAACTGGCGCGAGGAGATCGATCGGCGCACAGCCCTTCCCGAAAATTCTTCCAAACGTGTCATCCTCGATTTTCAGCGTGACGGAAAACGCATCACGCTACGCTTCACCGATGAAGGTAGCGGCTTTGCCTGGCAGGATTATCTGGAAATGAACCCTGAACGTGCCTGCGATCCAAATGGTCGCGGTATTGCTCTGGCTCGCATGTTGAGTTTCAGCAAAATTCATTATGAAGGCTGTGGCAATGTCGCAGTCGCTACCCTTACCGATCCTTCCGACGGGCAATCAGCATGAGCACAACGGCAAATTCGATGAAAGTTCTGGCGGTTGATGACAATCGCACCAATCTTCATATCCTCCAGGTATTCCTCAAAAAGCTCGGCCACCAAGTCATTTCAGCCGAGAACGGTGAGGAGGCGGTTGAGCAGTTCGCCAGAGAGCGTCCAGATATTGTCCTCCTTGATATCATGATGCCGATCATGGATGGATTCGAGGCGGCTCGACGCATCAAGGCGATGGACTCAGACCGCTGCACACCGGTAATTTTTCTCTCGGCACTCAATCGCGATGAAAACCTGCTCGAAGGGCTGGAAGCCGGCGCCGATGATTATCTGACTAAGCCCATCAACTTTGTTGTGCTCGAAGCCAAGTTGCGTTCAATGCAGCGTTCACTGCAATTGCAACAAGAGTCAGCCGACACCTTGAATCGCCTGAAAGCTATTTCAGACAATATTTTTGAGTCCATCATCACGATTGATGAGCGCGGCACAATGGTTACGGTCAACCGGGCAACTGGGCGGATTTTTGGTTGGGAGAGCGCCGAATTGATCGGAAAAAACGTCAATATGCTGATGCCCGAGCCTTACCACGGCGAGCATGACAGCTACCTGTCGCGCTATCTGGCCGATGGCTTGCCTCGCATCATTGGCCAGGAGCGCGAAGCGCTCGCCAAACGCAAGGATGGCAGTACCTTCCCGATTAATTTGGGTGTCACTGAAGTCATGCTCGAGAACAAGCGCATGTTTATCGGTGTCGTGCGGGACATTTCAGACCGCAAGCGTATTGACGAACAATTGAAAGATAACGCCTTGCGACTGCAAGAGTATTTCAACCAGACCCAATCCGAGCAACACCTCGCCATGCGTCTGATGGAAATGCAACTGCATCGTGCCGGACTCAAGGATAAATCCCTGCGTTACAAAGTCATTCCAGCTGAAAATTTCAGCGGCGATATTGTTGCTGCCGCTCGTTCAAGCGAGGGTCGCTTATACGCCCTGCTTGCTGACGCCACCGGCCACGGTTTGACTGCTGCAATCAGCGTCATGCCGGTGTTGGCCATTTTCTATCGCATGGCGGCCACTAACCGCACCGTGCGTGAAATCATCAGCGAGCTCAATCAACAATTGAAAGAATCGATGCCTACCGGTCGCTTCGTTGCTGCCACACTGATTTGTCTGGATGGCGAAATGCAATCCGGTGAGATATGGGTCGGCGGAACACCAGAAGCGATCTTGTGTGACCGTTGGGGACGAGAAGAACAAGTCTTCAACTCAGCCAATTTGCCGCTAGGTATCGTTGAAACCCATGAACTCGATTGCCACCCGGTAAAGTTCAGTTGGCTCAAAGAAAGCCAAATCATTCTTTGTTCCGATGGGTTGCTAGAAGCAGAAAACCGCGAAGGTCAGCAATTCGGACACATCGGCCTCAATCACGCCATTTCCAACACTGGCCCTCACAATCGTTTCACCCAGATTGAGGCGGCGCTGCGCAATCACCTCGATGGTGCTTTGGCCAGTGACGATATTTCACTCATGATCATCGATTGCCCTTAACCCCAGGAGATTGACTATGCATTTGTTGAAACTCGCCTCAGCTGCGGCCCTCGCCATCAGCCTAGTCCCACCAGTTGCCCTCGCTCAGGAGTCTTCGACCCTCAAGAAGATCAAGGACACTGGCAGTATCACCCTCGGCCACCGCGAATCATCGATTCCCTTCTCCTACTACGACGACAAACAGCAAGTGATTGGTTATTCCCATGAACTCATGCTCAAAGTTGTAGAAGACATCAAGACAAACCTCAAGCTAAACAGGCTTGACATCAAGTTGATGCCTGTCACGTCGGCCAATCGCATTACATTAATCCAAAATGGCACGGTTGATATCGAATGTGGCTCGACCACCAACAATACCGAACGCCAAAAGCAAGTCAGTTTCTCCACCACTATCTTCGTCATCGGCACCAAGCTGATGACCAGAAAAGATCGGGATATCAGAGATTTCGCAGATCTCACTGGCAAAAACGTGGTCACCACTGCCGGCACCACTTCCGAGCGACTGCTGCGCAAGATGAATGAAGAGAAACAGATGAAGATGAACGTGATCTCCGCCAAAGACCACGGTGAAGCCTTCCTGACCCTTGAAACCGGTCGTGCCGTTGCCTTTATGATGGATGATGCACTGCTCTTCGGCGAAATGGCCAAGGCTAAAAAGCCGGGCGACTGGATCGTGACGGGTACCGCACAATCGAAGGAAGCCTATGGCTGCATGCTGCGCAAGGATGATCCGGTTTTCAAGAAGATGGTCGATGCGGCCCTAAGCAAAGCCATGACCTCAGGCGATGTCGAAAAAATCTACGCCAAGTGGTTTATGGCACCGATTCCACCCAAGGGCCTGAATCTGAACATGCCGCTGTCGGATGAGATGAGGGCGGCCTACCAAGCACCGAATGACAAGGCGTTTGAATAGATTGTTACGGTCAACAGGCTTTTGGAGGCAAAAATTCAATCGCCCAGTTAAAAAAAAGCCGGGCAAAACCCGGCTTTTTAAATTTCAGCAAGTATGCCTTAGGCTTCGTCAGCCACTTCAACAGCTTCCGTCACTTCCGGACGGTCGACCAGTTCGACGAAGGCCATCGGTGCGTTGTCGCCAACACGGAAACCACACTTGAGAATGCGCAAATAGCCGCCCGGACGGGTTGCATAACGCGGCCCGATTTCAGCGAACAATTTGACCACAATTTCACGATCACGCAAGCGGTCAAAAGCCAGGCGCTTGTTAGCCAAAGTCGGGGTTCTACCAAGGGTGATCATTGGCTCGACCACACGACGAAGTTCCTTGGCTTTTGGCAACGTGGTCTTGATAGCCTCGTGGCGGAGCAGTGAAACAGTCATGTTGCGCAGCATCGCCAGGCGATGGCTGGTAGTACGATTCAGTTTGCGAAGTCCATTGCGGTGACGCATGGTTAATCCTTTCTATATTCTGCAGGCGTCCCTTGACAGCCCGAGCCGGAAAAAACTTAGATTTTTTCCAGACCGGCGGGCGGCCAATTTTCAAGTTTCATGCCGAGCGTTAAACCACGCGCAGCCAAAACTTCCTTGATCTCGTTCAGTGATTTGCGACCCAGATTTGGCGTTTTGAGAAGTTCATTCTCACTGCGCTGAATCAAGTCACCGATGTAGTAGATGTTCTCGGCCTTGAGACAATTGGCCGAACGAACCGTCAACTCAAGATCATCGACAGGGCGCAGCAAGACCGGATCAACCTGGGCCGGTTTGGACGCCTCAATGGTCGGCGCGGTGCCTTCCAGATCAGCAAAAACCGACAATTGCTCCATCAGTACGCGCGCCGCGTAACGAATTGCTTCTTCTGGCTCAACCACACCATTGGTCTCGATATCGACAATCAACTTGTCCAGATCGGTACGTTGCTCAACGCGAGCACTTTCAACGGCATAGGCAACACGACGAATCGGACTGAACGAAGCGTCCAGAACCAATTTACCGATTGTCTTTGAATCGCCGAGATTGCGCATCGTACCAGGCACGTAACCACGACCTTTTTCGACCTTGATCTCCATCACCAACTTGCCACCAGGAGACAGGTGAGCGATCACATGCTCGGGATTGATGATCTCTACGTCGTGAGGCAAATCTATATCGCCGGCACGAACCGGGCCTTCACCTTCTTTTTTAAGGTTCAGGTTGACCACATCGCGGTTGTGCAACTTGAAAACAATACCCTTAAGATTCAAGAGAATATCAACGACATCTTCCTGAACACCATCAACGGTAGAGTACTCATGAAGCACACCTTCAATGCCAACTTCAGTCGGTGCATAGCCGGGCATTGATGAGAGCAGAATACGCCGCAATGCGTTACCCAAAGTATGACCGTAGCCGCGTTCGAACGGCTCCATCACTACCTTGGCCTGCACTGGTGAAACGCTCTGCACTTCAATAATGCGGGGTTTGAGAAGTCCACTGTTTTGCATGGGCTTGATTCCTCTGCTCAGTGATTACTTCGAGTAAAGTTCGATGACAAGGCCTTCGTTCAGCGTAGCCGGCAGCTCGGAGCGCTGTGGCATTGCCTTGAATGTACCCTTGCCTTCTTTGACATCAACAGCAATCCATTCCGGGAAACCGCGTGATTCGGCAGCAGCAAGTGCGGCTTTACAACGCAGGGAAGCACGGGAACGATCGGTTAGCTGAACCACATCACCAGCCTTCACAATATAGGAAGGAATGTTGACGCGCTTACCATTAACCAGAACACCATTGTGGCGGACCACCTGGCGAGATTCGGCGCGCGAAGCACCAAACCCCATGCGGTATGCCACTGAATCCAGGCGGGACTCAAGCAACTGTAGAAGATTTTCGCCTGTCTGACCCTTACGGCGATCAGCTTCGAAGAAAGTCTTGCGGAATTGGCCTTCAAGAACACCGTAGGTACGGCGAATCTTTTGCTTGGCACGGAGGTGAACGCCGTAGTCAGACAGACGGGCACCAGATTTTTGACCGTGCTGGCCAGGAGCATACGAACGACGCTCGATAGCGCACTTGTCGGTAAAGCACTTTTCACCCTTGAGGAAGAGCTTCTCACCCTCGCGGCGGCACTGACGGCATTTCGGATCGAGATTACGAGCCACTTGTCTTTCTCCTTAAATGCGGCGCTTTTTGGACGGACGGCAACCGTTATGCGGTACCGGCGTCACATCGGAAATGGAGGTAATTTTCATACCGAGCGAATTGAGCGCGCGGACAGAAGACTCACGACCAGGACCAGGCCCTTTGATACGGACTTCAACGTTCTTGACGCCGCATTCCTGAGCTGCCTTGCCGGCAGCTTCAGCTGCCACCTGAGCAGCAAACGGAGTGGACTTACGCGAACCGCGGAAGCCTGCACCACCGGAAGTTGCCCAAGAGAGCGCATTGCCCTGACGGTCGGTAATGGTGATGATGGTGTTATTGAACGACGCGTGAATATGGGCGATGCCCTCAGCGACGTTCTTTTTAACCTTTTTGCGAACTTTAGTAGCAGTTTTTGCCATGTTCTATCCCTATTACTTCTTGCCAGCGATGGCTTTGCGCGGGCCCTTACGGGTACGTGCATTAGTGCGGGTACGCTGACCACGGCTGGGCAAGCCTTTGCGGTGGCGCATACCACGATAACAACCAAGATCCATCAGGCGCTTGATGTTCATGGTGACTTCGCGACGTAGATCACCTTCAACGGTGAACTTGCCGACTTCATCACGCAATCGATCCATATCCGCGTCGGACAGATCCTTCATTTTGACGGTACGAACAACACCGGCCGCGTCACAAATCTTCTGTGCGCGGGTACGGCCGATGCCGAAAATCGCCGTAAGAGCAATTTCAGCATGCTGATGGTTCGGAATGTTTACCCCTGCGATACGGGCCATCGAATCACTCCACTATTTCAAAATTAACAATTGCCGGACTCGCCACGATTAACCCTGGCGCTGCTTATGACGCGGGTCCTTGCAAATGATGCGCACGACACCTTTGCGACGGATAACTTTACAGTTACGGCAAATGCGCTTCACTGAAGGTTGTACTTTCATGATTTACTCCTCGTCTGCGAGGGCTTGGAAGCAGCCGTGTTTCCTTGCCCTGCGGTTTATTGCGTAGAGAACTTATACTTGACCTGAATTTGAGGTCATGCTTAATCTATTTGGCGAGATTCCGCCCTTTACTTAACCATCGGAGAACCTTTGAAGTTTGCTTTCTTCAAAAGGCTTTCGTACTGATGTGACATTACGTAAGCCTGAACCTGAGACATGAAGTCCATGGTCACGACCACGATAATCAAAAGCGATGTACCACCAAAATAAAATGGAACATTCCACTTCAAAATCAGGAACTCAGGTAGCAAACAGACAATAGTGATGTAGGCCGCACCAATCAGCGTCAGTCGCATCAAAATCTTGTCGATGTAACGTGAAGTCTGCTCGCCAGGACGAATACCAGGGACAAACGCACCGCTTTTCTTCAGGTTATCCGCCGTCTCCTTGGAATTAAAGACCAGCGCGGTGTAAAAGAAGCAAAAGAATACGATCGCAGCAGCGTACAACATTACATAAATCGGTTGCCCCGGCGATAGCGCTCCAGCGATATCTTTAAGCCAGCGCATAGACTCACCAGAGCCGAACCATCCTGCTACAGTTGCCGGGAACAAAATAATTGATGAGGCGAAAATCGGCGGGATAACGCCCGACATATTCAACTTCAGTGGCAAATGGGAGTTTTGACCACCATAAATTTTGTTACCCACTTGACGCTTTGCGTAATTAACCAGAATTTTCCGTTGACCGCGCTCAACAAAAACAACGAACGCTGTTACCAACACGACGAGCACACAAATCAACAATGCTGTCAGAGGATGCATCGCACCAGTGCGAACTAATTCTAGAAGACCACCAATGGCATTAGGTAAGCCGGCTGCAATACCAGCAAAAATAATGATCGAAATACCATTGCCCAAGCCACGCTCGGTAATCTGCTCACCGAGCCACATCAGGAACATTGTTCCCGTTACGAGTGTCGATATGGTGGTTACGCGGAACATAAAACCTGGATCGCTCACCAAACCCGCCTGTGCTTCTATCGCAATAGCGATACCCAGCCCTTGGAACAACGCAAGGCCAAGTGTCCCGTAGCGCGTGTATTGCGTAATCTTGCGCCGTCCCGCCTCGCCCTCTTTCTTCAATGCTTCGAGTTGAGGACTAGCGACACTCATCAACTGCATGATGATCGAGGCGGAGATGTAGGGCATGATCCCTAGGGCGAAAATAGTAAAACGCGACAGAGCGCCACCGGAGAACATGTTGAACATGCCCAGAATGCCACCCTGTTGCGAATTAAATAGCTCAGCCAGTGCGTTGGGATCAATCCCGGGCACCGGGATATGAGCACCAATTCGGTACACCACCAGCGCCCCGAGCAGGAACAACAAACGACGCTTTAAATCGCCGAATTTGCCGCCCTTGCCGGCTGTATTAGGATTTGCAGCCAACGTGCCAACCTCTCTCAAACTTACTCAGCAACCGAGCCACCAACGGCTTCAATTGCAGCCTTGGCACCCTTGGTTGCGCCGACGCCTTTCAGCGTGACTTTACGACTAATCTCGCCGGCCAAAATTACCTTGGCAGACAACGCGTCACCAGGAACGATTCCAGCAGCCTGAAGTGCCAGAAGATCGATTTCATCCAAGGGCATACGCTCAAGATCGGTCAGACGGATTTCATAATTGCGGGCACGCGTCAATGAATTGAAGCCTCGCTTAGGCAAACGACGCTGCAAAGGCATTTGACCGCCCTCGAAGCCAACCTTATGGAAACCACCTGAACGGGACTTTTGCCCTTTGTGGCCACGACCGCAAGTCTTTCCTAGACCAGAACCGATGCCACGTCCGACGCGACGACGTTCCTTCTTTGAGCCCTCAGCAGGCTTGATGGTATTCAGTTGCATTGCTTACCCCTCAACCTTGAGCAGATACTGAATCTTGTGAATCATCCCGCGAACCGAGGGCGTGTCAACTAACTCAGACGAACTATTAAGTTTACGCAAACCAAGACCCCGAACCGTAGCACGATGATCCTGCTTGGTGCCGATAACGCTCTTAACAAGCGTTACTTTGATTTTATTGTCAGCCATTGATTACCCCAGAACCCGTTCAACCGAAAGACCACGCTTGGCGGCGATTTCAGCTGGCGTATTAACCTTGGACAGACCGTTGATGGTAGCGCGAACGATGTTGTACGGGTTCGTTGAGCCATGAGCCTTGGCTACAACATTGGTAACACCAACAACTTCAAATACGGCACGCATGGCGCCACCAGCAATAATGCCCGTCCCTTCCGGAGCCGGCTGAATCATCACAGTAGTCGCACCATGAGATCCCATCACTGTGTGATGGACCGTGCCGTTTTTAAGGCTGACACGGGCAATTTTACGACGCGCTTCTTCCATTGCTTTTTGAACCGCAACCGGCACCTCACGGGACTTACCCTTACCCATGCCAATTCCGCCATCACCATCGCCAACCACGGCCAACGCAGCGAAGCCGAGAATTCGACCACCCTTTACGACCTTGGTAACGCGGTTGACCGCAACCATCTTTTCGCGCATGCCATCATCGCGCTCTTCAGCCTGTTGCGGCTTCTTGTTTCTTTCAGGTTTAGCCATTTTCTAACCCTTTCCTTTCGCGACGATCAGAACTTCAGACCGGCTTCACGCGCGGCTTCAGCCAACGCCTGAACTCGACCGTGGTACTGAAGACCGGAACGATCAAAAGCCACCTGCTCAATGCCGACGGCTTTAGCGCGCTCAGCAATCAGCTTGCCAACAGTCGTGGCTGCAGCTTTGTTACCGCCATTCGGAACGTCCTTGCGAACGCCAATTTCAAGCGTGGAAGCCGAAGCCAGAACTTTTCCGCCACAAGGCGAAATGATCTGGGCGTAAATATGGCAATTTGAGCGATTGACGCACAAACGGACAGCTTTGAGCTCGGCGATTTTGGCCCGGGTTTTGCGGGCACGGCGCAAACGCGCTTCATTCCTGTTAAACATATGCCATCCTTACTTCTTCTTGGTTTCCTTGATAACCACCACCTCATCCGAATACCGAACTCCCTTGCCCTTATAGGGCTCCGGTTTGCGATATGCACGGATTTCCGCGGCGACCTGACCGACCTGCTGCTTGTCCGAACCCTTGATCAGGATTTCGGTTTGGGTCGGGCACTCTACCTTCACACCTGCCGGCATCGTGTGCGCCACGGGGTGAGAAAAGCCAAGAGAAAGATTTAAAACATCGCCCTGTGCTTGAGCACGATAGCCAACACCAACTAATTGGAGTTTTCTCTCAAAACCCTTGGAAACACCCAAAACCATATTATTGAGATTGGCGCGCATGGTTCCCCACATTGCAGGTCCATTTTCGACGCCCTCATTTTTAGCAACAGAAACATTACCACCATTACTCGTCACCGTAACCGCCGGATGAACAGATGCCGTTAGGGTGCCCAATGGCCCAGTAACTGTAATCTGATCAGCGACCGAAACCGTCACACCGGCGGGCAGCACAATTGCATTCTTACCAATACGCGACATGATTCCTCCGTTACGCGACGATGCAGAGCACTTCGCCGCCAGTTTTGCTGGCCCGCGCTTTGCGATCCGTCATGACACCCTTAGGAGTGGATACAATAGCCACGCCCAAGCCGTTCATAACACGAGGAATGTCGTCACAGCCTTTATAAACACGCAAACCTGGCTTAGAGATACGCTCGATGCGTTCAATTACCGGACGGCCAGCATAATATTTCAGGGTGATTTCTAACGTTGGCTTACCATTATTGGGAGCAACGGAAAAATCATCGACATACCCCTCATCTTTCAACACGGCAGCAATCGCCACCTTTACTTTTGATGATGGCATGGAAACAGACGCCTTTTCGGCGAGCTGGGCGTTGCGGATACGTGTCAGCATATCCGCGATCGGGTCACTCATAGACATATCGTACCCTCCTGATTACCAGCTGGCCTTAACAACACCCGGAATCTCACCACTAAAGGCGAGCTCACGGATCTTGTGGCGACACAGACCGAATTTACGAAAAACACCACGCGGACGGCCCGTCAAAGCACAACGATTTCGAAGACGGGCCGGGCTGGAATTACGGGGAAGCGCCTGCATTTTTAAACGGGCCTCGAAACGCTCTTCGTCAGAAAGATTCGAATTGTCCATAACTGCCTGCAGGGCAGCACGCTTCTTGGCGAACTGCGCTACCGTTTTGCGGCGCTTTTCTTCGCGGTTGATCAGAGCAAGTTTTGCCATGATTTCCTCAGTTCTTGAACGGAAACTTGAACGCCGCAAAAAGTGCTTTTGCCTCTGCGTCAGTTTTAGCTGTTGTCGTGATGCTGATATTCATCCCGCGAAGAGCATCGATCTTGTCGTACTCGATTTCCGGAAAAATAATCTGCTCCTTGACACCCATGTTGTAGTTTCCCTGGCCATCAAAACCCTTGGCAGATATACCACGGAAGTCGCGAACACGCGGCAGGGCAATAGTAACCAGACGATCAAGAAACTCGAACATCCGCGGCCCACGCAGGGTAACCATACAACCAATCGGATAACCATCACGTATCTTAAATCCAGCGATGGATTTGCGAGCCTTGGTCGTAACTGGCTTTTGACCCGCAATCTTCTGCATATCGCCAACTGCGTGCTCAAGAACCTTCTTATCAGCAACCGCCTCACCAACACCCATGTTAAGCGTGATCTTGGTAATACGCGGCACCTCCATTACGGACTTATAGGCAAATTGCTTTACCAGATCAGCAACGACGGTCTCTTTGTAGAATTGTTGCAAACGCGCCATGATTTTCCTTTATGCGTTTACCAGCTCGCCGTTCGACTTGAACACGCGAACCTTGCGGCCATCATCAAGCAACTTGAAGCCGACACGGTCAGCTTTCTTTGTAGCAGGATTAAATAGCGCAACATTGGAAAGATGAATTGGCATGTCTTTATCAATAATGCCACCCGCCACACCCTTGACCGGATTTGGCTTAACGTGCTTTTTGGCACGATTAACACCCTCAACAAGCACATGCTCATCATCGACACGACGCAGCACGGTACCGCGCTTGCCCTTGTCTTTACCAGTCGTGACAACAATATCGTCACCTTTACGAATCTTTTCCATGGCTCGCCTTTACAGAACTTCTGGCGCCAAGGACACGATCTTCATGAACTTTTCTGTACGCAATTCACGCGTCACCGGCCCAAAGATACGAGTCCCAATCGGCTCGAGCTTGTTATTCAAGAGGACCGCGGCATTGCCATCGAAGCGCACCAGCGAACCATCCGGACGACGCACACCCTTAGCAGTACGAACCACCACGGCATTGTAAACGTCACCTTTTTTTACGCGACCACGCGGCGCAGCATCCCTGATGCTTACCTTGATCACATCACCAATGCCAGCATAACGGCGTCGAGAGCCGCCCAGCACCTTGATACACATAACTGAACGCGCGCCGGTATTATCGGCGACATCCAGCGTCGTCTGCATCTGAATCATTTGTTTAACTCCAACTTAATCCGCTTAAGGCGGTCAGTCTTGGAACCCGTAAGGGTCGAATATTTTCGCCGATTCAAAGTGCCAATCAGCAAAAAAGAAGCCGGATTATACCGGCTCCTTTATCAACAATGCAAGTATTTTCAGAAACTTTCGTTATAAAACGATAGCCTTCTGCAATACGCTGGTTACAGCCCAAGTCTTTGTGCGAGAAACCGGACGGGTCTCAACGATCTCGACAAGATCACCCGTCTTGGCGGAATTTCCTTCATTATGGGCGTGATACTTTTTGGAACGGATCATGATCTTGCCATACATAGGGTGCTTGACCTTACGCTCAACTAGAACGGTAACCGTCTTTTCCATTTTGTCGCTGACAACACGACCGATCAATGTACGTTTGACGCTGGTGGTTTCGCTCATTGCTGCACCGCTTTCTCACGGATAAGTGTGCGGACTCGAGCAATATCGCGACGCACCTTGGACATTTGGCTGGTATTTGATAGCTGCTGTGTAGCCAGCTGCATACGCAGGCCAAACTGAGCCCGCAACAAATCCAGCAATTCTTTATTGAGCTCGTCCGCGCTCTTGGTTCTCAGTTCACTAGCTTTCATGATTACCCCAGATGACGAGTCACGAAGGTGGTTGCGATCGGCAACTTCGCAGCTGCGAGGGCAAACGCCTCACGTGCAATCACCTCATCAACCCCATCCATTTCATACAGAACCTTGCCCGGCTGAATTTCAGCAACCCAATACTCAGGATTACCTTTACCGTTACCCATGCGAACCTCTGCAGGTTTCTTGGAGACCGGTTTGTCCGGGAAGATACGAATCCAGATACGGCCACCTCGTTTGATGTGGCGCGTCATGGCACGACGGGCTGCTTCGATTTGACGGGCAGTCAGACGACCGCGGCCAATGGCTTTAAGACCCCATTCACCAAACGACACTTTTGTGCCACGGGTCGCCAGACCTTCGTTACGGCCCTTATGTTCTTTGCGGAACTTGCGACGATTAGGTTGCATCATCTTAGGCACCTGCCTTTCTTACGCGAGCACCCGGAGCACCACCTTCAGAAGGGCCATCGGCCTTCTTGACGGTGCGGGTACGCGGCTTGTCACCCTCTGGCTTGCCAGGATTACGACGCGGACGACGGTCATCGGCAGCCGGCTCGACCGCTTCGGGCTGCTCATTGCGCTCAAGCATGTCACCCTTGTAGACCCAGACTTTGATCCCGATAATGCCGTAGGTGGTCAGCGCTTCGGACGTTGCGTAGTCGATATCGGCACGCAAGGTATGAAGCGGAACACGTCCTTCGCGATACCATTCGCGACGGGCAATTTCAGCACCGTTGAGACGACCGGAGCTCATCACTTTGATGCCCTTCGCGCCTAGACGCATGGCATTTTGCATGGCACGCTTCATGGCACGACGGAACATAATGCGCTTTTCGAGTTGCTGGGCAATCGAATCGGCGATCAGTTGGGCATCAAGTTCAGGCTTGCGAATTTCTTCGATCGAAACGTGAACCGGAACACCCATGATGCGCTGAAGATCTGAGCGAAGTTGCTCGATATCTTCACCCTTTTTACCGATCACGACACCCGGACGGGCGGAGAAAACGGTAACACGGGCATTTTTGGCCGGACGCTCGATCAGGACACGCCCAACTGAGGCATGCGCCAATTTACGCTTGAGATACTCACGAACTTTGACATCTTCGTGCAGCATCCCGGGGAAGTCCTTGCTGTTGGCGTACCAGCGTGAACTCCAGTTTTTTGTGACTGCCAGGCGAAAGCCAGTCGGATTAATCTTCTGTCCCATGGCTTTTCCTTAGTTACCAACGGTCAGATAAATATGGCAGGTCGGCTTGACGATCCGATTGCCACGACCCTTGGCGCGGGCGGTGAAGCGCTTCAATACCATACCTTTTTCGACGTAGATGATTTTCACCTTCAGTTCGTCGATATCGGCACCGTCATTGTGCTCGGCGTTGGCGATAGCCGACTCCAGCACTTTTTTGACGATACCAGCACCCTTTTTGGGGGAGAAGGCCAGGATGTCGAGAGCCTGACCGACCGGCTTGCCACGCACCAGATCCGCAACCAAGCGACCTTTTTGCTCTGAGAGGCGTACGCCTCGTAGACTTGCACGAGTTTCCATGTCAGCTCCTTACTTCTTGGCCTTTTTGCCGGCGGTGTGACCCTTGAACGTCCGGGTCAGCGAAAATTCGCCCAGCTTGTGACCGACCATATTTTCGGTAACAAACACCGGAATATGCTGCTTGCCATTATGAACAGCGATCGTCAGACCGATAAAATCGGGGAGGATCGTTGAGCGACGTGACCAGGTCTTGATCGGGCGCTTGTCGTTATTGGCACGAACCGCTTCGACTTTGTCGAGCAGATGCATATCAACAAACGGGCCCTTTTTAAGAGAACGTCCCATTTCCTACCCCTTAACGCTTGTGACGACGCTGCACGATCATGCTATCCGTGCGCTTGTTGCTACGGGTGCGATAGCCCTTGGTAGGCTGGCCCCATGGATTAACCGGGACACGGCCTTCGCCGGTACGACCTTCACCACCACCGTGCGGGTGATCGCACGGGTTCATGGCAACGCCACGAACCGTCGGACGAATACCACGCCAGCGATTGGCACCGGCCTTACCGATTTTGCGTAGGTTATTTTCCTCATTACCGACTTCTCCGACGGTCGCGCGGCATTCGACATGAACGCGACGCACTTCGCCTGAGCGCAGACGGATCTGAGCATATATACCTTCACGAGCCAGCAACTGAGCCGAGGTTCCGGCGGAACGAGCCAACTGAGCACCCTTGCCAGGCATCATTTCAACGCAGCAAATCGTCGTACCAACCGGAATGTTGCGAATCGGCAGCGAGTTACCCGATTTGATCGGCGCTTCGGAGCCATTCATGATCGGCTGACCAACCACCATGCCCTTGTTAGCAATGATGTAACGACGCTCACCGTCTGCATAACAGAGCAGCGCGATATTTGCCGTGCGGTTCGGATCGTATTCCAGACGCTCAACTTTGGCCGGGATGCCGTCCTTGTTGCGCTTGAAGTCGACGATACGATACGACTGCTTGTGACCGCCGCCTTGATGGCGAACCGTGATGCGACCGTTATGATTCCGGCCAGCCTTGCTATTTTTGCTCTCAACCAGCGGAGCAAATGGCTTGCCTTTGTGCAGGTTCGCATTGACGACCTGGACGACAGCACGACGGCCGGGGGAAGTCGGCTTGACTTTAACGAGTGCCATTAGGCATTCCCCCCTTCAACAAAATTAATTTCCTGGCCAGCTTTGAGGCTCACGTAGGCTTTTTTCCAGCCCTTGCGACGACCGACCGAACCCTTAAAACGCTTGACTTTGCCTTTGACATTGGCGACCTGAACGGACTCAACATCAACCTTGAACAGCAGCTCGACCGCAGCCTTGATTTCCGGCTTGGTAGCATCGGAGGCAACACGGAAGACCACTTGCTCGTACTTGTCGGCAATATAGGTCGCTTTTTCGGAGATTTGCGGCGCCAGCAGCACCTGCATTAGACGTTGTTGGTTCATCCCCACATCTCCTCGAACTTGGCCACGGCGTTCTTGGTGACCAGAATCTTGGCGAAACGCACGAGCGATACCGGATCAGCTTCCTGAGCCTCGAGCACCAGAACGTTAGGCAGGTTGCGTGAAGAGAGATAGAGATTCTCGTTCAGCGCATCCGTGATGACCAGAAGATTACCCTCAAGACCCATACTCTTCATTTTTTCCATGAACAACTTGGTCTTCGGTGCGTCTATCGACAATTCGTCGACGACGATCAGGCGATCCTGACGGGCCAACTCAGAGAGGATCGATGCCATACCGGCACGGAACATCTTCTTGTTAACCTTCTGGCTGAAATTTTCTTCCGGCGAATTCGGGAAGATCCGACCGCCGCCGCGCCACAACGGGCTGCCATTACTACCAGCACGGGCACGACCCGTACCTTTTTGGCGCCACGGCTTGGTGGTGGTGTGGCGAACCTCGGAACGATCCTTTTGCTGGCGATCACCGGAGCGTGCGTTGGCCTGATAGGCGACGACGATCTGATGAACCAGGGCTTCGTTGAATTCGCGACCGAATAGCACATCAGAAGCCTGCAGCTTCGCTGCTTCCTGACCTTGCTGATTGATAACTTTAAGTTCCATGTCGCCCCCTTAGCCCTTGACTGCCGGACGCACAACGACGTCAGCACCCTTGGCACCAGGAACGGCACCACGAACCAGCAACAGCTGGCGCTCGGAATCGACACGCACAACCGTCAAGCCCTGCATCGTGGACTGCACGTCACCCATGTGACCGGCCATGCGCTTACCCGGAAAAACCCGACCCGGATCCTGCGCCATACCGATCGAACCCGGCGCGTTGTGCGACAGCGAGTTACCGTGGGTAGCACGATTGGAACTGAAGTTGTGGCGCTTGATACCGCCCTGAAAACCCTTACCGATAGATGTTCCCGTCACATCCACTTTTTGCCCTTCGGCGAAAATGGTGACAGCAACCTGATCGCCGGCCTTAAAAATGGCCAGTTGCTCAGTATCGATACGGAATTCCTTGAGCACATGCCCGGCTTCCACACCCGCCTTGGCCAGATGGCCTGCAATCGGCTTGGAAACACGCGAGGCACGGCGCTTGCCGAAGGTGACCTGAATGGCTGCGTAGCCATCGATCTCCGGCGTTTTGACTTGGGTCACGCGATTGTTGGACACATCAAGCACAGTTACCGGAATGGACGCGCCATCCTCAGCAAAAATGCGAGTCATGCCCACCTTGCGACCTACAAGGCCTAGACTCATGGTTATTCTCCTCATCACCGGCTGCGATTGGCCGGTCGATGTAAACAACAAATGGGTAGCCGCTGCCGACCACCCCCGAAAGGCGCGGATTATATCCGCATTACTACTGTTACTGCAACTTGATTTCGACGTCTACGCCAGCCGGCAGGTCGAGCTTCATCAGCGCATCGACTGTTTTGTCTGTCGGATCAACGATATCCATCAGACGCAGATGGGTGCGAATCTCGAGCTGATCGCGCGAAGCCTTGTTGACGTGCGGCGAGCGAAGGATGTCGAAACGCTGCTTGCGGGTCGGCAAAGGTACCGGACCACGAACAACGGCGCCGGTGCGCTTGGCGGTTTCAACAATTTCCTGGGCTGACTGATCGATCAAACGATAATCAAAGGCTTTCAAACGGATGCGGATTTTTTGATTAGACATGGGAACTTCCAAAGAGCGATAGAGCGGACCTTAGCCCGCTCCGGATTTTTCAAAAGAGCGAATTACTCGATGATCTTGGCAACGACACCGGCGCCGACGGTACGACCGCCTTCACGGATAGCGAAGCGCAGACCTTCTTCCATGGCGATCGGCGCGATCAGCTTGATGGTCATGGCGATGTTGTCGCCAGGCATCACCATCTCGACGCCCTCAGGCAAGTCGATGGAGCCGGTCACGTCAGTCGTGCGGAAGTAGAACTGCGGACGGTAGCCGTTGAAGAACGGGGTGTGGCGACCGCCTTCATCTTTGGACAGGATGTACACTTCGGAGGTGAAGTGGGTGTGCGGCTTGACTGAACCCGGCTTGCACAGAACTTGACCACGCTCGACGTCTTCACGCTTGGTGCCACGCAATAGGGCACCAACGTTGTCTCCAGCCTGACCTTGGTCAAGCAGTTTGCGGAACATTTCAACACCGGTACAGGTGGTCTTGACGGTCGGACGGATACCAACGATTTCAATTTCTTCGCCAACCTTGACCACACCACGCTCGATACGACCGGTAACAACCGTGCCGCGACCAGAGATGGAGAAGACGTCTTCAACCGGCATCAAGAAGGGCTGATCAACAGCACGTTCCGGATTGGGGATGTAGGTGTCGAGAGCATCGGCCAGACGGAAGATGGAGGGCTCGCCGATTTCGGACTGATCGCCTTCAAGGGCTTTCAGTGCGGAACCGTGAATGATCGGGGTGTCGTCACCCGGGAAGTCGTATTTGTCGAGGAGCTCACGGAGTTCCATTTCGACGAGTTCGAGCAGTTCGGCGTCATCAACCATGTCGCACTTGTTCATGTACACCAGTACGTACGGCACACCAACCTGACGGGCGAGGAGGATGTGCTCGCGAGTCTGGGGCATTGGGCCGTCGGCGGCGGAACAGACGAGAATGGCGCCGTCCATCTGGGCAGCACCGGTAATCATGTTCTTGACGTAGTCGGCGTGGCCCGGGCAGTCAACGTGGGCGTAGTGACGGTTGGCGGTTTCGTATTCGACGTGAGCGGTGTTGATGGTAATGCCGCGTGCCTTTTCTTCTGGCGCTGCGTCGATTTCGTCGTATTTCTTGGCAGAGCCGCCGAACTTGGCAGATAGCACCGTAGTGATCGCCGCTGTCAGCGTGGTCTTGCCATGGTCAACGTGCCCAATGGTGCCCACGTTTACGTGCGGTTTCGTGCGCGCGAATTTTTCCTTAGCCATTATGTGTTCTCCGGGTTACTTCTTGTTAATGACAGCCTCAGCGACGTTCTTCGGCGCTTCGGTATAGTGTTTGAATTCCATCGAGTAGGTTGCACGGCCTTGCGACAAAGAGCGCACAGAGGTCGAGTAGCCAAACATTTCGGAGAGCGGAACTTCGGCCTTGACGACCTTGATACCACCAACCTGATCTTCCATACCCTGCACGATACCGCGCCGTGAGGACAAATCGCCCATCACATTGCCCATGTACTCCTCCGGCGTCTCAACTTCAACAGCCATCATCGGCTCCAGCAGCGTCGGGCTGGCTTTTTTCATACCCTCCTTGAAAGCCATGGAAGCAGCCATACGGAATGCATTTTCATTCGAGTCAACGTCATGGTAAGAACCATCAAACAACGTGAACTTGATATCAACAACAGGGAAGCCCGCGAGAACGCCACTGGTGACCGCATCGCGCAGACCCTTGTCGACTGCTGGAATAAATTCGCGCGGCACGACACCACCCTTGATGGCGTCAACGAATTCGTAGCCCTTGCCAGCTTCGTTCGGCTCAATCTTAAGCCAGACATGACCGAACTGACCACGACCACCAGACTGCTTGACGAACTTGCCCTCCTGCTCGACAGATTTCTTGATGCACTCGCGGTAAGCAACCTGAGGCGCACCAACTGTAGCCTCAACATTGAATTCGCGACGCATGCGGTCAACCAGAATTTCGAGGTGCAATTCACCCATACCGGAAATAATCGTTTGACCAGACTCTTCGTCGGTGCGAACGCGAAATGACGGATCTTCCTGAGCCAGACGACCCAGTGCAAGGCCCATCTTCTCCTGGTCAGCCTTAGTCTTCGGCTCGACGGCAACGTGAATCACTGGCTCGGGGAAGACCATACGTTCAAGGGTAATCACCTTGGCCGGATCACAAAGCGTATCGCCAGTAGTGGCCTCTTTCAGGCCAACGGCTGCAGCGATATCGCCCGCGCGCACTTCCTTGATTTCTTCACGCTGATTGGCGTGCATCTGTAGAATGCGACCGAGGCGCTCTTTGCGACCCTTAACGGGGTTGTAAACCGTATCACCCGAATTGATCACGCCAGAATAAACGCGGAAGAAGATCAATTGACCAACGAACGGATCAGTCATGATCTTGAATGCCAAGGCGGAGAACGCCTCGTCATCGGCAGCACGACGCTCACCCTGGGTTTCGTTCTCGAGAATACCGGTGACCGGCGGAATATCGACCGGAGAAGGCAACAATTCAATCACAGCATCCAGCATGCGCTGAACACCCTTGTTCTTGAAGGCTGTACCGCAAAGCATCGGCTGAATTTCGCAAGCCAACGTGCGGGTACGCAGACCAAGAATAATGTCCGCCTCAGAAAGCGCACCCTCTTCAAGGTAGCGATTCATCAGCTCCTCAGAGGCCTCAGCAGCAGCTTCAACCATCTGTTCGCGCCATGTATTTGCATCGTCAAGCAACTCACCTGGAATATCACGTGCGTCATACTTCATACCCTGCGAAGCTTCATCCCAGTAAATTGCCTTCATCTTGATCAGATCAACGACACCCTCAAACTTTTCCTCGGCGCCGATAGGAATGACAATAGGCACAGGATTAGCCTTGAGGCGCAGCTTGAGCTGATCTACGACCTTGAAGAAGTTGGCACCCGAGCGATCCATCTTATTAACAAACGCCAAACGCGGGACGCCATACTTGTTAGCCTGGCGCCACACAGTTTCGGACTGGGGCTGAACACCGCCAACCGCACAATAGACCATACAGGCAGCATCGAGCACACGCATCGAGCGCTCAACCTCAATCGTGAAGTCAACGTGACCCGGGGTGTCGATAATGTTGATGTGGTGCGGCGGGAACTGCTTGTCCATGCCACTCCAGAAACAGGTGGTTGCAGCAGAGGTAATCGTGATACCGCGCTCCTGCTCCTGCTCCATCCAATCCATGGTGGCAGCGCCATCATGAACTTCACCAATTTTGTGATTAACACCGGTATAGAAAAGGATACGCTCAGTGGTAGTTGTTTTGCCGGCGTCAATGTGCGCGCTGATACCGATATTGCGGTAGCGCTCGATGGGGGTTTTACGTGCCACGTTGGGACCTTTTGAGAATTAGAAGCGGAAGTGAGCGAAGGCCTTGTTGGCTTCAGCCATGCGGTGAACTTCATCACGCTTCTTGACTGCACCACCACGATTTTCAGCAGCCTCCATCATTTCAGCAGCCAGGCGCTGACCCATGGATTTCTCCGAGCGCTTGCGGGCGGATTCGCGCAACCAGCGCATCGCCAGAGCGGCGCGACGAGCCGGGCGAACCTCAACCGGAACCTGATAATTGGCACCACCGACACGACGGGATTTGACCTCGACCATCGGGCGAACATTGCCCATCGCCGCAGCGAATACTTCCAGCGGATTCTTGCCACCCTTGGTGGTTATGATGTCAAACGCACCATAAACAATGCGCTCTGCGACCGACTTCTTGCCGCTTTGCATGATGGCGTTTACAAACTTGGAGACTTCGACATTGCCAAACTTAGGATCCGGCAGAATGTCACGTTTTGGTACTTCACGACGACGGGGCATATTAACCTCAAATAGATACGATTCAGTTGAAAAGCCGGGCTAGGGTTTTACCCTCCCGGCCTCTCCCGGCCGCCCAAATGAACGACCACTTACTTAAGCCACTTAATGAATTAAGCAGCCTTCGGACGCTTGGTTCCATACTTGGAACGGGACTGCTTACGATCTTTGACACCCTGGGTATCCAAGGAGCCACGCACGGTGTGGTAACGCACACCCGGCAAGTCCTTAACCCGGCCACCACGAATCAGAACAACTGAGTGCTCCTGAAGGTTGTGACCTTCACCACCAATGTAGGAAATCACCTCAAAGCCATTGGTCAAACGGACCTTGCAAACTTTACGCAGCGCGGAGTTCGGCTTTTTCGGAGTGGTTGTATAGACGCGCGTGCAAACACCACGCTTCTGGGGGCATTTCTCCAGAGCAGGTACCTTGCTCTTGGTCACCTCGGCTACACGCGGTTTGCGCACGAGCTGGTTGATGGTCGGCATATCTAACTTCCTTCAACGACCGGGCACTTCATTCAGTACTTTCCGGCAATTTTGTTATCCAAAGCAGAGACAATGATTAGCCCCTGCCGACAAAGACCACAGATTTTATGGCTGAGCATCCTCAGTGTCAAGGTAACACTGAGGATTAAAGTCACTCATTAGCTCTAATCAGCTTCCTGTACAACAGTTTCCACAGCCACTTCTGGTGCGGCTTGCTCGTATGCAGACACCAAACCCTTGCGCGTTCGATGATATGCGAGGCCAGTACCCGCTGGAATCAGACGACCGACAATGACATTTTCCTTCAAGCCGCGCAATTCATCACGCTTGCCCATAATGGCAGCCTCGGTCAGCACACGCGTTGTTTCCTGGAAAGAAGCGGCCGAGATAAAGGAGTCTGTAGAAAGAGATGCCTTGGTAATACCCAGCAACATATGCTCATAGGTTGCTGGCAATTTACCTTCGGCAATTTTACGATCGTTTTCAGCAAAAAGTTCGGCGCGTTCAACCTGTTCAGACTTAATGAACTTGGTATCACCCGGCTCAACAATCGCTACGCGACGCAACATCTGACGAACGATCACTTCAATGTGTTTGTCGTTGATCTTGACACCCTGCAAGCGATAGACGTCCTGCACTTCGTCAGTGATGTAGCGCGCCAAGGCCTCAACCCCTTGCAAGCGCAAGATGTCGTGAGGATCTGGCGAGCCCTCAACAATCTTTTCGCCCTTATTGACCACCTGACCATCGTGAACCAGAACGTGCTTGTCTTTGGAGATCAGGAATTCATGCTGCTCACCCTCCAGATCGGTGATGATCAGACGTTGCTTGCCTTTGGTATCCTTACCGAAGCTGATGGTGCCGGTTTGTTCTGCCAGCACCGAAGCATCCTTGGGCGTGCGCGCCTCAAACAGTTCGGCAACGCGTGGCAGACCGCCGGTAATATCGCGGGTCTTGGCGGACTCCTGCGGCATCCGAGCCAGGATATCGCCAATGCCCACTTGCTGGCCGTCAGTAACGGAAATAATTGAACCAACCTGAAATGCTATCGATACAGGGTGATCACTCCCTGCCACCTTAACCTCAGCACCGGTATCATCCAATAGTTTGACGACCGGACGCACCCCCTTTGTGGCGGCCTTGCCGCCTCGCTTATGGTCGATTACCACAAGCGTTGACAAACCCGTGACATCATCCACCTGCTTTGCAACGGTAACGCCCTCTTCGACGTTCTCGAATCGAACGGTACCTGCGTACTCCGTAACAATCGGACGGGTGTGCGGATCCCATGTTGCCAGCTTGACGCCAGCCTTAACCACCTTGCCGTCATCCAGCGGAAGCAATGCACCATAAGGTACCTTATGGCGTTCACGTTCACGACCGTGGTCATCCGTAATCAGAACCTCACCAGAACGAGAGATCACAACCTTCTCTCCCTTGGCACTGGTAACGTAGCGCATTGATGCTGTAAATCGAACGGTACCCGCCGATTTTGCTTCGATTTTATCTGCAACAGCATTTCGTGATGCGGCACCGCCTACGTGGAATGTACGCATGGTCAACTGGGTGCCCGGCTCACCAATCGACTGAGCGGCAATCACACCAACGGACTCGCCAGCATTAACCATTGTTCCACGACCCAGATCGCGGCCATAGCACTTGGCGCACAAACCATAACGCGTGTCACAGGTGAGCGGGGTGCGGACTTTAACCTCATCAATACCCAGCTTGTCTATCAGATCGACGAGATCCTCATTCAGCATAGTGCCAGAAAATATGACGGTTTCCTGTGTTTCAGGATCGACCAGATCATCAATGGTTACCCGGCCAAGAATACGTTCGCGCAACGGCTCTATAACCTCGCCGCCTTCGACTAACGCCTTGACGGTGTAGCCATTGCTGGTTCCACAGTCGTCCTCGGTGATAACCAGATCCTGCGTCACATCAACCAGTCGGCGCGTTAGGTAACCAGAGTTGGCTGTCTTCAATGCCGTATCAGCTAGACCCTTACGCGCACCGTGCGTCGAAATAAAATACTGAAGAACGTTCAGGCCCTCGCGGAAATTGGTTGTAATGGGCGTCTCGATAATCGAGCCATCCGGCTTTGCCATTAGACCCCGCATACCTGCCAGCTGACGAATCTGAGCAGCGGAGCCGCGAGCACCGGAATCGGCCATCATGTAGATCGAATTAAAGGAATCTTGCTTGACCTTCTTGCCGTGGCGATCGATAGTCTCTTCATGGCCAAGTTCGTCCATCATGACCTTGGCTACCTGATCTCCAGTGCGGCCCCAGATATCAACAACCTTGTTATAGCGCTCACCGTTGGTTACCAGACCATTGGTGTATTGGGTTTCGATTTCTTTAACCTCAGCTTCAGCGGCAGCGATAATTTCATATTTTTTTGCAGGAACTCGCATGTCATCTGAACAAAAAGAAATGCCTGCGCGGGTAGCCAGCGCGTAGCCGTTTTGCATCAACTTATCTGCAAAAACTACTGTTTCCTTCAAACCACAACGACGAAATGATTCGTCAATCAGCTTGGAAATTTCCTTCTTTTTAAGCGCGCGATCAATCGCCTTAAAAGGCAAGCCCTTTGGAAGAATCTTGGAGAGCAGAGCGCGTCCAGCAGTAGTTTCTACCCGTACAATTTTCTCGATCCATTCGCCGTCGACCGTACCAGACTCGAATTCAGACAAACGCACTGAAATGCGCGAGTGAACATCTAGTTCTTTGGCCGCCATGGCACGCTCAATTTCAGCGGTGTCAGCAAAGTACATGCCCTCACCCTTGCCATTGACTTTCTCACGAGTAGCGTAATACAACCCCAAGACGATGTCCTGAGAAGGAACAATGATGGGTTGTCCATTAGCCGGTGAAAGCACATTATTGGAGGCTAGCATCAGCGTACGGGCCTCCATCTGCGCCTCAAGCGACAGCGGAACGTGAACAGCCATCTGGTCGCCGTCGAAGTCGGCATTGAACGCCGCGCAGACAAGTGGATGCAGCTGGATGGCCTTGCCTTCGATCAAGGTAGGCTCAAACGCCTGGATACCCAAGCGGTGCAGAGTCGGTGCGCGGTTGAGCATAACCGGATGCTCGCGGATAACGTCTTCAAGCATGTCCCAGACGATCGGCTCCTGGCTTTCGACCATTTTCTTCGCCTGCTTGATGGTTGTTGCGTAGCCACCAACTTCAAGCTTGTGGAAGATAAATGGCTTAAACAGCTCCAAGGCCATTAGTTTTGGCAGACCGCATTGATGCAATTTGAGCTGGGGACCAACGACAATGACCGATCGGCCAGAATAGTCGACACGCTTACCCAGCAAATTCTGACGGAAACGTCCCCCCTTACCCTTAATCATATCGGCCAAGGATTTCAACGGACGTTTGTTGGCGCCGGTCATCGCCTTACCCCGACGGCCGTTGTCGAGCAGAGAATCCACAGACTCCTGCAGCATGCGCTTTTCGTTACGAACAATGATTTCCGGCGCCTTCAATTCAAGCAATCGCTTCAGGCGATTGTTTCGGTTGATGACGCGGCGGTAGAGATCGTTCAGATCAGACGTTGCAAAGCGGCCACCGTCCAGTGGCACCAGAGGACGCAGGTCTGGAGGAAGGACTGGTAGAACCTCCAGAACCATCCAGTCCGGCTTGATACCAGATTTTTGAAAACCTTCCAATATCTTCAGGCGTTTAGCAAATTTCTTGTTTTTGGCCTCTGACCCAGTCACCTCAAGCTCATTGTGAAGGGTTTCAATTTCACTATTCAGATCGAGATTGCGTAGTAGTTCACGAACCCCCTCTGCTCCCATTAACGCCTGGAATTCATCGCCATGCTCTTCCATCATTTCCAGATACTGCTCTTCAGTCAGTAGCTGTGCACGCTGGAGATTGCTGACCATACCAGGATCAGTCACAACATAGGCTTCAAAGTACAGGACGCGCTCAATATCGCGTAGCGTCATGTCAAGCACCATGCCGAGCCGCGATGGCAGCGACTTGAGGAACCAGATATGGGCGGTGGGCGATGCCAGTTCAATGTGACCCATGCGGTCACGACGAACCTTGGCCAACGTCACTTCGACACCACATTTTTCACAAATTACGCCGCGATGCTTGAGGCGCTTGTACTTGCCGCACAGGCACTCGTAATCCTTGATCGGGCCAAAGATTTTGGCGCAGAACAAGCCATCACGCTCCGGCTTGAAAGTGCGGTAGTTGATGGTTTCCGGCTTCTTGACTTCACCGTAAGACCAGGAACGGATTTTCTCGGGCGAGGCGAGACCAATGGTAATCGCGTCAAATTCCTCTTCCGCTGTTACCTGCTTGAATAAATCGAGCAATGCTTTCATCGTTTAACTCCTAGCCCTAAATCAGTAACGTTCCAGATCGATGTCGATCGCCAGCGAACGAATTTCCTTAACCAGCACATTGAAGGACTCCGGCATGCCGGCTTCGATGCGATGTTCGCCCTTGACGATGTTTTCGTAGACCTTGGTACGGCCATTGACGTCATCAGATTTCACCGTCAACATTTCCTGCAACACATAGGCTGCGCCATAAGCTTCCAGCGCCCAGACTTCCATTTCACCGAAACGCTGGCCACCGAACTGAGCCTTGCCGCCGAGCGGCTGCTGAGTGACGAGCGAATAAGGACCGGTTGAACGAGCGTGCATTTTGTCATCGACCAAGTGGTGCAGTTTCAGCACATGCTTGTAGCCGACGGTTACCTGACGCTCAAATTGCTCACCGGTGCGGCCATCAAACAAGGTCATCTGTCCAGAAGACGGCATACCGGCCAAGGCCAGCATGTCCTTGATTTCCTCTTCAGTCGCGCCATCAAATACCGGGGTCGCAAACGGCACACCATTGACCAAGTTGCCGGCCATTTCGATCACTTCACCATCGGTAAATTGCGAGAAATCTTCAGTCTTACCGCTCCGGTTGTAAATCTTGTCGAGATACTCGCGAACCTCTTTGGCATTGGCTTGGCGGCGAAGCATCTCGCCAATCTGCACGCCCAAACCTTTGGCTGCCAGACCCAAGTGTGTTTCGAGAATTTGCCCTACGTTCATCCGGGAAGGCACGCCCAACGGATTCAAGACAATATCAACCGAACGCCCATCAGCCATGTAAGGCATGTCTTCAACCGGTGTAATTTTCGAAACCACACCCTTATTACCGTGACGACCAGCCATCTTGTCACCCGGTTGCAGTCGGCGCTTAACGGCAACGTAGACTTTAACCATCTTCTGCACACCAGGCGGCAATTCGTCACCTTGCGTTAGCTTCTTGCGTTTGACCTCGAAAGCCTCGTCGAAGTTCTTCCGGGCGACCTCAAGACCTTCTTTGACTTGCTCCAGTTGCTGAGCAATATCATCTTCAGACAGACGAATGTCAAACCAGTGATGCGGATCCATTCCGTCAAGATAGGACTGCTCAATAACAGCGCCCTTGGGCAACTTCTTCGGGCCACCATTGGCCTTTTTACCGACAATCAGACGACCGACGCGGGCGAAAGCGTCACGCTCAACGATACGCATTTGGTCGGCCAGATCGAGTTTGTAATGCCGCAAATGCTCGTCGATGATCGACTGGGCGCGTTTATCACGCTCAATCCCTTCACGCGTGAAGACCTGAACGTCAATAACAGTACCGGCAATACCCGAAGGCACACGTAACGACGTGTCTTTAACATCGGAAGCCTTCTCCCCGAAGATAGCGCGCAGGAGTTTCTCTTCTGGTGTCAGTTGCGTCTCGCCTTTCGGCGTCACCTTACCAACCAGTACGTCAGCTGCTTCAACTTCTGCACCGATATAAACAATACCGGAATCATCCAGACGTGAAAGCTGAGTTTCACCCAACGAAGCGATATCGCGAGTGATTTCTTCCGGACCAAGCTTGGTATCACGAGCGACAACGGTTAGTTCTTCAATGTGAATTGAGGTGTAACGGTCTTCAGCAACGACGCGCTCAGAAATCAGAATCGAGTCTTCGAAGTTGTAGCCATTCCACGGCATAAAGGCGACCAGCATATTCTGGCCTAGCGCCAGTTCGCCCTTGTCGGTTGATGCACCGTCGGCCACCACATCACCCTTGGCGATCTGATCACCGACTTTGACGACCGGACGCTGGTTGATGTTGGTGTTCTGATTTGAACGGGTGTATTTGACAAGATTGTAGATATCGACGCCGACCTCACCTGCAGCCGTTTCGTTGTCATTCACGCGAACCACGATACGTGCGGCATCGACGTAGTCAACTGAGCCACCGCGCAAGGCAACGACAGCAGTTCCCGAGTCGACTGCAACCGTGCGCTCCATACCAGTACCGACCAGCGCCTTTTCCGGACGCAGACAAGGCACCGCCTGACGTTGCATGTTGGCGCCCATCAACGCACGGTTTGCGTCGTCATGCTCAAGGAAGGGAATCAGTGAGGCAGCAACCGATACGATCTGGCTCGGAGCAACGTCCATGTAATTCACCCGGCCCGGCTCGGCAAGAATCGTCTCGCCCTTTTCACGGCAGGTGACCAAGTCATCTGATAGACAGTTTGCGTCGTCCAATGGTGCATTGGCTTGAGCAACGACGAAATTACCCTCCTCAATGGCTGACAGATATTCGATTTCGTCAGTGACTTTGGAGTCGATGACCTTACGATAGGCCGTTTCAATGAAGCCGTAGTCATTAACGCGGGCAAACAAAGCCAGCGAGTTGATCAGGCCGATGTTCGGGCCTTCCGGCGTCTCGATCGGGCAAACGCGACCATAGTGGGTCGGATGTACGTCGCGAACCTCAAAACCAGCACGCTCGCGGGTCAAACCGCCTGGGCCAAGGGCGGAAACACGACGTTTGTGCGTAATTTCCGACAAGGGATTGGTTTGGTCCATAAACTGCGACAACTGGCTGGAACCAAAGAATTCCTTGATCGCGGCGCTGATCGGCTTGGCATTGATCAAGTCATGCGGCATCAGATTATCTGATTCAGCCTGACTCAAACGCTCTTTGACAGCACGCTCAACGCGCACCAGTCCAGCACGGAACTGATTTTCAGCCAATTCACCAACCGAACGAACGCGTCGATTTCCGAGGTGATCAATGTCGTCAATTTCTCCACGACCATTGCGCAGATCGACGAGAATCTTAATAACGGCAACGATATCGCGCGGCGACAAAGTAAGTTGCTCGCGCACCTCAGCGTTGACACCCAGGGGCTTGATCTTGGCGAGCAACGCTTCAGCATCGGCTTTCGTCATGTTCTCACACAACGGACGGGCACCGAAAGGTAACAAACTGACCAAGTCCTGAATTACAGGAAGAGCAAAACCTGAGCCTTCAGACAAATTTTTCAACGCTGCTTCGGCCTTCGAAGCAAGATTCTTGATTGTCACCTTGAATTCGGTAATGTCAGTTCGCGCTACACGACGGTTGAACTTCATTCGACCTACACCGGAGAGATCGTAACGCTCGTCTGAATAGAACAAGCCGTTGAACAAAATCTCTACAGCCTCCTCGGTCGGCGGCTCGCCGGGACGCATCATGCGATAGATTGCGACCCGTGCGGCCTGGCGTGTTGCCGTTTCATCGGCGCGCAAGGTGTTGGAGATGAAGGCGCCACGATCAAGCTCGTTTGTGTAAAGCGTTTCCAGCGTTGCTATCCCGGCCTCGCGGAGATTAGCCAGTAGCGTTTCTGTAATTTCGTCGTTTGCGTTCGCAACAATTTCGCCGGTATCGGTATTGACCACATTTTTGGCAACCACACGGCCAAGTATAAAATCTTCAGGAACAGTGACTTGTTTGATCGATGCTGCCGTGATGTCACGGATGTGCTTGGCGGTGATTCGCTTATCTTTAGCAACAAGAACCTTGCCGTCGTCAGTAACGAAATCAAAGCGCGCGACCTCACCCCGCAGACGTTCTGGAACTAGCGTAAAGTCAATTTTTTCCTTGCCGATCAGAAATGTATCGAATTCGAAGAAATTCGACAGAATTTCCTCGGAAGACATACCGATCGCCTTCAACAGCGTAGTTACCGGCATCTTCCTTCTACGGTCAACCCGGAAAAAGAGGGTATCTTTGGGATCAAATTCAAAGTCCAACCACGAGCCACGATAAGGAATAATCCGCGCCGAAAACAGCAGCTTGCCAGAACTGTGCGTCTTTCCACGGTCATGCTCGAAAAAGACCCCTGGAGAGCGATGCAACTGCGAAACAATGACGCGTTCAGTGCCGTTGATCACGAAAGAACCATTCGTCGTCATGAGCGGGATTTCGCCCATATAGACTTCCTGCTCCTTGACCTCTTTAACCGTATCCGGCGCTTCGCGATCCATGATGATCAAACGCACTTTGGCGCGCAAAGAGGAGGCGAAGGTCAAGCCACGCTGATGACATTCAGTCACATCGAATGCGGGGGCTCCCAGCATGTAGCTGACGAATTCCAGCCGCGCATTCCCGGAATGGGAAACGATGGGGAAAATCGATGCGAATGCAGCCTGAAGCCCCTCGCTTTTGCGCCTTTCTGCCGGCACTTCTGCCTGTAGAAAATCTGCAAAAGACTGGAGCTGGGTCGCCAGAAGGTAGGGAACATCGAGCACGCTCGCACGCTTGGCAAAGCTCTTGCGGATGCGTTTTTTCTCGGTGAAGGAGTAAGTCATGGTAACTCCGGAAAGATGAGGTCAAACGTAAAACCTGATGAAACAGGCAAACGCAAACAAGCTTCCATCCCCAGTAAGGATGAAAACAGGACTGTTTGCGTTTGCCGATTGGCGGTATTCAAGTTTGAGATAAATAGAGGGGGAATAAAACCTGCGTACAAAGCACAAAAGGGCCAGCGGATAACCGCCAGCCCATTGCACTAAACAACTTACTTAACTTCGACCTTGGCGCCAGCAGCTTCAAGTTGGGTCTTGAGGGCTTCAGCATCAGCCTTGGAGACGCCTTCCTTAACAGCCTTCGGAGCACCGTCAACGACGTCCTTGGCTTCTTTTAGGCCCAGACCGGTAACAGCCCGAACCACCTTGATGACTTCAACCTTCTTCTCGCCAGCGGCAAGAAGCATAACGGTGAATTCAGTCTGCTCTTCAACAACAGCCGCAGCGGCAGCAGGGCCAGCAGAGGACATTGCAGCAGCAGAAACGCCAAACTTCTCTTCGAATGCCTTAACCAGGTCATTCAAATCCATAACGGTCATGGAGCCAACGGCTTCCAGGATATCTTCTTTGCTAATTGCCATTTTCAAATAACTCCTAAATCAGTTCGTAAGCGGTACGGTTCAAACAGCAGCTTCTTCGCGCTGTTTGGCAAGAGCGCCAAGGCAAACGGCAAAGCCCGTTACCGGGGCCTTCATGACGTACAGCAACTTGGACAGCAACTCTTCGCGGCTCGGGATTGAGGCAAGCCCCTGCACACCAGCCTTATCGAGCACCTTCCCAGCGTAGGAACCAGCTTTGATTCCGAGCTTGTCGTTGGTTTTGGCAAAATCGCTAAGGACTTTTGCTGCTGCAACTGGGTCAGTTGAGATGCTGTAAATCAGCGGACCGACCATTTGGTCGGCCAGGCCGGCGAACGGAGTGTCCGCGACCGCGCGACGTACCAAAGTGTTTTTCAACACACGCAGATAAACGCCAGACTCACGGGCTTTTTTGCGCAACACGGTCAGTTGCTCTACAGCAACGCCATGATACTCAGCAACCACGATAGTCTGTGCATTCGCTACTTGTGCCGACACTTCAGCGACAACCGCTTTTTTGTCGTTCAGATTGAGACCCATAGGCCCTTCCTCCTTTCAAGTCATTACACGACGGGGAAATCCCGCCGCACTTACGGCGACCTGAACCAGAAGCAATGCCGCTCGATAAAGAACGGCAGTAAATCTTGTTCTGGGGCACCGTCTGCGCAGGCTATTTGCACGATTAAGCCATATTTCAATAGCACCTGCGGTCTTTGACGATCTGCCAGCCATCACCAATTTGGCAACAGCCGACAGCCCAAAGTACTTTTAGCCAGCCAGACTGGCCTGATCGACGCGAACGCCGGGGCCCATCGTTGCAGCAACAGCAATCTTGCGCAGATACTGCCCCTTGGAGGAAGCCGGCTTCGCTTTGGTCAGCGCATCAACCAGCGCTTTCAGGTTTAGCTGGAGGCTCTCAACTGAGAATGAAGCACGACCAATCGTGGCGTGAATAATGCCACCTTTATCGGTACGGTATTGAACCTGACCGGCCTTGGCGTTTTTAACCGCAGTAGTGACATCCATCGTCACAGTACCAACCTTTGGATTCGGCATCAAACCGCGTGGGCCAAGAATCTGGCCAAGCTGGCCAACAATCTTCATGGCATCCGGCGTTGCGATCACTACGTCAAAATTCAGATTGCCCGCTTTAACTTCAGCGGCCAAATCTTCAAAGCCAACCACTTCAGCGCCAGCTGCTTTCGCAGCCTCGGCCTTTTCGCCCTGAGCGAAAACAGCCACACGAACGCTCTTACCCGTACCTGCCGGCAAAACAACTGAGCCTCGGACGACCTGGTCCGATTTACGAGCATCCACACCCAGATTGACGGCAACGTCAATGGACTCGTCAAATTTGGCTGTAGCAGTTGCCTTGGCAAGGGTCAAAGCTTCTTGCACCGGGTAAAGCTTCATTACATCAATTTTTCCTTGCTGGGATTTTTGCTTTTTGGTGAGTTTAGCCATGATTAGAGCCCCTCAACGGTTATGCCCATGGAACGGGCGGAACCAGCGATTGTGCGTATAGCTGCTTCCATATTGGCGGCGGTGAGATCAGGCATTTTGGCTTTAGCAATTTCTTCAGCCTGAGCAAGCGTAATCTTGCCAACTTTATCGGTGTGCGGCTTCGCAGAACCAGACTTGATACCAGCAGCCTTCTTGATCAGAATCGTCGCTGGTGGAGTCTTCATCACAAAAGTGAAAGACTTGTCAGCAAATGCGGTGATTACCACAGGAATCGGCAGACCCGGTTCAACGCCCTGCGTCTGGGCGTTAAACGCCTTACAGAATTCCATGATGTTCAAACCACGTTGGCCGAGAGCCGGGCCAATCGGGGGGGATGGATTTGCCTTGCCTGCAGGCACTTGCAGCTTAATAAAGCCAACAATCTTCTTTGCCATAACTACTCCAGATTAATGAGTGCTAACGCGTTTTTAGCCATTGCTGACTTACGCTCCTCTTACCGAAATCAGGGTTTTCGGAATACCCTACTACCAATTTAAATCAGGCTTTTTCAACCTGAGCAAACTCAAGCTCAACCGGGGTGGCGCGCCCAAAAATAGTCACCGCCACTCGCATCCGGCTCTTTTCGTAATTAACATCCTCAACAGCGCCGTGGAAATCTGTAAAAGGACCATCCTTGACGCGAACCACTTCACCCACCTCAAATAACACCTTTGGACGCGGCTTTTCGACACCGTCCTGCATCTGCTGCATAATTTTCTCAACTTCTTTTTCAGAAATCGGGGTCGGCTTATTCGCAGTTCCACCAACAAAGCCTGTGACTTTGGGCGTGTTTTTAACTAAATGCCAAGAGTCATCATCCATTTCCATTTCGCAAAGCACATAGCCCGGAAAAAATTTTCTCTCGGAAATCGATTTTTGACCCGCCTTCATCTCCACTACCTCTTCGACCGGTACAAGGATGCGGCCAAATTTTTCCTGCATGCCGAGGCGCTCAATACGCTCCAGGATGGCGCGCATGACACTCTTCTCGAAGCCAGAGTAGGCATGTACAACGTACCAGCGTTTGCTCATGATTTTTTCCAGCCTAGCACCAGGTCATAAAGAACCCACTCAAGGCTTTTATCTGTCAAATATAGAAAGAGCGCCATTACGACAACAAACGCAAAAACCGCTCCGGTTGTTTGCATTGTTTCCTTGCGCGACGGCCAAACAACTTTTTTGGCCTCTATCACCGCCTCATTGGCAAATACGAAAAACCTCTGGCCCGACTCGGTCTTCCAGGCAACCGCAACCGCCATGGCCAAACCAACGAGAACGGCCAAGACACGCAAAATCATTGCCTGCTCAGAAAGGAGGTAAAAGCCAGTTACGCCAGCAGCCAGAATAACCAGCGCCAGCGCGAACTTGATCTTGTCAGCCATGAAAATTGCGATCTTTAAAATAGGTGGCAGGGGCGGAGGGAATCGAACCCCCGACCTTCGGTTTTGGAAACCGGCGCTCTACCAATTGAGCTACACCCCTGCGGCTAAAACATCAAGGCGCCCCAGCTTCCTGGGGCGCCCCAAAACTCTTGAAACTCGAGATTTACTCGATGATCTTGGCAACGACACCGGCGCCGACGGTACGACCGCCTTCACGGATAGCGAAGCGCAGACCTTCTTCCATGGCGATCGGCGCGATCAGCTTGATGGTCATGGCGATGTTGTCGCCAGGCATCACCATCTCGACGCCCTCAGGCAAGTCGATGGAGCCGGTCACGTCAGTCGTGCGGAAGTAGAACTGCGGACGGTAGCCGTTGAAGAACGGGGTGTGGCGACCGCCTTCATCTTTGGACAGGATGTACACTTCGGAGGTGAAGTGGGTGTGCGGCTTGACTGAACCCGGCTTGCACAGAACTTGACCACGCTCGACGTCTTCACGCTTGGTGCCACGCAATAGGGCACCAACGTTGTCTCCAGCCTGACCTTGGTCAAGCAGTTTGCGGAACATTTCAACACCGGTACAGGTGGTCTTGACGGTCGGACGGATACCAACGATTTCAATTTCTTCGCCAACCTTGACCACACCACGCTCGATACGACCGGTAACAACCGTGCCGCGACCAGAGATGGAGAAGACGTCTTCAACCGGCATCAAGAAGGGCTGATCAACAGCACGTTCCGGATTGGGGATGTAGGTGTCGAGAGCATCGGCCAGACGGAAGATGGAGGGCTCGCCGATTTCGGACTGATCGCCTTCAAGGGCTTTCAGTGCGGAACCGTGAATGATCGGGGTGTCGTCACCCGGGAAGTCGTATTTGTCGAGGAGCTCACGGAGTTCCATTTCGACGAGTTCGAGCAGTTCGGCGTCATCAACCATGTCGCACTTGTTCATGTACACCAGTACGTACGGCACACCAACCTGACGGGCGAGGAGGATGTGCTCGCGAGTCTGGGGCATTGGGCCGTCGGCGGCGGAACAGACGAGAATGGCGCCGTCCATCTGGGCAGCACCGGTAATCATGTTCTTGACGTAGTCGGCGTGGCCCGGGCAGTCAACGTGGGCGTAGTGACGGTTGGCGGTTTCGTATTCGACGTGAGCGGTGTTGATGGTAATGCCGCGTGCCTTTTCTTCTGGCGCTGCGTCGATTTCGTCGTATTTCTTGGCAGAGCCGCCGAACTTGGCAGATAGCACCGTAGTGATCGCCGCTGTCAGCGTGGTCTTGCCATGGTCAACGTGCCCAATGGTGCCCACGTTTACGTGCGGTTTCGTGCGCGCGAATTTTTCCTTAGCCATTCCAACTCCCAATAATCAAGTAATCAAGTAATCTGCAACCAGCACCAAGTTGGTGGTGCCCATGAGAAGAATCGAACTTCCGACCTCTCCCTTACCAAGGGAGTGCTCTACCACTGAGCTACATGGGCCTACCTAGAAAATAACAGCCATACCACGAATGGAGCGGGTGAAGGGAATCGAACCCTCGTCTTAAGCTTGGAAGGCTTCAGCTCTACCATTAAGCTACACCCGCTTAACCATGACCCACTACATAACAACTTACTAAAAAATTTGGTGGAGGGGGAAGGATTCGAACCTTCGAAGGCAGAGCCGACAGATTTACAGTCTGTTCCCGTTGACCGCTTGGGTACCCCTCCGGAGAACGCAAGATTATCCGGCCAATTAAGCCACATGTCAACCATAGCGGACATAAAAAAACCGGCTCCAAGCCGGTTTTTTGTTTGCAACATAATTTATTTCAAAGCTAGAATCCAAGCCACCAATTTGTTAGCTTCTGCTTCAGTAACGTTGTTTGGGGGCATAGGAACCTGACCCCATACACCTTTACCACCTGTTTTGACCTTGCCAGCCAACATGGCCGGGGCCTTGGCATCACCCTTGTACTTGGCAGCGACTTCTTTATAAGCCGGTCCAACGACTTTCTTTTCTAGCTGATGGCAAGCCATACAGTTTTTGGCTTTAGCCAGTGCCTCGTCAGCCTGGGCTTGGCCGGCCAGCACGACTCCAGCGGCAATCATTGCAACGTAAATAGCTTTCATTATCTCGCTCCGTTTGCGGGTTATGGGTTACTGAAATTTGGATGATAAAACTGTTTCCCGCTGGGCGCAAACCCAAGCGGCGCTTCCTGACCACCTGGAAATCGCGGCCTAAGCATATAACGCACCTTTGGATACCAAGTTGACAGATGCCAAAGACTTACTACTTGCGGCGAATCTGAGAGACATCACGCACAGCCCCTTTGTCTGCCGAGGTGGCCATCAAGGCGTAAGCCTGAAGTGCCGCCGATACCGAGCGCTGTCGGTCGACCGGTTGCCAGGCTTTTTCGCCTCGCGCTTCCATGGCATTGCGACGCGCAGCCAGTTCAGCATCAGAGATTGCCAGTCGAATGCGGCGATTCGGAATATCGATTTCGATGGTATCACCCTCTTCGACCAGGCCGATAGCGCCGCCATCCGCCGCTTCCGGTGAGGCGTGGCCAATGGAAAGGCCGGAGGTGCCACCAGAGAAGCGGCCATCAGTTAGCAAGGCGCAGGCCTTACCCAAGCCCATCGATTTGAGATAGGAGGTGGGGTAAAGCATTTCCTGCATACCGGGCCCCCCTTTGGGCCCTTCGTAGCGAATAACCACGACATCGCCGGCTACAATTTTCTCGCCCAAAATGGCGTCGACCGCAGCATCCTGGCTTTCGAAGACGCGGGCCTTACCGGTGAATTTCCAGATTGACTCATCGACGCCGGCTGTTTTGACGATGCAGCCGTCAACCGCGATGTTGCCGTAAAGCACGGCGAGGCCACCTTCCTGCGAATAGGCGTTGGCCTTGTTGCGGATGCAGCCGTGCGTGCGATCAAGATCGAGTTCATTGAAGCGGCGATTCTGCGAGAAGGCAACTTGGGTCGGTACGCCACCCGGTGCGGCCTTGAAAAATTCGTGCACCTTGACGTCGTGTTCGCGCACGATGTCCCAACGATCAATCGCTTCGCCCAGCGTTTTGGCGTGGACATTCGGCACGTCGCGCTGGATCAGGCCGGCGCGATCGAGTTCTCCGAGGATACCCATGATGCCGCCAGCGCGGTGGACGTCTTCGATGTGATATTTGTCGGTCATCGGCGCGACTTTGCACAGACAAGGCACCGAGCGCGAAATGCGGTCGATGTCGGCCATCGTGAAGTCGACGCCGGCTTCCTGCGCAGTGGCCAAAATATGCAGCACGGTATTGGTCGAGCCGCCCATGGCGACGTCGAGGGTCATGGCGTTTTCGAAGGCGGCCTTGGTGGCGATCGAGCGTGGCAGGACCGAGGCGTCGTCCTGCTCGTAATAACGCATGCACAACTCGACGATCTGGCGACCGGCGCGCAAGAAGAGCTGCTTGCGGTCGGCGTGCGTGGCGACGACGGTGCCGTTACCGGGCAGGCTGAGGCCGAAGGCTTCGGTCAGGCAGTTCATTGAATTGGCGGTGAACATGCCGGAGCAAGAGCCACAGGTTGGACAGGCGGAGCGCTCGATTTCGTCGAGATCCGACTGGGAAACCGTGTGGTCGGCGGCCTTGACCATGGCATCAACCAGATCAAGATGAACCACCTGCCCCTGAATCGTGACCTTGCCGGCTTCCATCGGGCCACCGGAGACGAAGATGACCGGGATGTTGATGCGCATGGCAGCCATCAGCATGCCCGGCGTGATCTTGTCGCAATTGGAGATGCAGACCATAGCGTCGGCGCAGTGGGCGTTGACCATGTATTCAACCGAGTCGGCGATCAGGTCGCGGCTGGGCAGCGAATACAACATCCCGCTGTGGCCCATGGCGATGCCGTCGTCGATGGCGATGGTGTTGAATTCCTTGGCGACGCCGCCGGCAGCCTCGATCTCGCGCGCCACCAGCTGGCCCATGTCCTTCAGATGCACATGACCAGGGACAAACTGGGTAAATGAATTGACCACGGCAATGATCGGCTTGCCGAAGTCGCCATCTTTCATGCCTGTAGCGCGCCACAGGGAGCGGGCGCCAGCCATGTTGCGGCCATGAGTCGAGGTGCGTGAGCGGTATTGGGGCATATCAATCTCCGTCTAAATCTGGGTGCCGTTGCGTGGCGACGATGGGTACGAACTATAATTTCCGAATTCTAGCCGAGTCTGAAACCGCCATGCTTCTTCACCCGCAGTTTGATCCGATCGCTTTTTCTCTTGGTCCGCTTTCGGTGCGCTGGTACGGTTTGATGTATCTCGTCGCCTTCGTTCAGTTTATTTTGCTCGGGCGCTACCGGATCAAAACCCGGCCAGCGATCATGAGCGTCGAGCAGCTTGATGATTTGCTCTTCTACGGCATGCTCGGCGTCATCCTCGGCGGGCGCCTAGGGCAGGTAATTTTTTATGAGCCGGCTTATTTCCTCAGCAACCCGCTGGAAATTTTCGCCGTCTGGAAGGGCGGCATGAGCTTCCATGGCGGCTTTATTGGCGTCATGGTGGCGATGCTGCTGTGGGCGCGCAAGGCAAAAATCAACTGGTTCGATGTCACAGATTTCATCGTGCCGCTGGTGCCACTCGGCCTCGCTGCCGGACGGATTGGCAACTTTATCAATGGTGAATTATGGGGCCGCATTACCGACCCCGGCCTGCCGTGGGCGATGGTTTTCCCACAGGCCGGCGATATGCTACCGCGCCACCCGTCGCAGCTTTATCACGTTGCACTTGAAGGCATCGCGCTCTTCGTAATTTTGTGGCTTTTTAGCAGTCGACCGCGACCAAGGCGTGCGGTGTCGGGCGTTTTTCTCATCGGTTACGGCAGCTTCCGCTTCATCACCGAATTTTTCCGCGAGCCGGATCATGGCATCTTCGGACAGTCGTACGCTATCAGCATGGGGCAATGGCTTTCCTTGCCGATGATCGTCATCGGCCTCTGGTTTATCATCACCGCCTATCAAAAACAGGAGCATCCAAAATGAAAAGTCGTCCATTCAAGGTACTCGGCATCCAGCAAATCGCCATTGGCGGGCCGTCCAAGGAAAAATTGCGCACGCTGTGGGTCGATATGTTTGGCCTTGAGGTGACCAGCACTTTCGTTTCCGAGCGCGAGAATGTCGACGAGGACATTTGCGCCATGGGTAGCGGGCCATTCAAGGTTGAAGTTGACCTCATGCAGCCGCTTGATCCGGAGAAAAAACCTGCCGTGCACACCACCCCGCTCAACCATGTTGGTTTGTGGATTGATGATCTGCCCAAGGCAGTTGAATGGCTGTCGGCCAATGGCGTACGTTTTGCGCCGGGTGGCATTCGCAAGGGCGCCGCTGGTTTTGATATCACCTTCTTGCACCCCAAAGGCAATGAAGAGTCACCGATTGGCGGCGAAGGTGTCCTGATTGAGTTGGTTCAGGCGCCGCCGGAAGTGGTGAGCGCATTCGCCAAACTGGCGCAGCAATAAAGCACTGTCATGGCTGAGCTTCCCGAGGACAATCTCGCGGACAGTAACGCCTCGCTGAATTCAGCGCTGGAGGCCACGGCGTCTATTTTGCCGTGGCTGGCCAAGCCCAAAAAACGTCGTTTTGCCCCTGAACTCAACACCCGCTGGATTGCCGCTTGCCAGCGTTTGAACCTCGCCTGGGCGGAACGCCATGGTGATGGGCTCAGTGATTTTCGCCCTGCCGTATTCGCGCTGTACAGCCTGACACTGGAAACCGTCGATGCCGATTGCCTGCGTCTGGGCGAAGCACTGGCCAGCGCCACCGATCGCCTGGAGGAAGCGCAAACTTCCCGGCGCGTGATTGCCGCACTCAGCGCCTGCATTGAATGCCTGACGGAAGCCGACGGTCTCGAACACCCAAACTTTGCTGAGCGCGCTCAGCACTTTGCGCAGCGGCTGGAAAGTTGCGCCAGTGCCAATGATGACGGCGAAAGATCGGCAATTATTGACCGTCTTTTTGTCGCTGAAACGCTGGAAAGACTGGAGCGCATGCACGACGCGCTTGCTGCACTGCCGCCCGATAGCGAAACGCTACTGCTAGAAACCGATGAACTGATTCAGCATGCCGAGCATATTTCTTTATTCGGCATCGTCCATAGCGCAAGGCAATTAATGCAAACGCTGAACCAGGCTCACATTCACCAAAGCCTTGAGAGCGAAACGATCCGCGCTCACGTTTTAAGGCAGTTAACCGGGCTGCGCCAGCAAACTGTTACGGTCAACGGCTAAATCGGGGCTATTTTTTAATATGGACTGCAGGCGCTGATCCGCTATCGCTGCCTGTCGGCGCGCCTCGTCGGCCTCATACTCAACCAAAGCCAGCGTCACCAGATTAGCCACAGCGTGGGCAAAGAGGCGATGCATTGTGGTCCAAGACATATGAGTGCCGACCTGCTCAAGACACAAAACCCCCTCCAAGGCGCCACGAATATGAATTGGCGTATCAAGCATCGCCGTAATTCCGTGCTCATCAAGGTAGCCGCTGGAAAATTCCCGAGTTGCTGGATAGAGATGAGCGTCATCCGCCACAATACATTCTTCAGCGCGCAAGGCCCGGAAGTATTGCGGAAAATCTCGGGCGTACAGACTCATGCCATTCTGGTGCCGGCGCTGAGACAAATCGTAAAGATCAAGGCAACGCAACTCCGCCTGACTATTGCACAAAGCCCAGATACTGACGCGCGCAATCCCGGACATTTGCGCGGCAGACTCGGTGAGAATGCTGAGGGTAACTTCGAGCGAAGCCTCTTTAAAATAGGTTCCGCGCGACAACCGGGCGACACCTTCCTGCAACTCGGCGGGCGACATCAGGGTGAGATTGATCCCAGGATTGACGGTGCGATCCATATTCGTTCCAAGTTTCTGATCGGCGAAGCGAACATTAATAATCGGAACGATTTTAAAGATTCAAGGTTTTACCCACTGTGAAATACACCACATAAGACAAAAGTAATAATCGCCCCTGAGCGATCAGGGGCGATTATCTCAATCCGGATTAACGACTGTTATTAAGCGCTGCGATACGCTCTTCGAGCGGCGGATGACTGGAGAACAAGGCCATCCAGGAGGTTTTTCCGCCGGCTATACCTGACGCTGCCATGCTTTGCGGCAAAGACTCGGTATGCAAGCCACCCAGACGGCGCAAGGCGTTCTGCATCGGTACTGCGGAGCCCATCAAGTTTGCGGCTCCGGCGTCGGCACGGAACTCACGCTGACGCGAGAAATAGGCGACGATAACGCTGGCCAGGATGCCGAATACCACCTCGCAGATCATGCTGGTCACCATGTAACCAATGCCTGGGCCGCTGTTTTCTTCGCCTTTGCGCAGGAAGGAATCGACCGCGTAACCGATCACTCGTGAGATGAAGACGACAAAGGTATTGACCACACCCTGAATCAAAGTCAGCGTCACCATGTCGCCATTGGCGATGTGGGCGACCTCGTGCGCCAGCACCGCCTCAGCCTCTTCGCGCGTCATGCTGGCGAGCAAGCCGGTCGATACAGCGACCAGTGAATTATTTTTACTGGCGCCAGTCGCGAAGGCATTTGGCTCGCCGTCGTAAATCGCCACTTCTGGCATTTTCAACTGGGCGCGCTCGGCCAGACGGGCAACGGTATCAACCAGCCAAACCTCGGTGGAACTGCTCGGCGCTTCAATGACGCGAGCACCCGTGCTCCATTTGGCCATGGTCTTGGACATCATCAGGGAGATGAAGGAACCGCCAAAGCCGATCACCGCAGCAAAAACCAGCAACTGGCCAAGATTCAAGCCGTTGGCTGTGAGGAATTTATTGACGCCGAGCAAACTGGTCACCAAGCTCAGCACCAGCATGACTGCCAGATTGGTGGCAAGGAAAAGCACGACACGTTTCATGATCAACTCCGGTTTTAGAAAAACACTGCCATCATACCGCCTTGCAAAGACAGATAAAACTAGCGGAAAATAGAACGATACTTCGTTTTTTACAGAAATAAAAAATGGCGCCACTCAACTACAAACATCTTTACTACTTCTGGGTCGTTGCTCAGGAAGGCAGCATGACGCGTGCTGCCGAACGCCTCGACCTGGCCATCCAAACGGTCAGCGGGCAACTCGCGCTACTTGAACGGCAACTGGGCAAATCCCTGTTTGCCGCCAAAGGGCGCGGCCTGGCGCTGACCGAAGCAGGACGACTGGTACTTGGGTACGCCGACCAGATTTTTCAACTGGGTGACGCCATGCTGGAGGCGATCAGCAACAGCGGCGACGAAACCACCATGCGCCTGCGCGTCGGCATTTCCGACGGCATCCCCAAACTGCTGGCCTACCGTCTGCTGTCTTCGGTCTACCAGATGCCGGTCGATGTACGTTTGATTTGTGACGAAGGTGAGTTTGAAACCCTGCTCGCCGACCTCGCGCTGCATCGTCTCGATGTCGTTCTCACCGATAGACCGGCGCCGGTGGGCGGCAATATCAAGGTGTTCAGCAAACGCCTGGGCGATTTTGCCACCGGTATTTTTGGTAGCAAAACGCTGGTTGACCGTCACAAATCGGGCTTTCCACAATCGCTGAGCGGTGCGCCCATGCTCTTGCCGACGCGCCACACTGCGCTCCGTTCGCGCATCGATCGCTGGCTGGAAAGCGCCGAAATCCGGCCACGCATCGTCGGTGAATTTGAAGACAGTGCCCTTCTCAACACTTTTGGCCGCGAAGGTTTGGGCCTGTTCACCGCCCCCCTCGTCCTCGCCGAGCAAATCGCCGAACAGCTCAACGCCCAGTCGCTGGGCGCAATGCCCGGCGTCAGCGAGCACATCTACGCGATCTCCAACGAACGGCGCATTCGCCACCCGGCGGTCGAAGTGCTGTGCGCCGCCTCGCCGCAGGACGAACTGGCCGCAGGGGTATAATTCGCTCCCCCCAAACGCAAGAAACACACAAAGAAAAACATGCTGCTCCGCAAAATCTCCCTTTTTCTGCTGGCCCTGGTTTGCGCCAGCCAGTCATTCGCCCAACAACAACCTGTCCCACCTGAACTTGCCGCCAAATCCTGGCTGCTGCTGGAAGTCAGCTCCGGTCAAACCCTGACCGCCGAGAAGCCGGATGAGCGCCTGGAACCCGCGTCGCTCACCAAATTGATGACGGCTTACCTGGCCTTCGCCGCCATCCACAAGAAAACGATCTCACTCGATCAAGCGCTGCCGGTTTCCGAAAAGGCCTGGCGTACCGGCGGCTCCAAGATGTTTATCCGCGTCGATACGCAAGTCCCGGTTGATGACCTGCTCAAGGGCATGATCGTCCAGTCCGGCAACGACGCCTGCGTCACGCTGGCCGAAGGCATTGCCGGTAGCGAGGAAAACTTCGCCCAGATGATGAACCGCGAAGCAGCGCGTCTCGGCATGAAGAATTCGAACTTCACCAACGCCACCGGCCTGCCAGATCCACAGCTTTACACCACAGCGCGCGATCTTTCCTTGCTGGCCAGCGCACTGATCCGCGACTTTCCCGAGGAATACAAAAAGTATTACTCAATGAAGGAATTTCGCTACAACAACATCACCCAGCCTAACCGCAATCGCCTGCTGTTCATTGATCCTAGTGTTGACGGGGTCAAAACCGGGCACACCGAAGCCGCTGGTTATTGCCTGATTTCCTCGGCACAGCGCGAAAAGCGCCGTTTGCTCTCGGTCGTACTTGGCACAAAATCGGATTCCACCCGCGCCACTGAGTCGCTCAAGCTGCTCAACTGGGGCTTTATTTCCTACGACGCGGTAACGCTGTTCACCAAAGATCAGCCCGTTTCAAGCCTGCGTGTCTGGAAGGGTGAGATGAAGGAGGTCAAGGCCGGGTTCACCAGCGACCTGAGCATCGTCATTCCCAAAGGCTACGCTGACAAAGTCGAGAGCAAGTTCATTCCCGACCCGCGCCTCATCGCACCAATCGCGCAAGGCCAGAAGCTGGGTATCCTGCAAGTCAGTTTCGAAGGCAAGCCATTTAACGAATATTCAGTCGTCGCTCTTGAAAATGTGCCACTTGGCAACATCTTCACTCGTATCATCGACACCATACGGCTCTGGTTTAACTAGAAAAATGGCTTCCTACAAAGACACCCTGCTCGAATTCCCCTGCGACTTTCCCATCAAGATTATGGGTAAAGCGCACGATGAGTTTGCGCAAGCGGTGCTCAGCATCGTCACCCGCCACGCCCCGGATTTTGACGCAGCCCGTATGGAACTGCGCGCCAGCTCCGGCGGCAACTACCTGAGTGTGACCTGCACCATTGTCGCCCAATCCAAGCCGCAACTCGACGCCATTTACATGGATTTGACAGCTCATCCGATGGTTAAAGTCGCCCTGTGAATTTGCAGGTCAAACAGTTGGGTCGGGTCGAGTACGAGCCGACCTGGCGGGCGATGCTGGATTTCACCATCGCCCGCACGGCAGATACGCCGGATGAAATCTGGATTGTCGAACACCCGCCGGTTTTTACCCTCGGGCAGGCCGGCAAGCCAGAACATTTACTGACCGATATTGGCATTCCGGTGGTCAAAATTGATCGTGGCGGCCAAATCACCTACCACGGCCCTGGGCAGGTTGTTATTTACCTGTTGCTTGACCTGAGCCGCTTAAAAATCAAGGTGCGTGAGTTGGTCACCGCCATTGAACAAGCGGTGATCGATTTCCTTGCTGCCCATGGCGTGACGGCCGACCGCCTAGCCGGAGCGCCGGGCGTCTATGTCGGCGATGCGAAAATCGCCGCGCTCGGCTTGAAAATCAAGAATGGTTGCAGCTACCACGGCCTGTCGCTCAATGTCGATATGGATATTTCCCCATTTACGGCGATCAACCCTTGCGGCTATGCTGGGCTCAAAGTTGTGCAAACCAAAGATTTCAATATTCCGCTCACCGCTGAGCAAGCCGGCGAGCAACTCACCCAATACCTGCTAGGGCAACTGGACAAACAAAATGGCTGAAAAAGGCGTCAAGCAAAAAGGCGAACTCAAAACTGCGCGCATCCCGATCAAGATCATTCCAGTCGATGAGCCCTTGCGCAAACCTGACTGGATACGCGTCAAGGCCGGCAACAGCGCCGGGCGTTTCGGTGAAATCAAAACCATGCTGCGCGAAAAGAAGCTGCACACGGTCTGCGAAGAAGCCGCGTGTCCCAACATCGGTGAATGCTTTGGTCGTGGCACCGCCACCTTCATGATCCTCGGCGACATCTGCACCCGCCGCTGCCCCTTCTGCGACGTTGGTCATGGCCAGCCCTTGCCACCCAACCCGGACGAGCCACGCGAACTCAGCGAATCGGTCGCTGCTCTCAAACTGAAATACGTGGTCATAACCAGCGTTGACCGTGATGATCTGCGTGACGGAGGCGCCCAGCACTTCGTCGATGTCATTCGCCACACCCGCGAGCTATCGCCGACTACCACCATCGAAACCCTGGTTCCCGACTTCCGTGGCCGCATGGAGATTGCGCTCGAAGTCCTCGGCAGCGCCCTGCCCGATGTGCTCAACCACAATATGGAAACCATCCCGCGCCTCTACAAGCAGTCACGCCCCGGCGCCGACTACAAGCATTCGCTGGAATTTCTCAAGCAATTCAAGGTGCGCTACCCGCAGGTCAAAACCAAATCCGGCCTGATGGTCGGCCTCGGTGAAACCGATGAAGAAATCCTTGAAGTGATGCGCGACCTGCGCGCCCACGATGTCGAAATGCTGACCATCGGCCAGTATCTGGCCCCATCCGGCCATCACCTGCCAGTCACGCGCTATGTGCATCCCGATGTTTTCAAAATGTACGAAGAAGAAGCCCAAAAAATGGGCTTCTCCGGTGCAGCCTGTGGGCCAATGGTACGTTCAAGCTATTGGGCAGACCAGCAGGCGCACAGCGCCGGCGTCGCTTAAGCCCGCCTATCTTTTAACCGGTGGCGGGGGCGGCGGACTCCCTGGCGGTGGCGGCGGTGGGCTGCCCGGCGGTGGGGGCGGAATACCGGCATCCACCGCTTTAACCGCTGGCCGCGAGTAACTCACGTTGCCCGGCACCGGCACGCGATGGCCCTTGGCGTACATGCACTGGATGTAGGCGTTATCGTACTGGCGCTGGCTGCCATAACCTGAACTGCGGGCGTTATTGGTGCCGACTGCACCGCCGACCAGCAGCCCTGTTCCCGCCCCGACCGCTGCGCCCTGGCTACCGCCGATGGCAGCGCCAGCCACAGCACCGATGGCCGTACCAACCACTGCGCTCCCGACTGCGGCCTGATTGGCTGCCTGTTGCGCCGTTTGGCCACCGACTTGGGCATAGGCAAAGTCGCGGCAAACAAAATCATCGTTGCGGAAGCGTTCAATCGACAAACCAGTGCCCGGCAAAACCATTACATACGGCCCCGAGGGCATCACCGTACAGGCACCGATCATCAGGCAGCCGGCCAAAATCGGCAGTTTATTCAGCGGTTTCATGGCCTATTTCTCCGGTTGCGGCAGCACTTTTTGCCACTCACCCTTGCACTCTTTAACGTAGGGGTAATAGCTCTTCGACTCGCTGCAATAATGCCAATAGTTAGTGCTTGGCGCTTCCTGCTGCTGCTCGGTAATCACCGTACTCTGTTCAATATAGACCGGTGGTGGCCGAACGATGATCGGCGCCGGTTCGTAGTACGGCGCGGGGTAATAATACGGGCCTGGGTAGTAGGGGCGATAAAACGGTGCGCCCCAGAAAACGCTGGGGCCGACATAAATCCCGACATTTGCGCCACGATGATGGCGCCCATTCGCCCAGGCGCTGGTTGCGGTGATTGACAGCGCGGCACACACCAGCAGTAATTTTTTCATGATCATCGCGGCTCACTCCTGACAACGCATATTGACTCAATGATCACGATAACGGAATTTTGCGCCGCTGACTGAAACAGTTTGCGCTGATTTGTAAGCAAGCGTAAATGCCAACGGCCAGAACCAACCCGCAGGTCAGCGCTGGCCGTCGCCAAAAAAATCGGCCTTACAGCAGCTTGATTTTCTTCGCCGCCTCGGTCAGTTCATCGCGGAACTTCGGATGGGCGATGCCGATCAGTGCAGCGCAACGCTGCCTGGCGGTCTTGCCACGCAATTGCGCGACACCAAACTCAGTCACCACATAGTTGATGTCATTCTTGCTGGTCGACACATGCGTACCGGTCGACAGCGACGGCACGATGCGTGAAATGCTGTCGTCCTTGGCTGTGGCTGGCAGCACGATAAAGGCTTTGCCACCATTGGAGCGATTGGCCGCACGTACGAAGTCGGATTGGCCGCCGGTGCCGGAATACGGTTTGTGACCCAGACTTTCAGAACCGCACTGGCCCATAAAGTCGATCTGCATGGTGGCATTGATGGCGTGCAAATTGTCGTTCTTTGCGGCCAAAAATGGATCATTGGTGAAATCAACCGGGTGCATTTCCAGCGCCGGATTGCGGTGCATGAACTGGTACAGCTTTTTCGAGCCCAGGGCAAAAGTGGCAAGCATCTTGCCCGGGTGGTAATTCTTTTTGCGATTGGTTACCACACCGGCCTCGACCAGCGACATGATGCCGTCACCGATCATTTCGGTGTGAATACCCAGGTCGTGTTTGTGCGTCAGCTGCATCACCACGGCATCAGGAATGCCGCCGTAGCCGATTTGCAGGGTGGCGCCATCCGGGATCATATCGGCAACATATTTGCCGATAGCTTCCTGCACCGGGCCAATTTTGGGCAGGCCGACTTCGAGAATCGGGTCGTCACTTTCCACCAGCGCGGCAACCTGTGAAATGTGGATGTGACAATTGCCGTTGGCAAACGGCACATTCGGATTCACTTCCAACACCACGGCATGCGATTTCTCAATCGCTGCCATGGTGTAGTCGGCACCCAGCGACAGGGAGAAATAGCCGTATTCGTCCATCGGCGAGGCCAGGGTAAAAACGACATTGGCCGGCATCAGATCACGTTTGATCAGCGCCGGCATTTCGGAGAAGTAAGCCGGAATGTAATCGACCCAGCCTTCGCTGCCGCCAGCGCGTGTCACGCCACTAAAGAAATAGGCCGTGTGGCGGACGTTTTCCTGAGTTTCCGGATCGACATAGGCGTATTTGCGCACCGGCAGAATTTGCGAAATCTGCACGCCGCGAAAATCACGACGCGCCTCTGAAAGCGCGGTCAGCAGGGCCGGCGGTTCGGCCACGGCGGTTGGCACGACAATGGTGTCGCCATTTTTGACGACGCGAATCGCGTCGGCGGCAGACATGCGTTTTTGTTGATACAAGGCTTTGACTGACATCTCTTCTCCCTTTTTATCGATTTTAAATTTCAGACCGGTCGGTTACTCCCGGCGACCATGCGTATTTCAAACAAACGACACTCCAACGGCCCATTGAACAGCGGCGTTTTGCGGCTCGGCTTGAGGCCAATACCTTTGGGCAGGCGCATATCAGCGGTGAAGAAAAAGCAGTTCCAGCCCGCCCAATGCTTTTTCAAAGCCGACCCAAGTTGCGGGTAGAACGCGGCCAGTTCTTCCGTTTCGCCGATCCGCTCGCCGTAGGGCGGGTTGGCGACCATGATGCCGTGATCGGTGAGCGGCTCAATTTCGAGCGCATTTTGGCAGTCGACCGTAACAATCCCGCCGAAACCGGCTTCCTGGAGATTTTTGCGCGTCGCACGCACCGCCTTTTCGTCCAGATCGTAGCCACGAATCTCGAGCGGCTCGGGGGTTTTGCAGCGCGCCTCAGCCGCCTGGCGCATTTTGGCCCAGGTTGGCATTTCAAATTTCGAAAGCAGTTCAAAGGCAAAACCGCGCTCCAGGCCGGGCGCAATGTCGAGCGCCATCTGGATCGCTTCAAGTAGGAAGGTGCCACTACCGCACATCGGGTCAACCAGCGGCGTGCCGGGTTGCCAGCCAGACAACTTGAGAATGCCGGCAGCCAGATTTTCCTTCAGCGGCGCATCGACGCTGGCCTTGCGGAAGCCACGCTGCCACAGGGGTTGGCCGGAGGTGTCGAGATACAGCGTGCACTCATTTTCAGTGAGAAAAACATGCACGCGCACCTCGGGATTACGCGTTTCAATATTGGGCCGCTCGCCACAACGCTCGCGGAAGCTGTCACAAACGGCATCCTTGACGCGCAGAGTGACGAAATCCAGCGACTTGAGCGGGCATTTGATGGCCGTCGTCGCCACGCGCAGGGTGCGCGTCACCGTGAAATGATCCGGCCAGGGCTGCTTGATCGCCAATTTATAAATATCGTCTTCGCTGCGATAACCACCCTGGGCGATGAACCACAGGATGCGCGTGGCGATTCGCGACTCAAGGTTGGCGCGATAGCAAAGCGCCCAATCGCCGGAAAAATGCACGCCACCGTGCGTTTGCTTCAGGTATTGGGCACCGAACGCGGTCAGCTCTTCGGTCAGCAATGCTTCCAGCCCGCGCGGGCAAATGGCGAAATATTTATTCATCAAAAGGGCTTTAGAACAACGAGAAAGACAACGGCAAACATCACCAGCACCGGCATTTCATTATAGAAACGGAACCAGACATGCGATTTGACATTAACCCCGGTTTGAAAACTTTTCAGCAGGCGACCGCAATGCCAATGGTAAATGACAAGCAGCGTGACCAGCGTGGTTTTCAGATGCAGCCAGCCGCCAGAAAAACCGTAGCCCAGCCACAGCCACAAGCCAAAAACCACGGCCAGCACGCCGAGCGGGGTCATGAAGCGAAACAGTTTGCCAGCCATCAGCAGCAAGCGCTCACGTTCAGCAACACTGTCCGCCGGCACCATGGCCAGATTGACGAAAATTCGCGGCAGATAAAACAAGCCGGCAAACCAGGCAACGACCAGCGAGATATGAAGCGCTTTGACTACGAGCATGCCGCTTTTCCTTTCAGTGCATCGGCAATCCCGTCGGCGACTGTCGGGAAGGCGAGGCGCAATTTGAGTTCATTTTTGATCCGCCGATTGCCGATCTGTCGCGATTCGCGCATGAACGACATCTGCATTGGCGAGAGCACGGATGCCGCCTGCACCCGACTGACTTGCGGCGGATGCGGCAAACCGAAGGCATCGGCAAGACGGATGAAATAATCGCTCATTTTGAGCGCGCTATCATCCACCACGTTATAGGTGCGATTGGCCTGCCCGTGCCGAATCGCCGCGATACAGGCGGCGGCGAGATCGTTGGCGTGAATGTGGTTGGTATAGACATCATCCTCGGCCACCAACATCGGCAACCCTTTCTCCAGACGCTCCAGCGGCAGGCGATCAGCAGCATAAATACCGGGCGCCCGCAGAATACTGACCGTCACCCCGGTTTGTCGCCCCCAGGCACGCAAGACACGCTCGGCATCGACACGACGCCCGGCACGCGGGCTTTCGGCCAGCACACGACGCGTCTCGTCAATTTTCGCCCCGCTGCAATTGCCATAAACCCCGGTGGTGCTAACGTAAATCAGGCGGCGTGGTAGACTTTTGCCCTTGCCGAGAGCCGCCAGCAAGTGCCGGGTTCGCGTATCGCGAGTGCCCTGCGTCGGTGGTGGCGCGAGGTGCAGCACGATGTCGGCCAGCCCTGACAGACGATCCAGACTGCTGCGCTGATCGAGATCGGCAAGAAGCGGAATCGCCCCGGCAAACCGCCAGTCTGCCTGCTTTTCTGCCTTGCGCAGCAGGGCAAAGACCCGGTAGTGTCCGGCCAGTTGAAGAAGAATGCGGCGGGCAACATCCCCGCTGCCAACGATCAATATTTTTTGCACGCAGCATTGTAGCCGACCGAAGGAAACAGATGAGCCACCAGATCAAGGTATCGCCCAGCGGACACCAGTTTGTCGCCGA
>JAQTZQ010000006.1:0-51756 GCA_028687645.1 Rhodocyclaceae bacterium
GGTGCGCGGCGCTCGATGCGTTGGCTACGTTTCCGGCTTCGTGGATGGCTATGCAGTCAGCGACTACCTGGCAGAAAAAGTGGGCGTTTCACTCAACGCCATCTGCATCCCTGGCAAAAAGGATTTGCCCTACCGACTGGTGCTATCAGTCCTGGTTCACCTCGAAAATCTGCCGCCAAACTCCCCTTCCAGTACGGCAACACTGGTCGCTGCCGCGCTAGCAAAAACATTCCCTTGTACAGATCAGCTTGAATCAATGAAGTGATTCGTGGATAATGCGCGCTCTGTTGCCCCGGTGGCGGAATCGGTAGACGCAGCGGATTCAAAATCCGCCGCCGAAAGGTGTGCCAGTTCGAGTCTGGCCCGGGGCACCAAATTTGATCGAATGTTCAGCTCAGCATGCGAAATTGGGCTTTTCATCGATCAAGGTGGTTTCTAATTTACCTTAATCGGTAGATGCGTTCTTAGCTCAGTTGGTAGAGCGTCTGCCTTACACGCAGAATGTCGGCGGTTCGAGCCCGTCAGGACGCACCAAGTTGCCCATGTAGCTCAGTGGTAGAGCACTCCCTTGGTAAGGGAGAGGTCGGAAGTTCGATTCTTCTCATGGGCACCAGGAAAACACCTCACGGCTGATTTTCCACAGCTACCCGATTCAAGCAATCGCTGCTTGAGATTTAGCGTGCAAAGAATCCGGCGCTGGTACGTAAATCGTAGCCCCCCACTTTTACGATCTTCAGACTCACCAGGCTTTCTTTCCTGTCGTCTTGATTAGATCATTTTCATTTCAAGGGCCTTCATTTAGCTCGGTGGCTTGCGCATTTTTTCAATAAATTTGCACCGCCTTGGGTGCATGGTATGCCAGACAAAAAAGCTACCGCTGCTATTGCTCATACCAGCCGAAAGGTCTAACTTCACCACTTGGTGTAGAGAAGAGAAGGAGTCGCCATGCTCAACAACCAGGAACGCAGAGTGCGCATCGAGCAACGCCAGCGCGATATCGGCCCCCCCATGGCCTGTGCTGAGCGCCGCAAGAAGGCTGAACGTCGCCTACCCATTATTGGTGAAGCTGTGATGTCCGATGAAGATTGGCAACTGTACTTCGGCAATCATGACAAGCCCGGCTTGGCAAATGATGCGGGGGCTGAGCATGCGGCAGCAATTTTTGATCGGGCACGCGACGGATTTTGAACTCGCAACAGCAGCCATCCAAGGCTCTCGCTTCGAGGGCCGTTTTTATTTGCGCCATCCCTGTTGAGCGCCGATAATCCGCCTCCAATCTGAATCCCTCCAACTAAATGCCAGCGCTTACGGTCGACGACTTCGACTTTCCCCTACCGCCAGAATTGATTGCCCAGCACCCGGCCCCCGAGCGCAATGGCAGCCGGCTGCTGCACGTCTGCGGTCAACGGCTTTTTGACCGGCAATTTATCGACCTCCCAAGCCAGCTGCGGGCTGGTGATTTGCTGGTTTTCAACGACACTCGTGTGATCAAGGCACGTTTTTTTGGGCAAAAGGATACTGGCGGTCAAGTCGAGGTGCTGCTTGAACGCATTGTCGACGACACTCACGCCATCGCCCAGATTCGCGCCAGCAAATCGCCCAAGCCGGGCACCCGCTTGCGATTGGCCGATGCTTTTGAGGTGACGGTCACCGGTCGCGCCGGGGCGAACAATGAATTTTTCACCATTAAAGCGGTTGACCGTAACAATTTGTGGGAACTGGCTGAAGCGCACGGTAAATTGCCCTTGCCACCCTATATCGAGCACCCCGCCGAGGGCGCCGATGAAGCGCGCTACCAAACCGTCTACGCTCGTGCCCCCGGTGCTGTCGCGGCACCGACTGCCGGATTGCATTTTGACCAAGCCATGCTGGAGCAACTCAAGGCGCAAGGCATCAATACCGCCTTCCTGACCTTGCATGTCGGTGCCGGCACTTACCAGCCAGTGCGTGTGGAGAAAATTGCCGAGCACAAGATGCACAGTGAACGCTTCGACATTCCACCGGCCACCGCCGATGCGATTGCCGCTACCCGAGCAGCAGGTGGCAGGGTCATTGCAGTTGGCACGACCAGCCTGCGTTCACTCGAATCAGCCGGGAACGCTGATGGAACGGTCAACGCTGGCGCCGCCGAGACGAATATTTTCATCACACCCGGCTACCGCTTCAACGTCGTCGACCGCCTGATCACCAATTTTCACCTGCCAAAATCAACCCTGCTCATGCTGGTTTCAGCCTTTGCCGGCTACGACAACATCCGCGCCGCCTACGCTCACGCCGTGACCGAGCGCTACCGCTTCTTCAGCTATGGCGACGCCATGCTTCTGGAAAAATCTGATGCAATTTGAACTCCTCAAAACTGATGGCGCCGCCCGGCGCGGCACTGTGACCCTTAGCCACGGCGTCATCCAGACACCGGTTTTCATGCCAGTCGGCACCTATGGCACGGTCAAGGCGATGACACCGCAATCCTTGCACGACATCGGCGCACAAATTTGCCTCGGCAACACCTTTCACCTCTGGCTGCGTCCGGGCCTGGATGTTGTCGCCGCCCACAATGGCCTGCACGATTTCATGAACTGGCAAAAGCCCATCCTCACCGATTCCGGAGGCTTTCAGGTCTTCTCGCTCGGTGCCATGCGCAAGATTACTGAAGAAGGCGTCAAGTTTTCCTCGCCGCACGACGGCGCCAAGCTGTTCCTGACGCCGGAAATCTCGATGCAGATTCAGAAAGTGCTGAATTCCGACATCGTCATGATTTTCGACGAATGCACGCCCTACCCAGCCAGCCTCGATGAGGCCGCCAAATCCATGCGCCTGTCGATGCGTTGGGCGCAGCGTTCGCGCGACGAGCACAACAAACTGGAGAACAGCAACGCGCTGTTCGGCATTGTTCAAGGTGGCATGCACGAAGACCTGCGCGATGAATCGCTGGCCGGGCTGGAGAATATCGGTTTCGACGGCATGGCCATCGGTGGCCTGTCGGTTGGCGAGCCCAAAGAAGACATGCAGCGCATCCTCGCCCACACCGCCCCCAAAATGCCGACGCACAAGCCGCGCTATCTAATGGGCGTCGGTACACCGGAAGATCTGGTGCACTCGGTGAAAGCCGGTATCGATATGTTCGACTGCGTGATGCCGACCCGCAACGCCCGCAATGGTCACCTGTTCACCCGCTTTGGCGATGTCAAAATCAAGAACGCCCGACACCGGACCGACACCGGGCCGCTCGACTCATCGTGCACTTGCTACACCTGCACACAATTCACCCGCGCCTATCTGCACCACCTCTTCCGCCATGGCGAAATTCTCGGCGGCATGCTCAACACCATCCACAACCTGCATTTTTATCAGGTGATCATGGCCGAAATGCGCGCCGCCATTGAGGCCGGCACGCTGAATCAATGGGCAACTGCCTTTGCCCATGATCGTTCGTCAGGCCAATGATAGAATCACGCGTTTCGCTTTTTAGATATCCGGAGTTTCAACAATGATTAGTCTTGCCCACGCTCAAACCGCTGCCGCTGCTGCTGACCCGATGGGCGGCATGATGCAGATGCTGCCGATGATCCTGATGTTCGTCGTGCTGTGGTTCCTGATGATTCGCCCGCAAATGAAAAAGGCCAAGGAACACAAAGCCTTGCTGGCCGCCATCGCCAAAGGCGATGAGGTGGTGACTCAGGGCGGCATCGTCGGCCGCGTCTCCAAAGTGGGAGACAGCTACGTCAATATCGAGATTGCCACCGGCACCGACATCGTTGTGCAAAAACCGGCCATCGTTCTGGTTCTGCCCAAGGGTACGTTGAAATCGCTGTAAGCGCTTTCGGGGGATTAGTAATTGGGGATTAGGAACCCCAATTACCAATTACCAATCCCTTATTACCAATCCCCCTTTACGCCCTACCAAAAAATGAATCGCTACCCACTATGGAAGTACATCATCATCGCCATCGCGTTGGTGCTGGGCTTCGTCTATACCCTGCCCAATTTTTTTGGTGAATCACCAGCGGTGCAGGTTTCCAGCGCCAAAGTCACGATCAAGGTCGATGAAAACACCAAGGGCCGCGTTGAAGAGGCTCTGAAATCAGCAGGCATTACGCATGATGGTATTCAGCTCGATTTCAACGGTGTCAAAACCCGCCTCAAAGACACCGACACCCAGTTGAAGGCCAAGGACATCCTTGAAAAAGCCTTCAACCCGGATGCCAAAGACCCGCAATACGTCGTCGCCCTCAATTTGCTGACCGCCTCGCCGCAATGGCTGACCTCGCTGAATGCGCTGCCGATGTATCTCGGCCTCGACCTGCGCGGTGGCGTACATTTCTTGCTGCAAGTCGACATGAAGGGCGCGCTGACCAAGAAGCTCGATTCGACATCCGCCGACCTGCGCACCGTAATGCGCGATAAAAACCTGCGCCATGGTGGTGTCAGTCGTGAAGGTGATCGTCTGGTCGTTAATTTCCGTGATGCGGAAACCCGCGACAAGGCACGCAATGCGATTGCGGACAACCAACCTGATTTGCTCATCACCGATCAAGGTGAGGGTACCGAACTCAAACTAGTTGCCACGCTCAAGCCGCAAGCACAGCTTAAGATTGGCGAATTCGCCCTCAAACAGAACATCACCACCCTGCACAACCGAATCAACGAACTCGGGGTAGCCGAGCCGGTAATTCAGCAACAAGGCGCTGACCGCATCGTTGTTCAACTGCCCGGCGTGCAGGATACGGCCAAGGCCAAGGATATTCTCGGGCGCACTGCCACCCTTGAAATTCGAATGGTCGACGACTCTCCCGGCGTCCTTGAGGCTGCAATGGCCGGGAATGTGCCGTTCGGCACCGAGGTCTACACTGAGCGCGGCGGCCGCCCCTTGCTGGTCAAAAAGCAGGTCGTCCTGACCGGCGACCGTCTGACTGACGCCCAACCCGGCTTTGACACCCAAACCAACGAAGCCGCCGTCCATCTCACGCTGGACTCCGCAGGTGCCCGCATCTTCAAGGACGTCACGCGTGACAACGTGGGCAAGCGCATGGCTATTCTGCTGATCGAAAAAGGCAAAGGTGAGGTGGTCACCGCGCCAGTTATTCGCTCTGAAATCGGTGGTGGTCGAGTGCAGATTTCCGGCCGAATGAGCACCATGGAAGCCAACGACACTGCGCTGCTGCTACGTGCCGGCTCGCTTGCCGCGCCGATGGACATCATTGAAGAGCGCACCATCGGCCCATCACTCGGTGCCGAAAACATCCAAAAGGGCTTCCAGTCCACGATGTGGGGCTTCGTGGCAATTGCTGTTTTCATGATCATCTACTACCAAGTCTTCGGTCTCGTTTCGGTATTCGCGCTGGCCTCCAACCTGCTTTTGCTGATCGCTCTCCTCTCTCTGCTACAAGCCACGCTGACGCTACCCGGTATCGCGGCTATTGCCCTGACGCTGGGTATGGCGATTGACGCTAACGTACTGATCAACGAACGCATCCGCGAAGAACTGCGTAACGGCATGCCGCCACAAGGGGCGATTTCGGAAGGTTATGAACGGGCTTTTGGCACCATTCTCGACTCCAACATTACCACCCTGATCGCCGGGCTGGCCCTGTTGATTTTCGGCTCCGGCCCAATCCGTGGCTTTGCCGTCGTGCATTGCCTCGGCATTCTGACTTCGATTTTCTCCTCGGTGGTGGTTTCGCGCGGCCTCGTCAATCTGATCTATGGCCGCCAGAAGAAGCTGACCAAGGTCGCCATCGGACAGATCTGGAAACCCGGCACTGTTGCGACCACAGAATCAACGGCTGGCCCTAGGGTCAACGGCAAAAAATAAGAGAAAAACACCATGGAATTTTTCCGGATTCAAAAAGACATCCCCTTCATGCGCCATGCACTGAAGTTCAACATCATTTCGCTGGTGACCTTCCTGCTGGCGGTGGTTTTTCTCTTTACCAAAGGCCTGCATCTTTCGGTGGAATTCACCGGCGGTACGCTGATTGAAGTTCACTACCAGCAAGCCGCTGATCTGGAAAAGATTCGCGGCTCGCTCGGTAAAGCGGGTTTTAACGACTATTCGGTGCAGAACTTTGGTTCTTCGCAGGATGTGATGATTCGCCTGCCGCTCAAGGCTGATCAGAAGTCAGCCCAAATCGGCGAATCGGTGATGGCCTCACTCAATGCGGACGCACCCGGCGCCGAATTGCGCCGTGTTGAATTCGTCGGCCCGCAGGTCGGTAAGGAACTCGCCGAAAACGGGGCCATGGCCTTGCTGTTGGTGGTGATTGGCATTGTCATCTACCTCGCTTTCCGTTTTGAGTGGCGCTTCTCGGTCTCGGCCATTATTGCCAACCTGCACGATGTCATCATCATTCTCGGCTTCTTCGCCTTCTTCCAATGGGAGTTTTCGCTCTCGGTGCTGGCGGCGGTACTGGCCGTGCTCGGCTATTCGGTCAATGAGTCGGTGGTCGTTTTCGACCGGGTGCGCGAAACCTTCAAAAAGGTGCGCGGCCTGACGACGCCACAGGTACTCGACCACGCCATTACCAGCACGATCAGCCGCACGATCATCACGCACGGCAGTACCCAGTTGATGGTGCTCTCGATGCTGATCTTCGGCGGCGAAACCCTGTATTACTTCTCGCTGGCGCTGACCATCGGCATTCTGTTCGGCATTTACTCTTCAGTGCTGGTCGCCAGCCCGCTCGTCATGTGGCTGGGCGTCTCGCGTGAGCAATTCATTAGCAAGCCGAAAGTGATTGAAGGCGCCAACGAAGATGGTGCTGTCGTTTAGGACATTGTTACGGTCAACCGCTAAAAGGGGAGCATTTTTGCTCCCCTTTGTTTTGCCGAATGGCCTGCGAGGTGGACACCAGTTACGCTGGATTGACAACAAATGCTTATGAAATAGCACTGGCAGCTATAATTGTGTGAAATATTTAACGAAAATCACGCAATCACTTTGTCTGATAAACCGCTGCTTCTTATTGTCGATGACGACCCGCTCATTTGTGATGCGCTAAGTTACGCTTTTGCTCAACACTTTGACATCGTTACCAGCCATAGTCGTCCGCATTGCCAGCGTCTGCTTCAGCAATTACGCCAAGTCCCACAGGCCGCCTTGGTTGATCTTGGCCTGCCGCCACTGCCGCATCGCCCAGACGAGGGGTTTGCGCTGATCGGTGACTTGCTGGCACTGGCGCCCGAGATGAAAATTGTCGTGCTATCCGGCCAAAATGATGAAGACAATGCCCGTCATGCCCGCACCCTGGGTGCCGTCGATTTCATCAGCAAACCCTGTGATCCAGGCAAATTGCTCAAAATGTTGCGGCAAGCCATTGCTTTCAATGAATGCCATCCAGCCGAAAGGGCTGCCGCCGGACTGATTGGTGACAGTTTGCCGATGCAGGGACTAAAGCTCCAGCTTGGCCAGTATGCCAACCTGGCATTCCCGGTATTGATCGAAGGCGAATCCGGCTGCGGCAAGGATATCGTCGCCAGCCAGCACCTGCATCAACTCACAGATCGTCGCAACCAGCCCTTCCTGGCGATCAACTGTGCGGCAATCTCACCAACGCTGATCGAGCCAACGCTATTCGGCCACGCCAAGGGTGCGTTTACCGGGGCGACCCATGCTCGTGTCGGCTATTTCGAAGAAGCAGCTAGCGGCACGCTATTTCTCGACGAAATCGGTGAAATGCCACACGATTTGCAAGCCAAACTCCTACGCGTTCTTGAGAATGGCGAGTACCAGCGTGTCGGCGAAACTCAGACCCGCATCTCGCAGGCGCGGATCATTGCGGCCACCAATCGTGATTTGCGTCAGGAAGTCAAGGACGGGCGCTTCCGTGCCGACCTTTACCACCGACTCTCGGTATTTAGCGTCAGTGTGCCGCCGTTGCGAGAGATGGGAACTGACCGCCTGCTCCTCCTTGAGCATTTTCGGCAGCATTATGCCCAACAAGCCAAGTGCCAGACATTCAGCCTTGATGCAAGCGCCGAACAATGCTGGTTGAACTATGCCTTCCCGGGCAATACGCGTGAGTTGCGCAATATCGTTATTCGACTGACCGCACGCTGGGCGGGGCAAGTCGTCAGCAAAGAACGGCTGCTTGCAGAATTTGACACCACAATACCGCTCGCGCCCGAGGCCCGCCGCTATCTTCATGCTTGGAATAATCAGGGAGTCATTGCAGAAACGTCATACCCAAGCCCACAACAGGCCACGCTGGATCATTTGCAGCAACAGGGCCAGATTGATCTTGATGCAACCCTCGCCGAGCTTGAACTGGCATACATTGAAGCCGCGCTCAAACTTGCCGATGGCAACATGAGCCAGGCTGCCCGACGGCTTGGCATCAACCGCAGCACCCTCTATAACCGCATGGAAATCCGCCAGCGAAGATGAGCCTTTATCTCGAACATTTCGGCCTGCGTGAGCCGCCGTTCAGGATCACGCCCCATACCGATTTTTTCTTTACTGGCGCCAATCGGGGGCCGACACTCGACGCGCTGATCTACGCCATCACGCAGGATGAAGGCATCGTCAAGGTCACGGGCGAAGTAGGCAGCGGCAAAACCATGCTCTGCCGCATGCTGCTCGAACGGCTGCCTGATGAGGTTGAATCGCTCTACCTGGCGAATCCTTCGCTCTCACGCAGTGAAATTCTCGGTGCCATCGCTGACGAGCTAGGCATTCCAGTCGATGGTAAAACCACGCATTCGATGATTCGCACCTTGCAGGATGCGCTGGTTCAACGCTACGCCAAAGGCAAGCGGGTGGTGATCCTGATCGACGAGGCGCACGCCATGCCAGCAGAGTCGCTGGAAGAAATTCGCCTGCTTTCCAATCTGGAGTCCAAAGCCACCAAACTGCTGCAAATCGCTCTCTTCGCCCAACCGGAAATCGAAGATCGACTGGCAGCCAATGATATGCGCCAGTTACGTGAGCGCATTACGCAGCACTTCAACCTCTCACCACTAAAAGCCAGTGAAGTTGGCGGCTATCTGGAATTTCGTCTGCGGGCGGCCGGCTATCACGGCCCCAACCCATTTACCGCACGTGCTATTGAACAAATCGCACGGATTTCGGAAGGCCTCTCGCGGCGCATCAACATACTGGCCGACAAAGCCCTGTTGGCCGCCTATTCTGCCGGCAGCTACAAAATAGACACCAACGAAATTCAAGCCGCCAATCAAGATGCCCGTTTTTCACCGCTACAGCAAAAACAGCCTTTTAATTTCCGCCCACTGCTCTGGGGAATCGGTAGCGGTACAGTAGTCGTTACCATCGCCTTGGCTCTCTTTGCCCTGTGGCCCCAGCGCCCCAGCGCACCTACCGCTTCGGTTCTAGCGCCCGCGCCCGCACCCGAGCTTGCGCCAACGCTTGCCGCACCAGTAATCACGCCAGAATCATCAAAACCAGCTTTGACCGCAATGCCGCCGCCGGACAGCCCGCCGACTGCCGCCAGCAATGACACAGCCATCAGCCAATTCGGCCCCTTGACGCAGGATGCTCTGGCCCGCTTCGCCACTTGGCAAGCCAATACCAGCCGCGAGCGTTACTTCATTCAGCTGCTGGCAACCGATGCCGGCAGTGGTGCAGACGTGGAGAATTTCCTGGCGCAAACAAGCAAACAACTCAACCTGGACGATTTGCGCGTCTATCGATCATCGCTTTCCGGCCGAGACCGCATCGGGGTGATTTTTGGTGACTACCCCAACCGCCAAGCAGCCAGCACTGCGATACGCACCCTGCCAGAAGCGATCCGTCTGGCCCAACCCTATCCACGTCAAGCCTTAAAGCTGCAACAATGACAATAGTCATTTCACAATTCCAAAAGCAGCACTTCCGTGCCATGTTAGGATCAGTTTTGCTGCATACCAATGACGCCAACCTATTGAAACCAAGGTACAGCCTGATGAAAAGCGGATCAATCAGTGCCACCCTCCTGTCCCTCATGCTCGCTGCCTGTGCCGCGCCAACACCGCGCGAGCCACTGAAGAGCCACATTCGCAGCGAAGCCATCCCGGCCCAAGCCAGTGCCGGAGATATTCCGCCGACGGTACAGCAATCACTACCTCCACCCAAAGTACGGAGTAGCGGTAAAACCGAAACTTATAGCGTCTCTGTCGTCAATGTACCTGCTCGCGACCTACTCTTTGCTATTTCCAGAGATGCAAAAATTGAGATCGATACGCACCCGGATATCCAGGGCAACGTCACGCTCAATGCCATCAATCAAACCCTGCCGCAATTGCTGTCACGCATCGCCAAGCAAGTCGACATGCGCTTTGAAATGGATGGCCAAAATCTGAGCGTCATGCCCGATTCGCCTTTCTTGAAGCATTACAGGGTGGATTACGTCAATATGTCACGTAACGTGACCGGCACGGTATCGGCCAATACGCAAATCGCCACCGGTGTGCCTGGCGCCAGCGCGGCGAGCAACACCAGCAACAACACTTCCAAGACCGAGATAACCAACACCTCCAAAAACGTATTTTGGGAATCGCTGGAAAAAAACATCAAGGACCTCCTGCGCGAGACCGACAAAACCTTCCCGGAGGGCTCCAGCGAAACGGTTACCGAGGAAAACACCAGTCAAAGCGCTACCGGGACTGCGGCTCTGCCGCAAGGAAATTCGCCGCGCGCATTGCAGAACATTGTCAATGCCTTGCAAGGCACCCCGCCGCCGAGTACAACCGCACAGGCAACCGGCAACACCACGGTACGGCGCAGCACTTTCCGCGAGGCCGCATCGGTCATCATCAACCCGGAGAGTGGGACGGTGACCGTCCGTGCCACGCAACGTCAGCATGACCGAATTCAGGAATTTGTTGATCGTGTCGTCAATGCTGCCCGCCGCCAAGTCCTGATCGAAGCAACCATTGTCGAAGTTGAACTCGGCGACGGCTACCAGCAAGGTATCGAATGGAGCCGCCTGCGCACCGACGGGTCGGGGTTTTCAATCAGCCCGGCCTCGATCAATACCAATATCGGCAGCGCGGTTCAGCCCTTCAAACTGACTTACCAGAACCTGAGCAACCCGCTCAATCTGATTGCAGCGGTCAATCTGCTCGAAAGTTTCGGTACCGCCAAAGTCTTGTCCAGCCCGCGCCTGTCGGTGATGAACAATCAGACAGCGCTACTTAAAGTAGTTGAGAACTTTGTCTATTTCAGCGTCAAGGCGGATACCACGACCGCCACCAACGCGCCGATACAAACTACGGTGACCACCACGCCGCAATCAGTTTCAGTCGGTTTGGTAATGACCGTAACTCCGCAAATCAGCAGCAGTGATGCGGTAATTTTGAATGTGCGCCCGAGTATTTCCAGCGTGGCAGAGCTTAAACGCGACCCCAACCCGATGATTCCTGCCGATATTCCCAATTTTGTGCCGCAGATTCGCACGCGCGAAATCGAATCCATCATGCGCGTCAATAGTGGCGAAATTGCGGTGTTGGGTGGCCTGATGACCGATAGCATCGACTGGAAGACAGGGCGCGTACCCTTGGTCGGACAACTTCCTTTCGTCGGCGAGGTTTTCAACACGCGAAACAATGCGGGCAAAAAATCCGAGTTGGTGATTTTCCTGCGCCCGGTGGTCATCAAGGACGCCAGTTTGAATGGTGATTATTCCTCCTATCGCACACAACTCCCCGGTGACAATTATTTTGAGCAGTCGCCGGAGGCGCAGCCATTCAATGTCCAGCCAACGCCATAAGGTGCGCGCATGAGTCTTTTGATGGATGCACTGAAGCGTGCCGAAACCAGCAAACAGGCCGTCGCACGTAATCTGACGGGACGTGGTCCGGGCGCAAGCCAAGCGCCAGACCTGAGTCTTGAACCCCTTGCCCACCGCCCGCCTAACCCCGCCAAAACCTTACCTGATCTGGCACAGCACATTGATAGTCTGAACGCCGATCTGGAAGCCAGCGCCCCGACCACCAAGCCTCAAGCTGGCACGCCAACACCTGCTACGCAAACGACTCACAACGAAGACGAAGCTCGTGCAGCAATTCGCAACGCCTTTGCCGCCAAGGAAATCGCCCCCCCATCACGCAAACCGCTCTGGCTGGCGATGGGGATTTTGGGCACGGCGGCACTGGCGATTGGCGCTTACGTTTGGTTTCAGTTACAGAACATGAGCCAGGGCTCGCTGGCAGCACCGACGCCGAAGATCAACAATGCCGCCGCACCACCCCCCCCGCAGTACGTTGCACCAGCGCTCCCCGCTGTACCCATTTTTAGCCCCAATTTGCCGTTGACCGCAAGCAATGCCAATACACAGGCGGGCCCGGCAACGATCAGCAAAAATTCTCCCCGCCCCCGCCTGACGTCGCGCGAAATAGCGCCGACCGGCACCAGCATCCGCCTGACCCGTAACGAACCCAAGCCTGACGCCAATTTACAGCGCGGCTACGCCAATCTTCAAAGCAACGCGCTGGACCAGGCGCGCAGTGACTACGAACAAGCCTTGCGCAATGATCCCAATAACGTCGACGCACTGCTCGGCTTGGCTGCTGTCGCTCATCGCCAGGGGCGCAGTAGTGATGTCGAGCGCTACCAGCAACGAGCGCTCGAAGTGGATCCTGGTGATAGCAACGCTCAGGCTGCAGCCCTGGGTAACAGCAATGATCCGCAGACGACTGAAAGCCGTTTGAAAACCCTGCTCGCAGCCCAGCCGGAATCTGCACCGCTCAATTTTGCCCTGGGAAATCTTTACGCCCGGCAGAACCGCTGGAACGAAGCCCAGCAGGCTTACTTCGATGCAGTGGCCGGCGATACCGACAACCCCGACTATCTCTTCAATCTCGCCGTTAGCCTCGACCAACTGCGCCAGCCCAAATTGGCTGCACAGCACTACCGCCTGGCGCTTGAGGCTGCCAATCGACGCCCCAGCGCATTCGACCACGAACGCGCCAGTCGGCGCTTGAGCCAGCTAAGCCCTTAAGCCTGCCATGAGTACTTCAAGTTTGCTGCGTCGCCCCCTCGGCCAGATTCTGATCTCGGAAGGCATTCTTTCCGAAGACCAGTTGCGCATTGCGCTGCTGGAGCAAATGAAGTCCAACCAGCCAATCGGCAAACTGCTGGTTTCGCTCGGATTTGTCTCCGAAGCCACGCTGCGCGAGGCGCTGTCAGAAAGCCTGGGCAAACAGAGCATTGATCTTTCCAAAGCCATCATCGACCCACAGGCGCTCAAACTGGTACCGCGCGACATGGCCAAGCGCTACCACCTGTTGCCACTCGATTTTGACAACGCCAACCAACGCCTGACGCTGGCCATTTCCGACATCAACGACATCGTCGGCCTCGACCGCATCCGCTCACTGTTACCAGAACACGTCGAGGTCGATTCGCTGATCGCCGGGGAATCTGAAATCGATCGCGCCATCGACCAGTATTACGGCCACGAGCTGTCGATTGACGGCATTTTGCATGAAATTGAAACCGGCGAAATTGACTGGAAAAGCCTTTCTGCTTCCGATGACGAATACAGCCAGCCGGTCGTCCGTCTCATTGATTCGATCCTGACCGATGCCGTCAAGCACGACGCCTCCGATATCCACTTCGAACCGGAAGCCAATTTCCTGCGCATCCGTTATCGCATTGACGGCATGCTGCGCCAGATTCGCGCCTTGCATAAATCCTACTGGCCGGCGATGACGGTACGCATCAAAGTACTTTCCGGCATGAACATTGCCGAAATGCGCGCGCCACAGGATGGTCGCATCAGTCTCAGCGTTTCCGGTCGCCAGATCGATTTCCGCGCCGCCTGCCAGCCGACCATCCACGGCGAAAATCTCGTCCTGCGCATTCTCGACCGGCAAAAAGGCATCGTCCCGCTGGAAAACCTCGGGCTGGCCGAAGATCACCTGCAACGCCTCAAGTTAATGATCGCCCGGCCGGAAGGCATCATTCTGGTCACCGGCCCAACCGGCAGCGGCAAAACCACGACGCTTTATTCGGTGTTGAACCACATCAACTCCGAAAATATCCACATCATGACGCTCGAAGATCCCGTCGAGTATCCGATGGCGCTGGTGCGGCAAACTTCGATTGCCGAAACCGCCAAACTTGATTTTGCCAACGGGATCCGCTCAATGATGCGGCAAGACCCGGATGTCATTCTGGTCGGCGAAATCCGTGATGCCGAGACCGCTGAAATGGCCTTCCGCGCAGCCATGACCGGTCACCAGGTATATTCGACCCTGCACACCAACTCGGCCATCGGCGCGATTCCGCGCCTGCTCGATATCGGCGTGCTGCCTGATGTGATGGCCGGTAACATCATCGGTATCGTCGCCCAGCGCCTGATTCGCCGCCTCTGCGAACATTGCAAATCACCCTATCACGCCGAAGCGCACGAAATCCAGTTGCTTGGCCTGCCCGATGACAGCCATCGCCCCTTGCTTTACCGCGCCACCGGCTGCGATTTGTGCGATTACCAAGGTTACCGTGGACGTATCGCGATCATGGAACTACTGCGCATTGATGCCAGCATTGACGAACTCATCGCCCGCCGTGCAACCACCCATGAAATCCGTACTCGCGCCCTGCTGCAAGGTTTTTCAACCCTCGCCGACGACGGCATGCGGCGCGTGCTCAATGGCTCGACCTCGCTCGAAGAAATCGGGCGCGTGGTCGATCTTACCGATCGGATGTAGTCATGCTTTTCGACTACAAGGCGGTCAGTCTCGAAGGGCGGATGGTTTTGGGGCGTATCGACGCAATGAATACGGTCGACCTCGAAATGCGCCTTAAAAGAATGGAGCTCGACCTTATTTCCGGCAAACCGGTTGAGCACCACAATCTCTTCGGCCAGCACAAAATTCCCCGACGCGAACTGATCAACCTCTGTTTTCATCTTGATCAATTGACCCGCTCGGGCGTTGCCATTCTGGACGGATTGGGTGATCTGCGTGACTCGATCGAGAACCCGCGCTTTCGTGAAGTCATCGCCGGCATGATTGAAAATATCGAAGGCGGGCAAACACTGTCCCAGGCGATGGCCAGTTACCCCAATGTATTCAGTCAGGTATTCGTCAATCTGATCCGCGCTGGCGAATCCAGCGGCCAGTTGCCCGAAGTCTTGAGCAGCCTGACCGAATCCCTGAAATGGGAGGATGAACTCGCCTCACACACTAAAAAATTGCTGATCTACCCGGCTTTTGTTGCCACCATTGTTTTGAGCACCACTTTTTTTCTGATGGTCTATATGGTGCCGCAACTGAAGGTGTTTGTTAAAAACATGGGGCATAGCCTGCCCATGCAAACCCAGGTGCTGTTTTTTATTTCAGACATTTTGGTCGATTATTGGGCGATTTTCATCATTTTCCCCGTCATTGCCATCGTGATTTTGCAATTGATCCTCCGTAGCAATCCACTCGCTCGCTTCAAACTGGATTCACTTAAGCTAAGCACCCCCATTGTTGGCCCCATTCTTAAAAAAATCATTCTTTCGCGTTTTGCCAATACCTTCGCCATGCTTTACGCGGCAGGCATTCCGGTGCTTGAGTCAATCCGTACCACGCAGGAGATCGTTGGCAATCAACTCGTCCAACAAGCCTTGCGAAAAGTCGAGCAATCGATCCGCGAAGGGCAAAACATCGCAGGCGCTTTTCACGATGCCGGGCTTTTCCCGCCACTGGTAGTGCGCATGCTGCGCGTCGGCGAAACAACAGGCGCACTGGACAAGGCGCTGCTCAATGTCAGCTATTTTTACAACCGCGACGTACAAGAATCTGCCGGCAAGGCGCAAGCCCTGATTGAGCCCATGCTCACCGTATTCATGGGCGCGCTACTCGGCTGGATCATGCTTTCCGTTATCGGGCCAATTTACGACGTTATCAGCAAGATCAAGACATGATCAACCGTCGCCTGCTCTATCTCAACACGCACCGCTTGACCGCCTATCGTTGGCAGGCTGGCGTGCTGACGCCAGAAGCCTCCTTCGAGATGCACCAAGAGGAGCATCAACGCTTTGCCAGCTACCTGCGAGCCCACCACAACAGCCACTTCCTGTTGCTGGCCAATGTCAGCGAAGAAGGCTACCAGCTTGAGACGATTCCCTTTCTGCGCAGCGCTGACCGGCAAACCCTGATCACCCGAAAAATCGGCCAGCATTTCCTCGGTACACCGCTGGCCTTAGCGACTTCACTCGGTTACGAAAAAGATAAGCGCAAAAACGAAAAATTGTTGCTCTGCGCCCTCACCAACCCGGCACATTTTGCCCCCTGGCTCAAATGTATTGAAGCCGCCGATGCGCCGCTGGCGGGGATTTACAGCATTGCCCAACTCGGTAGCACGCTGTTGCAAAAACTGCGTCGCCCCATCAAACGTTGCTTGCTGCTGACCCAGCAAGACCATTCGATCCGCGAAACCTACCTGGTCAACGGGCAAACCCAGTTTTCCCGCATGGCACCATTGGCCGATAGCAGCATGGCTGGAATCGCCAGTAGCTTTGCCGCCGAGGCCGGCAAACTGCAGCAATACCTGATTGGCCAACGCCTGATTGGTCGCAGTGATGCTTTACCGGTTTATGTACTGGCGCATCCGCAGGCCATCACTACCGTCCGCAACGCCTGTCACGATACCGGCAACCTGTTATTCGAGATTCTCGACAGCCATCAGCAAGCCCGGCAAATTAACTTAAAAACCATGCCGGACGACTCCCGAAGTGAGTTGCTCTTTCTCCACCTGCTCGCCACCAGCCCGCCCAAGCAACAATTTGCCAGCGAAGACCACCGCCACGATTACCGAATTTCCCAAATTCGTGCCGGACTCATCGCGCTCGGCAGCATTGCCCTGCTTGCCGCTACCTTGTTCGCCTCAAAGGAATTGCTTCAGACCCACACCTTGAACCAGGAAAGCCAGAAACTCGTTGCGCTTGGCACCGAAATGGATTTCCGCTACCGCGAAATTTCGGCCACCTTTCCACAAATCGGTATTGATAACGACACCTTGCGCCGCATCACCAGCCGCTACGGCGAGTTACAGGCCCAGCAACAACTGCCACATACGGCCTATCGCTTGGTCGCCAGCGCCCTTGAGCAATCACCGGCAATTATTCTCGACGCGCTGGATTGGCGTATTGGTGAAGCGACGAAGGCGAGCGGCTCCAACGGCCCGCTCAAGAATGATGAGGTAATAACCCTCAAAGGCCAACTCAGGCTCGACAGCAACGCAACGACCCGACAAACCCTGGCGGTTCTCGATGAATTTTTGCGCCTTTTAGCGGTTGACCGTAACCATCAAGTCGAAATAACGCGGCAGCCCTTTGAGATAGATTCCAGTCAGGCACTACGCGGCGGCGACAAAGATGACAGCGCCGGCAAACCACGTCCTTTTACAGTGCAGATCACGCGGAGGCTGGCGCCATGAAATTCACCCAGCGCGACCTGCAAAAACTGCGATGGCACCTGCTGTTCGCGGTACTTTTGCTTGGCCTGGCGCTGGTGCTGGGCCTCTGGAGCCAACAACGCTTGCTACAAGCACGAAGCGAATATGCCGCCGCCAAGAACCAAGGACAACAAATCGACCAACGCCTGCGTCAGGTACGCACCGAGGAACAGGAAATCAAGGCACGCACCACCTTGTTCCAGCAACTCGAAAAATCCGGCATGACCGGCGAAGAAAGGCGTCTGGAATGGATAGAGTTGTTGCAAGAACTGCAGGCGCAACTTCAACTACCCGGCATGAGTTACGAATTTGGCCCGCAACTCGCCCTCGACAAAGTCGCTGGTGCCGCCTACGCTTATCACAGTAGCCACCTGCACATCCAACTTCGACTCGTCCATGAAGAAGACCTGCTCAACTTCACACAACAACTCCAGCAACGTGCCAAAGCCATGGTTTTATTGCGTAGTTGCCGCGTCAACCGCAAACCAGACCCGGCAAGCCTGGCGCAACTGAGCGCCGACTGTGATATGGACTGGGTCACCCTGCGCCGCGCCAGTGGCCCCAAGTCACCATGAAAATCTGGCTCGCCTCTCTGCTATTTCTCTGCACCTTCGCCAGCTGGGCGCAAGCGGAGCCGCTTGGTCGCCTGTTTTTCACCCCCGAGCAACGCACCATCCTTGAGCACCACCGCCAGCAAGGCAGCGCCCATTTTGACCAGGAAGCCAGCTACACCCTGAACGGAGAAGTAAGGCGCAGCGCTGGGCCAAACACCCGCTGGGTCAATGGTCGAGCACAAAATGCCAGCGGCGCGCCAGGTGGGCTCATCGGAGAGACCTACCATCCGGCGACGGGCACGCGGGATAGTTTGCTGGGTGGTGGGCAAATTATCGTCACGCCCAGACGTTAATCTATGAAGAAGCGCCGATTTTCTTCCATCAAACATCAATCCGGCATCGCGCTGCTGGTACTGATGTTCGCCCTGATTCTCGCAGGGGGTTATGCGTTTTATCGCAGTGCGAATATTGGTTTTGGTAAAACGCAAGAAGCCACTAAACGCTGGGCTACGCTGGCTCTGGCCAAAGAGGCACTAATCGCTCGCGCTGTTACCGACGACAATCGGCCTGGCAGCTTACCTTGCCCAGACTTGATAACTGATGAAAATGGCCTGGGAAACCACCCATATGATGGTAAGGCCGACCACTTTATCGGCGCGGGAGCTGCGCAGTGTCCAAACTACACGGGCTGGCTCCCTTGGGTTACTCTTGATCTGCCAGAACTGACTGATGATTCAGGCACACGACTTTGGTATTCGTTAACGCCCACGTTACGAGATGATGACAGCGCTCAACCGATCAACAGCGACACAGCTGGTAATTTACAGATTGATGGGGCCGGAGAAATTGTCGCCGTTATCATTGCCCCCGGTGGCGCGTTAGCGGGTCAAAATCGCCCATCAAATAACGTCGCAGACTACCTTGATGGCGAAAATGCCGACGCCGATACAAATTTTTCGAACGGCCCTGTAGGTGAGTTTTTCAACGACACAGTCACCGTGATTACGCGTCAAGAACTCATGGCAGCAGTGGAAAAGCGAATTGCTGGCGAGCTTAAAACTTGTCTCGAACAACATGCTCTTGAAGCCCCGGACGCCTCATACCCATGGCCTGCTCCGCTCTCCAATACAATTTTCAAAGGTCAGGCAAAGTCGCTTTTTGGTCAGGTTCCGTCCACCCAACCTGGCGGTAATCCCGATGAATTGCTCAAGCAAACAAATATTGACTTAGCCGCCGCCCTAAACACTTTTGACACCCCGGCATCTTCAGAGAATGCTGAGTCAAATCGTAGCGTCATGCTGCAACTCCAGGAAACCACCGCCTATGCCGGCGTACTTTATGACCGGATCTATGTCGTCGCAACAGATCTCTACAACAAAGCCAAGACGCTCTCCACCAGCTTTGATGCACTGGACAAAACACTGGGAACTATCACCGCCAGCAGCAATGCTTTCTCCACTGGAGCAGCGGCGATTCCCCAAGCCATTAATCAAGCAAAACCCGACCTTGACGCCTTACTGGTCGCACTCGCCAACAGTGGTTTTGATATATTTCTCATGGAACTTGAGGCCGAAAACACCAAACTACAGGGCAAGATCACTTTGGCAATCACCAATCCTGACGAGGGAAATCTCGCTGCTCTCCAGACCCAGACCAACGTTTTCAAAAGCAAACTGTTCGCCAATAGTCTAACCAGCAACGCTGAGTTAAGCACGCTGTTGGTCACCAACACTGAATTAGCGAGTTTGACTGTCGATGCCGCCAAATTAGCAAAAGCCTCACCCAACGATAGCGTCCTTGTGGCATCAGCGATCAAAAACGCATCGCTATTGGCCACAGCCAATCAAATACTCAAGGACAGCATCTTGAAAAGTCGACTAATCGTTGAAGTAGACCCGCTACATCTTAAGGATCTCAATCAGTTGGTAACCGACGCCTTGAGAAGCTATCTGACCAGACGTGAAGAAATTGATCTGATTGCGCTCAACAACATACTAAATTCGCTCAAAAACAATGTTGAACTAATAGGTTGCGACTCCGCGATAGTCATGGATGCCAAAGCAGCCGTGCTAACCAGCTTAGCATCGGCTTTAAGCGCCATAAGCACGCAACCATCACAAATTGAGGCAACAGTTAGCGCTGCAGTCAGCGAGACCGTTAAATTAATTGATGCTAAATTTAATTTGGTAAATCTCTACTACTTTGCCATTGACCCACAAAATTTGGAGACCATCAACGAGAACATTGCCCAATCGCTCAATGCCTATTTGCTCAAGCCCAAAGAAGTCGAGCTAGACTCACTATCACGCTCACTTCACCTGCTTAAGAGCAATGTTGATCTTATCGGTGGAGGCTCTAACGCAGTAATTGCAGCCAAAGACTTAGTGGCCAATAGCTTGGCGGCAGCATGTAGCACCATTGCTAGCAACCCAGCAGGAATCGATATGGCGGTTCGCATGCTCATTAACGAGAGCCATAATTTAATTAATGCCATACAAAACAACGGAGACAACATTGCACTAGCAACGCTTAATATTGTGCACGACTCACTCGTGACTAGCGCGCAAACACCAACTAGCACGCTCACCGGCGGCAAAGAAATCCGCGCTCTGACAAAACTGGTTAGCTACTGGGCGGACAACAGTGCTGCCTACAGTAAATCAATCGCACAAAAAGCACGCAAAAAGCCAAATGAAGAAAACGATAGCGACAACTCGGCCTTTGTCGCAGCCCAGCGCTTGTTGAACAGCCTCGACGGCGACTCGGGGACAATCAAACTACTCTTGCAAATAAGTAACAACCCTAGCGACTCAAGTGCCCTAGCAAACGCACAAACTGCACTTAACAAAACGCAAAAACTACTTGACACACTGATGAGCAAAGGCAACACACTGGAAGAATCACTTCAATCTGCATTAGCGAATGCCGCAACCCCCACCAAATGGCTAGGTGCGAGTTGCACCCCGTTCCTTCCCCCTACCGGTAGCAAAACCTGGTGGGAAGCAAACGGTTGGTCTGACTACATTTTCTACCAAATCAGCGATCGATATCGTGCTCAGCCTGCAGGGGAAAAATGCGTGGGGAAATTGAAGGTCAATGATGCTGGTGCTTATTGTGTAGTGACAATTAGCGCGGGCAAACCCTTAGCATCACTGGCTCAAGAAAATACAAAACGTAGCGACGGCGCGGAGCGTAAAGTGATCCAGTTTTTTGAGGAAGCCAACAATACTGATATTTCACGAAATGATGATGCACAAACTCCAAGCGCAGCATTCTCAAGCAAGTCAGTAACTAGCACCTTCAACGACCGTTTAGCCTACTAGCCGCCAAGTGACACAAATGCGCCACGCACCAAAGCAACACCGAGGATTTAGCCTTGTCGAATTGGCGATGGTTTTAATCATTGTCGCGTTAATGTCAATGGGGTTGATGGTTGGCATTTCCGCCCAGCGCTCAGTTGCAGAAAACTCTGATGTACAGCTTCAATTAGAGAATATCCGCGAGGCGTTACTTGGTTACGCCATGACCAACGGGCGATTGCCTTGCCCCGCAGACCCCACTCTCCAAAGCGATGTAGGTGGCAACGAGGCTTTAGAAAGTGCGCTAACTGGTACAGCGGCTGACAAAGTTTGCACTTTGGAGTTTGGTGTTTTACCTTGGAAAACTCTGGGCATTTCCGAAGCTGACCCTTGGGGAAATCGCTTTACCTACCTTGTTGGGTTTGAGTTCTCAAATCCGTTAACTGAGGAAGAAAAAAACAATGGGATGCGCGCTAAATTCGATATGACAACCACAGGAAGAGCGAACATTGAAGACGGAGCAAGTCACACAGTCGCAGGAGACGTACCTGCTGTTATCGTCAGTCATGGCAAAAGATCTGCAGGGGCGTATAACTCAGCAGGCAACAAATTGGAAAATGGTTCAGGTGATGAGAAAGAGAATTCTGACGCAGACTTGACCTTTGTTTCCAAAGTACCCAACGACGCTTTCGATGACATCGTCACCTGGATCGTCCCCACCATCCTCAAATCGCGAATGGTCGCTGCCGGTCGCTTGCCTTAAGCCAATTCTTCCCGAGGATCGCGTGCCATCAACCGCTCCAGCGCCGAGGCGGCACTGAGTTGACCGTCCAGGACAGCGGCGACAGCTGAGGAAATCGGCATATCAACTGCAAATTCAAGTGCCAGCTTGGCGACTTCGTGGGCGGTGTAAACACCTTCGGCAACATGGCCGAGTTCTTCAAGTATTTGCGGCAAAGACTTGTTTTCGGCCAGCGCCAAACCAACGCGGCGGTTGCGGGAGAGATCACCAGTACAGGTCAGTACCAGATCGCCCATACCGGCAAGACCCATGAAGGTTTCGCGTTGCGCCCCCAGCGCAAGACCCAGGCGGGCGATTTCAGCCAAGCCTCGCGTCATCAGCGCAGCACGGGAGTTGAGGCCAAGTTTGAGGCCATCGCAAACTCCCGTTGCAATCGCCAGCACGTTTTTGACCGCACCACCGACCTCGACACCAATCAAATCATCGTTGGCATAAATACGCAGGCGACTACTATGCAACTGGCGCGCTGCTTCACGAGCAAATGTCGGATCGTTGGCAGCAAGCGCCACGGCGGTCGGTTGTCCGGCGGCAACCTCCTCGGCAAAACTGGGGCCGGACAAGGCGCCACAGACTGCTTGCGGGCCAAGCACTTCGGCAATCACCTGATGCGGTAGCAACCCGGTGCCAGCTTCGAAACCTTTACAGACCCAAATCAGCGGGCAGACCGAACCAGCTTTTTTAAGCTGCTCAGCCGTCGGACGCAAGCCGGCAATCGGCGTAGCAATCACCAACAATTCTGCCGCAGCCACTGCCACTGCGAAATCGGTCAACACCTCGACAGAATCCGGCAATTGGTAGCCGGGGAAGAAACGATGATTTTCCCGGGTAGTTTTGAGGTCGACCGCAACATCTTCCTCGCGCGACCAAAGGCTTATCTGGTGCTTGCCAGCAAAGGCGATTGCCAGCGCCGTCCCCCAGGCACCGGCGCCCAACAAGGTGATTTTCATAAACCCCAGACTTGTGTTGAACGCACAAAGCCACTCAACCCGTCACGATGCTTGACCTTGGCCCAGCCCATTGATGCTGGCTCAACAAATTCGAGTGCAACCCATTTATCGAATTCGGCAAGCAGTTTGCCATCCATTTGATCTGCCTGCCTGAGCTCGGCGACTGAGGCTGTCACAATCACCGTCCGCCGTTCTGCCAGGAGTTTGGTTTCTATCCAGGCAAGGGTGCCTTCGGCATCGCGGACCTTACTCCAGCCGTCGAGCTTGACGATCACTTCAACAGGCGTTTGCGCCTTGATCAGATACAGTTTTTTGCCCTTTAGCGAGGGCGAATCGAACAAAATCGCCGCTGGCGGGACAACTGAACGATAGTCAATCGCCAGCGCCGGGAGGCTTGCGGCTAATAGAAGTAGAAGACTCAGCACCCGACGCATGGCATTACCCCTTACTGCAGCGTTTCAGAAGATGCAGGCTGCGCCTGCTGTTCTTGCAAACGCGCCATGTACATGGACTCGAAATTCACCGGCTGCAAAACAATTGGCGAGAAACCGGCGCGTGTGACCGCATCCGAAACCGCTTCACGAGCGTAAGGAAACAGGATGTTCGGACAGGCAACAGCGATCAGCGGCTCGACCTGTTCTTGCGGCACATTCATGATGCGGAAAATACCGGCCTGACCGACTTCGACCAAAAACACCGTTTTGTCAGCCAGCTTGGCGGTCACCGTCACCGTCAGCACCACCTCAAAAACGCCTTCACCAATCCCGCGCCCACCGGTATTCAGCTGGATTTCCACCTGCGGCGCCTCGCGCTCAAGATAAATCTCCGGCGCATTCGGCACTTCAACGGACAAGTCTTTGATGTAGAGCTTTTCAATACCAAAAACTGGCTGCTGTTCTTCGTTTTGTTCCATGTCTATCTTTCCAAGAGTTAATTGACTTCAAGCAAGGGCAAAAGCTTGCCGGCGGCATCCAGCGCATAAAGGTCATCACAACCGCCGACATGCGTATCACCGATATAAATTTGCGGCACGGTACGGCGCTTGGTTTTTTCCATCATTTCTTCACGACGCACCGGATCAAGATCAATACGCACTTCTTCGATCTGCGCCACGCCACGCGCGCTCAGCAATTGCTTGGCTCGCGTGCAAAACGGACAAACTGCCGTGGTGTACATCAATACTGCTGCGCTCATTTGCTGCGACCTCCCTTTTTGACCGGGTAACCGGCGCCGACCCAGGCATCCATACCGCCCGCCAGATTGTGAACTTTAGCAAAGCCCTGCTTGGTCAATTCCCGGCAGGCCTTGTTGGAACGCATGCCGGTCGCACAACAGACGATCAATGGCTTCTCCTTGAATTTCTCAAGTTGCCCCAAATGCTCGCTCAGCTTTGACAGCGGCAGATGATGCGCATCCGGCATATGACCATCAGCAAACTCACTGGCTTCGCGCACATCGACAATGTGTGCATCTTCACGGTTAATCAGCATCGTGGCCTCGGCGGGGGAGACGCTATTACCGCCGCCCCCCATTAACATCGGCCAAATCAAGGCAATCGCACTCGCTACTACAACGCCAATCAGCAAAATGTTCTGATTGATAAACTCCATTGGTACCAATTAACCCACCTCTCCACAAAAAACTTCGCGCATCATACCAACCAGTTGCAGGGTGCGCTGATCGCCGACCCGATAAAACACACGGTTGGCATCTTTGCGCGTCATCAAAACATTTTTTTCCCGCAGGATGGCCAGATGCTGGGAGATATTGCTTTGCGACGTCCCGACCTGATCAACAATTTCCTGCACACAAACCTCCCTGTCACCAATGACACACAGGATTTTGAGACGCAGCGGGTGAGCGATCCCCTTGAGCGCGCGCGCGGCCAATTCGATGTGCTCCTGCTTCTCGATAAGATTTAAAGTTGGCGTTTCCAAGTCAATTCCCCCTCTAGGAATAATGGAGCATTATAAAATAAGCCTTTAGCTTTCACAGACCTTAATCAACAACCCGGCACGCCCCGCAGATTTTTCAGGCATCGCCGCCAGAGACAGCCACTTGCCTGCATTCCCCATACTGCAAAAACCCTCTCGTGCTGTTTTGGCGACCATTTTGCTCGCCCTTTGCCTTGCTTACCACCCGCCTGCAGCTGCCAAAAAATCGGCCACACCCAGCAATGCCAGCCCGGAAATTGCTGACAAACAGGCTGACTTGGGCGAACTCCGCAACCGTATTGAAACATTACGCAAGGACTTATCCAGCAACGAAGAAAACAAGGCCGATGCGGCTGATCGTCTGCGCGAATCCGAACGTCAGATATCCCGTTTGCAGCGAGAACTCCACGAACTGGGCAATCATCGCGGTCAACTGCAAAAAAGACTACAAAATCTCGAACTTCAATCCAAAGAATTAGGTAACACGCTGGGCCAGCAGCAGTCTCAACTGGAAAAAATGCTTTACCGTCAATACTTGCGTGGCAGCCCCGACTCTCTGCAACTTCTGCTCAATGGTGACGACCCAAACCAGATGGCGCGCGATCTGCACTATCTGTCCGCTATCGCCCTCACTCGCGCTGAAATGATGGGCGAAATCAATGCCACGCTGGACAGAAAAAAAACATTGGCCGCCGACACCAAAGCGCAGGCCGACGAATTGCGAGGCATCGAAACCAAGCAACAGGAGCGCCACGCCGAACTGGAAAAACAGCGCGAAGACCGTAAGGTGCTGTTTAGTCAGATCTCAAGCAAAGTTAGCGCACAGCGCCAGGAAATTGGCAATTTGCAAAAAAATGAAAAGCGCCTAAGCAAGCTGATTGATCGCCTCTCACAAATTCTTGCTGCCCAAGCGGCACAGGCGGCCAAAGCGGCGCGAGCGGCTGAAATTGCCCGAGCCAAAGAAGCTGCACGCCTGGCTGAACAGGCAAAGCAAAAAGAAGCTCAGCGCGAAAGCGCCAGAACCAACGACCGCACCGTCACAAAGGCAGCACAAAATACGGCCACACCCAGCGAACCGCCGCGCAGCAAAGCAGTCGAAGCGGAGAATCGTTACGAACCGGTTGCCAGTGATGGCAGCTTTGGTCGACAAAAAGGCAAGTTACGCTTACCAGTGCTTGGCAATGTTTCGGGTCGCTTCGGGCGACCGCGCGACGGCGGCGGCACCTGGAAAGGCCTGTTCATCAAAGCCGGCGTCGGGAGCGATGTTAAGGCAGTGGCGAATGGACGCGTGGTTTTTTCTGAGTGGATGCGTGGCTTTGGCAATCTGTTGATTGTTGATCATGGCGACGCTTATCTTTCGATTTACGGTAACAACGATTCTCTGCTTAAACAGGTGGGTCAGGCAGTCAAAGGCGGGGAGACGGTAGCCACCGTGGGTAACAGCGGGGGCAATCCGGATTCCGGTTTATACTTTGAACTCCGCCACCGTGGGCAACCGATCGACCCGATGAAATGGGCAAGTCTCAAATGAACAAAACAAAAACTATCAGTTTGGTAATTGGCGGATTTATCGCCGGTGCAATGATTAGCCTGGGCGTTCCCGCACTGGCTGACAAGGAAGTCAAACCAGGCCTGCCGATTGACGAACTGCGCACCTTTGCCGAGGTGTACAGCGCTATCAAGCAGGGCTATGTCGAGCCGGTTGAAGACAAAAAGATGATCACCAATGCCATCTCCGGCATGTTGGCCAACCTCGACCCGCATTCCGCTTACCTTGACGCTGACGCATTCAAGGACTTACAGGTTGGGACGCAAGGCGAATTTGGCGGCTTGGGTATTGAAGTCGGGATGGAAGATGGCTTGGTCAAGGTTGTTTCACCGATTGAAGATACACCGGCCTATCGCGCTGGCGTCAAATCCGGCGACCTGATTTTCAAGCTCGACGACACCCCGGTCAAAGGACTGTCGCTCAACGATGCCGTGAAAAAAATGCGCGGCAAGCCCAAGACACCGATCAAGCTGTCGATTCTCCGCAAAGGCGAAAGCAAGCCACTTGAAATCACCTTGATGCGCGAAGTCATCAAAGTGCAAAGCGTCAAATCCAAACTGGTTGAGCCGGGCTACGGTTGGGTTCGTGTCACTCAATTTCAGGACAAGACCGTTGCCGAACTCGCCAAACAAGTAACCAACCTGTACAAAGATGGCAATTTGCGCGGCCTCGTGCTTGATCTGCGTAACGATCCGGGCGGCCTGTTGAATGGCGCCATCGGCGTTTCAGCAGCTTTCCTGCCGCCTGACGTCAAGGTTGTGTCAACGGACGGTCGCACCGCTGATGCCAAGGCAGAGTTCCTCGCTCGGCCCCGTGACTACCTGCGTGGCACCACTGAAGACCCACTACTCACGATGCCCATTGACGTCAAAAAAGTACCGATGGTGGTACTGGTTAACGCCGGCTCTGCCTCTGCCTCAGAAATCGTTGCCGGCGCGCTGCAGGATCACAAACGCGCGGTGATCATGGGCACCCAGACCTTCGGCAAGGGTTCTGTCCAGTCAGTTTTGCCGTTGCCCGGCAACTCCGCCATCAAGTTGACGACTGCGCGCTACTACACGCCGGATGGCCGCTCAATCCAGGCCAAGGGTATCGTGCCAGACATCATTGTCGAAGAGTCGCCCAACGGTAACGGTTCTGCCCAGCCCCGCCTGCGCGAGGCAGATCTTGAACGTCACCTGAGCAATGATCGCGAAAAGGAAGCGCCCAAAGAAACGCCGAAAGAAGTCAACAAGCAAAGCAAGCCGACCACCAAGGACAAGGGCAAAGACGAAGGAGACGAAGACGCACCAACCCGTCTTGAGTACGCCAGCAAAACCGACCATCAGTTCCAGCAGGCGCTCAACCTTCTCAAGGGCATGCAGATCATGCAGAACAAGGTTCAATAATTCGTCATCAGGACTGAAGATGAGCGATCCAGACCTCAAGAAAAAACGCGAGATCGTGTTCTCGAAGTTCCCGCCCGGGCAAGTGCCCGAAGCGGCTGAAGACCTGAGCAATCTTGAGGCTCTGGATGCCGCACCCAAATTCGACAAGCGTGCCGTTGGTGTTTCATACGAACTCACCGACCATACTTTGCGCGAACTCGACGAGCATCTGGTCAATAAAGGCTTTCATCTCGACAATACCTTGATGACCAAGCTGACCCGGGCACTGATTTATTATGTTGAAGAAACTCAGTTGCACAATCTGGGCGCACCAGAAAAGCGCATAAAACGCTCAGAGCAGGAAGCTTATGTCCAAGCCTGGGGCCATCATCCACATGGTGATCATGACGAGACCCCGCCGGAGTGGCGAGACTACAAGTGACGGACGAGCAGCTTCTCCGTTACAGCCGCCACATTCTGCTGGACGCCCTCGGCATCGAGGGGCAACAAGGAATTTTGAACAGCCACGCGCTGGTCATCGGGGCTGGTGGCCTCGGCTCGCCGGCGGCGCTTTATCTGGCTTCAGCGGGGATGGGCAAAATCACGCTGGTCGATAACGACACGGTGGATTTCACCAACCTGCAACGCCAGATCCTGCACATTCAGGACAGAGTCGGGATGCCCAAGGTGGCATCGGGCAAAATTGCGCTGACCGCGATGAATCCTGAAATTGAAATTGTCGCGCTACAGCAGCGCCTGTCGGGTGAGGCACTCGACACGCTGGTTGCCAGCGCTGACATCGTTCTCGATTGCACCGATAACTTCGCCACCCGCCACGCCATCAACCGCGCCTGCGTGCATCACCGCAAGCCGCTGGTTTCCGGCGCTGCCGTGCGTTTTGACGGGCAGATCAGCGTCTATGACCTGCGTCGTGACGACTCGCCGTGCTACCACTGTCTGTTTCCGGAAGGCGAGGATGTCGAAGAAACACGCTGCGCGACGATGGGTGTCTTTGCCCCGTTGACCGGCATTATCGGCACCATGCAGGCGGCGGAAGCCTTGAAACTGGCTGCCAATATCGGCGAATCGCTGACCGGACGCTTGTTGTTGCTTGATACGCTGGAAATGGAATGGCGCAGCGTCAAGTTCAAAAAAGACCCCGGCTGCGCGGTTTGCGGGCCTAACGGAAACGGGCGATCAGGCGAATATCTTCGCCAAGCTGACGCAGATCGCGAATCTGCAACTGGCGTTTGCCATCGAGACTCGTCAGCTCAGGCAGATTAAACAGGCCGCTGGCCTCGTGGCCAATCAGGCAGGGTGCCAGATAAAGCAGCAATTCATCGACCAGACCTTCGCGCAATAGCGAGCCATTCAGTTTGAAGCCGGCCTCAGCGTGCACTTCGTTGATACCGCGCTGCGCCAGCAATTCAAGCAAGGCTTTCAAATCGACCTTGCCGGAATCATTCGGCAAAATTTCGACCGAATTCCCGGTTGACCGTAACAATTCGACTTTTTCGGCATCTTCGACAGCACCAACGACCAGCGTGTTGCCATCCTGCAAAATACGGGCGGTCAAAGGGATTTCCAGCTTGCTATCAACCACCACGCGCAAGGGTTGCCGTGTCGTTTCAACATCGCGCACACTGAGTTGCGGATCATCGTCGCGCACCGTGCCGATGCCGGTCAAAATCGCACAGGCCCGCGCTCGAAAGCGATGACCGTCGCGCCGTGCATCGGGCCCGGTGATCCATTGGCTGAGGCCATTATTCAGTGCCGTTTTGCCATCGAGACTGGCAGCAGTTTTCAGCCGCAACCAGGGCCGACCGCGCGTCATGCGCGAGACAAAACCAATATTCAGTTCGCGCGCTTCGTTCTCCAGCAAATCACTGGCGACGTCAATACCGGCAGCCGCCAAAAGCGCCAGGCCCTTGCCGGCCACCAGCGGATTGGGGTCGCTCATCGCCGCCACCACGCGCGACACGCCGGCTGCAATCAAAGCCTCGGCGCAGGGCGGCGTGCGCCCGTGATGGCTGCACGGCTCAAGCGTCACATACGCAGTAGCGCCACGCGCCTTGGGCCCGGCGGCACGCAGCGCATGCACCTCGGCATGCGGCTCACCGGCCTTCTGGTGCCAGCCTTCGCCGACGATCCAGCCGTCGCGCACCAGCACGCAGCCAACGCGCGGATTCGGCGCGGTTGTCCACAACCCGCGTTCTGCCAACTGTAGCGCGCGCGCCATCATGTTGTGGTCAACAGCGGAAAAGCTCATTTTTTTGCAGGCTTGGGGGAAACTTCGCGAATCGCCTTGGAGAAGGCATCCACGTCTTCAAAATTACGATAAACCGAGGCGAAGCGGATATAAGCCACCTTGTCGAGCTTCTTCAGCTCGCGCATCACCAGTTCGCCCAATTGCTGCGTGCTGACTTCGCGTTCTCCAGCCGAAAGCAACATTTCCTCAATATCGGCCACCGCCGCATCGACTGACTCAATCGAAACAGGCCGTTTGCGCAGTGCCAGCTCAAGGCTGGCGCGCAACTTGGTACGGCTGAACTCAGTCCGCAAGCCGTTTTTCTTGGCCACCTGCGGCAACTGGATTTCCGCCCGCTCGTAAGTCGTAAAGCGCTTGTCGCAGGCATTGCACTTTCTGCGGCGGCGGACGACGTCACCCTCGTCATTCAAACGGGTGTCGGCAACCGCCGTATCTTCAGTACCGCAGAAGGGGCATTTCATGGGGGAATGGTGAGGCGTTAGGGGGGATTAGGGATTGGTCATCGGGGGGCGATTTTACTAATCACCCATTCCCAATCACCAATGACCGCCTTAAGCACCGTAGACCGGGAATTTCTTGCAGATATCGGAGACCTTGGCGCGCACCGTTGCGGCCACGGCTTCGTCGTTCGGCGCTTCGAGAATATCGGCCACCAGATGTGCGACCTGCTCGGCTTCGATTTCGGTGAAGCCGCGCGTCGTCATGGCCGGGGAGCCGATACGAATGCCGGAGGTAACAAACGGCTTTTGCGGGTCGTTCGGGATGCCGTTTTTGTTGACCGTGATGTGCGCACGGCCCAAAGCAGCCTCTGCGTCCTTGCCGGTGATGTTCTTGGTGCGCAGATCGAGCAGGAAAACGTGGCTTTCGGTGCGACCGGAAACGACGCGCAGACCGCGCTCTTCCGACAACACTCGCGCCATGACGCGGGCGTTGGCAACGACTTGTTCCTGATAATTACGGAAGCCCGACGTAGCGGCTTCCTTGAAAGCCACTGCCTTGGCGGCGATGACGTGCATCAGCGGACCGCCTTGCAGGCCGGGGAAGATGGCGGAGTTGATCACCTTTTCGTGCTCGGCCTTCATCAGGATGATGCCGCCGCGCGGGCCGCGCAGGGTTTTGTGGGTGGTCGAGGTAACGACGTCAGCGAAAGGCACCGGGTTCGGGTAGAAACCGGCGGCGATCAGGCCGGCGTAGTGCGCCATGTCGACCATGAAAATCGCGCCAACTTCCTTGGCGACTTTGGCGAAACGCTCGAAATCGATGCGCAGGGCGTAGGCCGAGGCGCCAGCGATGATCAGGCGCGGCTTGTGTTCGCGGGCCAGCGCTTCCATCTTGTCGTAATCGATTTCTTCCTGCTCATTCAAGCCGTAGGAAACGATGTTGAACCATTTGCCAGACATGTTCAGCGCCATGCCGTGGGTCAGGTGGCCGCCTTCGGCCAGGCTCATGCCCATGATCGTGTCGCCGGGTTTGCAAAAGGCCATCAGCACAGCCTGATTGGCCTGCGAACCGGAGTTCGGCTGAACGTTGGCGGCTTCGGCACCAAACAGTTTTTTCAGGCGGTCGATGGCCAGTTGCTCGGCGGCATCGACATGCTCGCAACCGCCGTAGTAGCGCTTACCGGGGTAGCCTTCCGCATATTTGTTAGTCAGCTGTGAGCCCTGGGCTTCCATGACAGCCTGGCTCACATAGTTTTCAGAGGCGATCAGTTCGATGTGGTCTTCCTGACGCTGCACTTCAGCCTCAATGGCTTGCCAGAGTTCAGGATCAGTCTTTGCCAGGGTGTCTTTCGCGGAAAACATTTTTAATGCCTCAAGCCATTGAAAAGGGTGCGAATTTTATCACGAGGGAAGTTCGTCAAGCGCGCCGGGTTCGAGATGCGCGGTTTCGCCCCAATTTTTTATGCGCCAAACGCCGTTGACCGTAACAATCCAGTTGATACCGGCATTCGGGATCAGGAAATCACGCGGCGTCTCCAGCGAATTGCCGCGCACGAAGCGGTTGATGACATCAAGCACGCCGCCGTGCAGCACGATCGCCACCGTCTGCCCAGGATGCGCGGCAGCGATTTCAGTCAGCTTGCCGGTCACGCGATCAAACATCTGATGCAGACTTTCGCCATTTTCAAAGTTGTAATCGGCATTGCGCCCCTCGAAAGCGGCATAGCCCTCGGGAAACCGGTCATGAGCCTCGGCGTAAGTCAGTCCCTCAAAAACGCCATAGCGCCGCTCGCGCATCTCCGGCACCAGAACGGGCGTCAAGCCCAGCGCTTCACCCAAAGCCTCGGCGGTAGTTTTTGCCCGTTTGAGATCGCTGCTGTAAAGCGCAACAATGCCAGCCGATTTGAGCCAGCGGCCCGCCGCTTGCGCCTGGCGCAAGCCGGTTTCATTGAGGCCGATGTCGATTTGCCCCTGAATCCGGCGCTCGGCGTTCCATTCGGTTTCGCCGTGACGCACGAGGCAAATTCGGGTTGTCTGAGTTATAGGGATTTCCACCATGGTCGTGCGCTCACCTTCGCTGTAAATTGGCACCGAGTAATTTCAATCAACCTCGGCCACTTAACTCTTAAAGAAGCCGGGAATTTTATCAACCGAGGAGGACTATTCGTGACCCTTCTGCTAAAGCTCTCGCAGCTTATCGACTGGCTCAACGAGCGGGTCGGCAAAGGCGCTTTCTGGCTCGTTCTGATCATGGCGCTGATCAGTGCTGGCAATGCCAGCTACCGTTTTATATTCAATGACAGTTCAAATGGCTTGCTGGAAATCCAGTGGTATCTGTTTGCTGCCGTCTTTTTGCTTTGCTCACCCTATACGCTTCAGAAAAATGAGCATGTGCGCATCGACGTCATTTCCGGCAGATTTTCCGCTCGCGGACTAGCCGTGATCGACATTATCGGTACCCTGTTCTTTCTGCTGCCGATGGTGATTCTGGTACTTTGGCTATCCTTGCCGCTGGTTGCAGAATCCTACAAAATTCAGGAAATGTCATCCAACGCCGGCGGATTGATTCGCTGGCCGGTCAAGATTCTGCTGCCCATCGGTTTCTTCCTGCTCGCACTCCAGGGGATTTCCGAATTGATCAAGCGTATCGCCTTCCTCGCAGGAATGATTGGCGACCCTAACGCCAAGGAAGCAGCACCGACCCCCGAAGAAGAACTGGCTGCCGCGATTGCTGCCGCCAAAGCACAGGAGGCCAAATAATGGCGGAATTCATGATTGCCAATATGGCACCGCTGATGTTTGGCGCGCTGGTCGTCTTTCTCCTCTTCGGCTATCCAGTCGCTTTTGCCCTGGCCGCCAACGGTATTGTCTTTGGCTTGATCGGTATTGAACTCGGCCTGCTCACACCAGCCCTGTTCCAGGCCTTGCCGGAACGTATTTTTGGCATCATGGCCAACGATACGCTGCTGGCCATCCCGTTCTTCACCTTCATGGGGTTGATTCTTGAACGCTCCGGTATGGCGGAAGACCTGCTCGACACCATCGGCCAGTTGTTCGGCCCGATCCGTGGCGGCCTGGCCTTTGCCGTCATCTTCGTTGGCGCCCTGCTCGCCGCGACGACAGGTGTGGTTGCAGCCTCGGTCATTTCGATGGGTCTGATTTCACTGCCCATCATGCTGCGCTACGGCTACGACAAGCGACTTGCCTGTGGCGTCATTGCCGCCTCCGGTACGCTGGCCCAGATCATCCCGCCGTCACTGGTGCTGATCATCATGGCCGACCAACTCGGTCGCTCCGTCGGTGACATGTACGAAGGTGCCATCATCCCGGCGATGATTCTGACCGGGCTTTATGTCGGCTACGTGGTCTTGCTCACCCTGCTCAAGCCGCAGTCAGCCCCCGCTTTGCCGCCAGAAGCTCGGACATTGCGTGGTGTCAAACTCATGGTGCGCGTCGTCACCACCATGGTGCCGCCGCTGCTGCTGATCTTCCTTGTTCTCGGCACCATCTTCCTCGGCATTGCTACACCGACCGAAGGCGGGGCCATGGGGGCTACCGGCGCTCTCGCACTGGCGATTGGACGCAAGCGGCTGAATTTCAAGCTACTCAAGCAAGCCATGGCAACCACCGGCAAGCTATCCTCGTTCGTGATCTTCATCCTGGTTGGCTCAACCGTCTTTGGTCTGGTCTTCCGTGCGGTCAACGGCGATTTGTGGGTCGAACATCTGTTGCTCGGTCTGCCCGGCGGACAAGTCGGCTTCCTGATCGTGGTCAACATCATGGTCTTCCTGCTCGCCTTCTTCCTCGACTTCTTTGAACTGTCGTTCATCATCGTGCCGCTGCTGGCACCGGTCGCGGACAAGCTGGGCATCGATCTGGTCTGGTTCGGTATTCTCCTCGCGGTCAATATGCAAACTTCGTTCATGCACCCGCCGTTCGGCTTTGCACTCTTTTACCTGCGTTCGGTTGCCCCGCCCACGGTCAAGACGACAGATATCTACTGGGGTGCCATTCCCTTCGTCTGTATCCAGATCATCATGGTGGCGATCATTATCATCTTCCCCAACGTGGTCAGTTACGGTGATGATGCACAGCGAGCACAAGCACAGATGGAAAGAGATGGCACAGCACCACCACCGATCGATCTCGATTCCATATTGAATCAGCAAGATGGCGAAGGTTCTGGCGCAGCCAAGAAGGAAGGCAATGAGGAAGATGCGGCAGCCAACCTGCTGAAAAATCTGCAAAGCAACGACAAATAATCCGGTTTATCTGGATCAACCAAAAGGCGGGGTTTCGACCCCGCCTTTTTCTTGTTTGATAGCCAGCAACTATATCGCGTATGCGCACAAAGCATTGGCATCGAAAGATTGATCGCGGCACAATAAGGTCATCCAAAGCCGGCCTGCTTGCGGGCAAGCCACCCATCCAAAACCTTATAAGGGAGCGCATCATGACCATGGATATTGGCATCAGCAAAAAAGAACGTGAAAAAATTGCCGACGGGCTTTCGCGCCTCCTGGCAGACTCTTACACGCTCTACCTCAAGACCCACAACTTTCACTGGAATGTTACCGGCCCACAGTTCAACACCCTGCATGTGATGTTCATGGGGCAATACACGGAATTGTGGAATGCGCTGGACCTCATCGCCGAGCGTATCCGCGCCTTGGGCTTCCCTGCCCCCGGCACCTACCGTGAGTTTGTCAAGCTGACCGTCATCAAGGAAAGCGAAGGCGTGCCGAACGCCACCGAAATGCTCAAGCAGTTGCTCGCCGGGCAGGAGGCTGTCGTCAAGACGGCACGCAGTGTCATGCCGATCGTCAGCAAGGCCGGCGATGAGCCGAGCGCTGACCTATTGACCCAGCGGATGCAGATTCACGAAAAGAATGCCTGGATGCTGCGCAGCATGTTGGGCGAGTAAGTGTAGCGTTCCCGATCCGGTTTCAACCCGACCAACAGGGGGCAAACGTCTCCCTGAGTCGGGCTGGTTTGGGTGAAGTCTGAGCTACTTGCCGATGGAACGCCCTATCGCCTGCCACACCTCTTCCAGCGTAGCCAGCACGGCAGGAGAGTTTTGACCGGGATGGGTAGCAAACAGAGCGACCACCATGCGTCGATCAAAATCCACAAAGAGACTGGTGCCGTGGGCGCCGATCAGGGCGACGCGATTGGATTTACCGCCCAGACGCACAAAACCATAACGTAACTCACTACCCTTGCTCAGCCCGTTGATCTCTGATGAGCGCGCTCCCGACGATGCAGTTAACGCCTCAATAAACCAGGCGGGTATTTTTCCACGGTGACGGCTAGTGCGAGCCTCGACCAGTAGTTGCCCCAGTTTGGCAAAATCGCGCAAACTGAGTGCCAACCCGGAAGCCAATGCTATCCCTTGCGGGTCACTCAGCCAAAGAACGGGATGCTCCGGTTGAGCCCGGGTCAGCAATTGTTCACAAAACAATTGCGCAAGCGGCGTCGCGTTACTTTCCGTCAATGCCCAAGCCAGCAGATCATCCTCCGGCCTTGCACCAAACAGCGGCATTTCCGGTTTAACCAAGTCCGAATCCCAAAGCCCCGGCTGAGCAAGCCAGTCACGAATGCTGTTGCCTGACGGCTTCTCCGTCCAGCCTGCAGCCTGGCGCCAGAGGTCCAATTCTTCCGACGTCCAGGCGTGGCGTTTTTCGTCATCCAGCAAGCGCTGAACTGATACTTTCCGTAGGCCGGTGGAGGTCGTCAGGCTAGGTAGAAAACGAACAACAGATTTATCGGCAGCAAGCTTGCCCTGGCTGATACTCATGGCGCCAAGCAAGTTCAGCAACGGTCGTGTCGCCTCCTGCAACAACCTTGGCCTATCAGACAACAAGCCATTGCGGTAGCGCTCAGTGACAATACGACCTTTGTGCAAAACAATAAGACCATCGACATAGAGACGGCTATCGAGCAAAAATCCAAGATCGCGCTGACTGCCATCAAGCGGATCAGTAATTGGGGTGGCGTCGAATTGCCTTTGGTTGGCAGCAAGCTCGGCCCGTTTAGCTTTAGTGCTTGGCAATAATCGCCAAGCCGGCATAAACATCTCGCTGGCCTGCAAACTGACACGCTGATTTTCAATGGCCAACCAGTTGCTCTTGTCGATCCACGGGCCCAATTTCTGTTCGCCGACCGCTATCTGTTCAAACTGGCAATTTTGCGTTGCCGCCACTGCACCAGCAGAAATCAACCAACCCAGTATAAGCACTGACAAGCGGCGGATCATGAGTTTTTCTCCAAAAACGGATTGTCTTTGCGCCTCAGGCACGCGCTGGCTTGACGAACGACATCATTCAGATTCCCGTGCTGGCTCTGTTGAGTCCGCAGCCATTTTGCATCCCCCGTGTTCTCGGCCACCATCCGTCGAAGTGGATTGAGCCAGTGTTCGCAACCCAAGGCACGAGCATCTTCAGCCAAATCCTCCAGCAAGCTGCCCAGGCTTTCCTTGAGCGGGATTTGGCACAAGGCCACCGGATCAGAAATCATTGCGTCGAGGCCATAACGACAGGCCTGGAATTTGTTGTAGCGCGCAACATGCGCCTGCTTGCCGGTCGCCAACGGCGGGCGGGTACGCAGCAGCCAGCGCGAAAGAGACTGCGCCAAAGCTGCGAGAGAACTTGCCTGTTCGATGGAGAGAGGCGTGTCACAAACACGTATTTCAACGGTGCCAAATTCCGGCTTGGGGCGCACATCCCAATACAAATCCTTGATCCCCTGAGCAATGCCGCAAGCTTGCAGGAAGCCAAAATGCTCAACAAAATGCGCCCAACTATCCAGCGCTGGGCACTGACCGCTCAAAGGAAAGGCGGACACGGCATTGAGCCGGGCGGACTGATAAAAACTGTCGACCCCATCAACAAATGGCGAGGATGCGGACAAGGCAATAAAGGCCGGCACATAAACACCCAGCGCCTGGGTCAGCCAGATGGCATCATCGGCTGAGGTGCAGCCGACATGAATGTGCTGCCCGAAAACAGTAAATTGCTTGGCCAGATAACCGTAACGCTGATAAATCTGATCAAAGCGGTCACCCGGGCAAATGCGCCTTTCCGGCCAATGGTGGAAGGGATGCGTACCGCCACCGCAGACCCCGATATTATTTCGCTCGCAATGGCTGAGCAGCGTATCCCGCAGACCACCAAGGTCGGCAGCGATGCCGTCCACGGTCAACCGTGGAAGTGTGCTGATTTCGATCATGCTCTCGGTAATTTCCAGCTTGATTTCACCGAAACGCTCATCGTAATTCAGCGCACCGATCAGGTCAGTCGCTCCTCGCGTCAAGTCAAAATCACGCTTGGAGACCAACTGAAGTTCGAGCTCAACGCCCAGAGATAAAGCAGCGCTATCCTTGAACGCCTCCAATGGCTTGTTGTGACTCATCCGATTCCTCCACGACCATGATCTCCCGCCTCGCATTCGCCTGATGTACGCAAGGCTAAACGACACAAGGCCGGGCCCAGCAACTCCATCATGGCCGCTGCAAACAAGGGCAAAGTCAGGGCCGAGCGCCCGACTTCCGGATACAAACTGGCAATTTCGTAGGCCATAAAAACCGCCGTTGCCGAGAGCGGCTGAATCCCCATGCCGACCAGCAGGCGTTTGGGCAAGGGCAAACTGCCACCCGACCAGGCCAAGGCGCCTGTTTTGGCAATGGCACGTACCAGTAACAGTCCGAGCGCCTGGATTCCGGCCAGCCAGGTGAACTCATGCCAGGGCAAGGAAGCGCCAACGATGACAAAAAGAATGATGGCAAGCAGCCAATGCCCCTCGGGCAACGCGGTGTAACGCAAAGTCTGACGTGAATCACGCGCAGCCAGCAAAACACCCATCAAGAACAAGGTCAAAAACACCGGCACCGCCAACATGCGCGCAACACCCACCGCCAGCAGGGCACAGGCGACCAGCACAAACACCTGAGCCAGTGAGCGCTTGGGCAGGCTGCGGGCAATACCAAGCGCCAGCCAGGTGCCAAGGCCGCCGACCAGCAAAGCACCCACGAACACCCAAAGCGGATGCACCAGCGCATTCAGCCAGTCCTCACTGAGTTCAGCGTGAACAATCCCCAGCACCAGGGCAAAAGCGACGAAGGAAGCGGCGGAGCCAATCGCCGTGTGGAGGATGATGCGCTCCGTCACCTGCCCCTGCGCCCTCGCCTCCTCCACCGTCAGCAAAACCACAGCCGGGGCTGAGGCCATGGTCACCGCTGCGGTGGCGGCGGCCCAGGCGGGCGTCAGGCCGACCAGCCAGAGGGCAAAGCCAAAAATCAGCGCGAACGACAGCGTGATGTCAGCCAGGGTGCTACGTAACAACTCCGGGTTACGACGCAGCCAACTCAAATCGAGACGCCGCCCGACTTCCATCATCAGCAAGCCCAGCGCCGCATCGGCGATCGGGCGCGCTTGAGCCAGTGCCTCAACATTGATCCAGCCAAGCAAAGAGGGGCCAAAAAGGATGCCCGCCAGTACATAACCAATCACCTTCGGCCATCTGGCATGGGCGTGTAACCATTCGCCAATCAGCAGGCCGACGACCAGCAACAGACTGAACAGAGCCAGCGAATCAATCTGCTCCGGAAATGGTGGCAGAAAGAATAAGCGCTCAAGCAACGATTCCCAGAGCTGGCGTGGCAGTCCGAGCAAGTTCTCAAGCATAGGCGGCAGATACTTCCCCATCATTTTGAAGTTCACGACGAAGCATATCGAGCAGCAGTTCTTCGTAAGTATAAAAACCTGTCGATCTGGTCGCCAACAGCGTTAATGCGAAAGCAGCGCCGGTGCCAAATGCCTCACGGCGTATCGAGTCATGAATCAAGCGCACGGTTTGGTGCGGGAAGCCGAAAATAACCTCATGATGACCAATGATCCCGCCTAATCGCAGTGAGGTAATTTCGTCCTCGTCGACACTCAGTGTCTCAGCGATACGCTTGGCAGTGCCCGACACTTCGCTCTTGTCGCGAAAATGTTGCTCGACGATGCCAACATCAGCAAACGGGGCGATTCGGCGCAAAAGGCGAGCAGCAAGCATCAAAAAATTGATGCCCAATGTAATGTTGGGCGAATTCATGACCCGAATATCCTCGCCCAGTGTCTGCATGTAAGACAGTGTGGAAGGCGGGTAGCAGGAAATGGCGCTGACCAGCATCAGTTTATGCTTGCGCAGCGCTTCGCCGTATTCCAGAACAGCCTCGCTGTCGGAGAAGTCCACCACAGCATCGACCGGGTGCTGCGCCAGCCAGTCGGAAAATGTCGTCTTGTCGAGACGAGTGACAGGGATTTCTGTTGCTGTCGGTTTGTTCGAGCGTCGCGCTATCCAGCACAACTCAAAACGCTCATCCTGCACAAGTACGTCGGCCACCGCCTTGCCCGCCTTGCCATAACCAACCAGTCCAACTCTTATCATACTCACTCCTTTTGTTGCAGATTTGAACCCGATAATTCGATATCGACCTCATGTGTTTGGCCGAGTTGTTCGGCCTGATTAAGCAAGCGCCCATTCAAACCAGAGTGAACGCACCAGACAAAAAGACGCAGTCTACCAACGACGGCTTTTGGCAGAATTCAGGAATTCATCAAGCATTGGATTGCAGTTCAACAAATCCGGGCTGCCGGGTGGGTGAAACTCGGGATGCCACTGCAGACCCAGAACATAAGGTTTGCCCTCAAGGCGCACAGCTTCAATCAAGCCGTCTTCAGTGCTGCGCGCCTCGACGCGCAAGCCTTTGCCCAGGGCCTTGATGGCCTGGTGATGAATCGAAATGACCCGACCACCAGCAGAGTCGGGATACAGCTTACCCAGTCCACTACCCGCCTCCCAGGTGATCGCGTGCGCGTGGCGGTCGTAATCCTCATGAAGATGGATTTCCGGCCCGTCATATTGTGTGGCAATGTCCTGATACAAGGTTCCACCAAGCGCAACATTGATCAGTTGGGCGCCCCGGCAAATACCCAGCACCGGTCTGCCTGCCTCCATGAATTCATGCAGCAATTCCATTTCATAAGCATCGCGCAGGCGATCCCCGGCCCATTCATCGCGTAGCGCCAACTCGCCATAGGATTGCGGGCTGACATCGGCGCCCCCCTGCAACACCAAACCGTCGAGATACTGCGGGTAATCGGAAAGACGAATGCTGCTGCGGTGCACCATGCCGTCACCACTAACGGATGGAATCATGAAAACCATCACCTCCCGCGACATCACCCAATGCGCTACCGACTGCTCCAGATACTGCAGGGATTTTGACTGGATGCCGACAGCCCCAGGTTGCGGATGGTAAATACGCGCCGAAAGACCAATCCGTAAAGGACGCTTACTCATGGATTACCTCCAGTATTTTCTGTGGACGCTACAAACCGGCTCAAAAGCGGCATCGAGACGATGTCTACCCAGCAAATCGACCACCTGCAATCAAAAATGCCGCCGGACGACCGCCAAAAAAATACACGATTTCCAGTGTGGCGCCGGCAAGACAAAAAGGTAATCACCCAAAAACGGCAATGCTGACCCTGCAGCGGAATGGATTACACGAGTGAACAATGTAAATTCAGCCCCAAATAAGTGCAACCCTTAATTTTTTTGATCCGCACTGGCCCTTGGCGCCCGGCAACAATTTTGTGCATGTGCCGGCGCAACACATCAGGGCATTCCCGAATACGAGGCAAATGACAGATCAGCAATGCCTGCGCGGGATAGCGCACAAAGAAAACCCACCGTGAGGTGGGCTAAAAAATGGCTTTTCCAGCCATGCAGCAATCCAAGGCAAACATATTTGCACTTGAGAAGCGACGCTAGGTTAGCAGGCTGCCAATTAATAATTAGTCACAGCGAGATCAAGATTTAATCAAGACGACAGCGTTTAGCGGAATCGCCCACTAACCCTTGAAGGGACGCAGCCAGTTCTCGGCATTTTGGTTGCGCATCAAGTCTGCCAAAGTGGTAATCCCTGCTTCATCAGCATAGGCGAGCAAGGCTTGAAGCAGTTGCGCCATGGCAAAGACGTCGTACACCGCATCATGCTCATGGCGGCCGCAAGTCTTCATTTTTGCCAGCCAATGCGCTAGCGAGGTTGCAGAACCGGCGTCGTTGCCGACAACAGCGGCAACAGCTGATAAGTCCAGCCAATGGCCAGAAGGTGCAGGCAAGCAATAGTCTGCCGTCGACTTCTCCAGCATGTGCCGGACAAAAACCGGGTTAATGGTCACCACTATGCAACGGCTCATCTGATCGATGATGGCCTGATAAGTGGCCAGACTTTCGCCGGTTAGTGCCGGATCAGATCCTGTCGATTCTGCCGATTGGGAAAAATGACAGTAACGAAGCTCATCAAGGCTAAAGGCCCCCTCCAGCAAGGGCAGTGCCGCCAAGCCGATGACCTTGTCAGTCTCGGCATCCGTCCCCGTCAGTTCAACATCAAGCAGCAGGAACTCCAACTCACTCAACATCCGCTCATCAGAAAAATCACCCGCGTTACCCAGGGCAAATTTCCGCCGTATCCAGGTGCTCAGACTCATCGCTTGTAATCCATCTTGAGGCGCTCCTGCAATGAGCTCGCCTGACGGAATGATTCGCGCAGAATTCGTTGCTGCAGTTCATCCAGTGCATAAGGGTCAAGACAATTGGCGTCACCGCTGTCCTGGAGCGATGCCAACTGACGTTGCAGGCGCAAGGTCTGAACATGGCGAAATGCGGCAATATCACCCTGGATGGCACTGACAGAGCGCTTGATACGCTGCCCGACCAAGGCTAAACGCTGCTCGGTATTGACCGCCTTGACGCCACAATGCAAGGCATAAATCCGGGCAATATCAACGAACAGGCGTGTGCCTTGCGTTTTAACGTCAATTTTGCCGTTGACCGTAGCAAAGCGCCCAAGACGACCCACAGGCGGCCCCACCTGCAAAGCATTGACGGCCAGCAAATGAATGAAGATGGAATTTTTTTTGGCCTCTTCCAGAAGATGATCGCGCATTTCTTCGGCAAATTGCGTTTCGCCAAAGATGGGTCGAAAATCAAAAAATATCGTGGAGTTGAGTATGGCTGTCGGCGTCGTCGCCCTGACCCATGATGAAAACCGTGCCTTCCACTCACTCAGGGAAAGACACCACTCCGGGTTGCTGGCCATGATCTTTCCCTTGCAGCGCTCAAACCCGCAGTCATGCAAGGCGTCGTTCATTTCCCGCGCCAGATCAAGAAACTCCTCCCGGAGACCTTCCAGGTCTTGCCCAGGCTTTGCCAGAAAAACGATTCCGTTATCCTGATCAGTCACAAAGCCCTGCTCTTCACGGCCTTCCGAACCAAAGGCCAGCCAGCAAAAGGGCGTAGCAAGCGACCGCTTCGCCAGCACCAAGGCCAACAGGCGTTTGGTAATGCGATCATTGATTGACGACGTCAGCCGCAAGAACTGATTAACGTCCATGCCCTGGCTGAACACTCGCTCACCAAAATCCCGTGCCTTGATGGCCAATTGCACCAGATCCGCGACCGACTCAGCATCATCAATGGTCGTAAAAACATGGGAAATCCCCTGCTGCTGCGCCTGGAACAAATCGCGCTCGGAAACAATGCCCGCCAGCCCTCCTTCGGAATCTTTCAGCAACAAATGACGATATTTTCCCTCAGCCATTTCAACGACTGCACCGAAAACCGAGATGGAATCCTCGACGGCAACAGGCTTACCGGTCATCACGGCAGAAACAGGCGCGGTAAATGGCAAGCACTGGGCAATGCCCCGGCGCACCAGATCGGTGGCTGTCACGATACCGGCAACGGCGTCCGGTGTACCAATCAGCACCGAACCAATTTTCCGCTCCGCCATCAATGCCGCAACTTCTTGCAGAGACTGCTCGGCAGAGATATAAGCCACATTGGTTGCAGCAATGGATTTGGCAGGCATGGCCAACGCCTGATCCGCTAGCTGCCGGCTATGCACCAATTCGAGCATCGACTGCTGGATTACCTGCCGCTGCATTTGCAAGGCCTCCGCCAACCAGCGTAAAAAGGGGACTTCAGCGAGCCAGGCATCAATCGCATCGCGCTCAAACTGCCACAGGTAACAATCTTCCTCGGCGACATAGGCATAGCCAAAATCGCCATCCGAGAGCACCGCCTCAACCGGAAAGACAGCACCGAGACTTAACAGCCGCGATGGCTCGCTAACACCGATGCGCCCATTGCGCGAGACGCTGCCTTGCCGAACGATCCAGAAAGCACGATCCCGCAGGGCGATTTCCGGGTGAAAGATGCGGCTCCCTTGCCGGTGGAATACCACTTTGCCCATCTGCAGCAACGCTCGCAAGCGACTTTGCTCAATACGGCTAAAGGGCAGCTCGGAAGCGAGCAACTCAAGTTCACCATCCAAAATAGACTCAACATTCGAATTCAAGCTTCACCTGTATTTGCTTAAGTCAGCGCAAGACAACGGGCTGGGATTTGTCGACATAACCCATAGCACAATCACCCGGGTCCGTTGCTCATATTACCCAACAACGGCCACAAAATAACTCAATTTTTCAATGTCAGAGACATCGCAGTAAAACAGCGAAACGCGATCAACAAACCCGGCAAAACCCCTGCGTCATAGGTCGTAGAAGATGCCCGAGAACAGCCAAAAAGATCGCCCGAACAACACCTTGTATCCGTTACATAAACGCCAGATCAACAAACGATCAACGCCCGCCTAAACCTGCATTTTCTTGGGTGCGCTGTCAGCAATTTGTAAGCTTCACCGTAAAAACTGCAGAGGTGGCTCATTGATCAATTTTTGCGAGCCAACACAACACTCAAAGGAGGAGTTAATAATGGATGACGTCAGTAAAGGTTACTGGTCGGCCACACTGGGACTGCTAGGGAAGATCATGGCAGTCTGGTTTTTGGTCTCATTCGGTGCCGGCATTTTATTCGTCGATGTGCTGAACAATATAAAACTGGGCGGATACCCCCTGGGCTTTTGGTTTGCTCACCAGGGTTCGATCTACGTGTTTATTGCCCTGATTTTTTACTACGCCAAAGCAATGGGCGACATTGACCGTCGCTTCGACGTTCACGAAGACTAAGGGGCGACCACATGGATCTGCAAACTACAATTTATATCGCCGTCGGTCTGAGCTTCGCGCTCTACATCGGCATCGCCATCTGGGCCCGCGCCGGCAGCACCAGCGAGTTTTACGCTGCTGGTGGTTCCGTCCCTCCCGTGATGAACGGTATGGCGACGGCTGCTGACTGGATGTCAGCAGCCTCCTTCATTTCCATGGCCGGCTTGATCGCCAACATGGGTTATGGCGGTGGCTTGTTCCTGATGGGTTGGACCGGTGGCTACGTTCTGCTGGCGATGTTGCTGGCACCGTACCTGCGCAAGTTCGGCAAATTTACCGTACCGCAGTTCATCGGTGACCGCTTCTACTCGAAGTCGGCCTCGACAATTGCCGTGGTCTGTTTGTTGACTGCCTCGCTGACCTATATCATCGGTCAGATGACGGGTGTCGGCGTTGCCTTCTCGCGCTTCCTGGGCGTTTCGAGCTCTACCGGTATCTACATCGGTATGGCCATCGTCTTCGCCTACGCCGTGTTTGGCGGCATGAAAGGCATCACCTACACGCAGGTAGCACAATACTGCGTGCTGATCGCTGCCTACATCGTGCCGGCCATCTTCATCTCCCTGAACCTGACTGGCAACCCGATCCCGCAACTGGGCCTGGGTTCAACCATGTCTGGCTCTGACATTTCCCTGCTCACCAAACTGGACCAAGTCGTTGTTGATCTCGGCTTCGGTAAATACACGACGACGACCGCCGGCAGCACGCTGAACATGTTCGTATACACCATGTCGCTCATGATCGGTACTGCCGGTCTGCCGCACGTCATCATGCGCTTCTTCACCGTACCGACGGTTGCTGCTGCACGTAGCTCCGCTGGTTGGGCGCTGGTCTTTATCGCTCTGCTGTACACCACCGCACCTGCTGTTGCCGCGATGGCCAAGCTGAACCTGCATGCCGCAGTCAACACCGCTGTTACCAAGGGTGGCGATCTGTACGCTGTGGAATCCAGCATCAAAGCCGACGAGCGTCCGGACTGGATGAAGCGTTGGGAAAAGACCGGTTTGTTGAAGTTTGAAGACAAGAACGGTGATGGTCGTATCCAGTACTACAACGACAAGACCAAGAATGCCGATGCCAAAGGTAAGGCTGAAGCTGCTGGCTGGAAAGGCAACGAACTGACGGTTAACGCCGACATTATCGTGCTGGCCAATCCGGAAATCGCCCTGCTGCCAAACTGGGTTATCGCCCTGGTTGCTGCCGGTGGTCTGGCTGCTGCCCTATCGACCGCTGCTGGTCTGCTGATGGCTATCTCTGCAGCAGTTTCACATGACTTGGTCAAAGGCATTTTCGCACCGGACATCAGTGAGAAGAATGAACTGCTGGCTGGCAAGGTCTCGATGGCAGTTGCCGTCGTCGTCGCCGGTTACCTTGGCCTGAACCCCCCTGGCTTTGCGGCCGGTACGGTGGCGCTGGCCTTCGGTATTGCAGCTTCGTCGCTGTTCCCGGCCATCATGATGGGTATCTTCTCGAAGAAGATGAACAAGGAAGGCGCCATGGCCGGCATGCTGGCAGGTCTCTTCATTACCCTGTTCTACGTCTTCGCACACAAGGGTATCTTCTTCATCAAGGGTACCGATTTCGTCGGCATGATCGGTGGGCCAAACAGCTTCTTTGGCATCACGCCGGAAGCCTTCGGTGCCATCGGCGCGCTGGTCAACTTCATCGTTGCCTTTGCTGTTGATAAAGTCACCAAAGAGCCACCAGAGCACATCCAGCACATGGTTGAAGCAGTGCGTATTCCGCGCGGCTCCAAGATGGTTGACGGTGCTCACTAAGCTTGGTCTGGCGTATCATTACTGCCGCTGACCTCTGATTGGTCTCGGCAGTCTGCAAAACCCCGCCGGCTGCGCTGGTGGGGTTTTTATTTGGTGATTTGTTTTTCCTGCCTTTTATAAGGCTCCTGGAGTGCTAGATGGTATTTGATGTCAATGTTGCCTTGACCTGGATTCTCTTTCTGGCGTTATTCCCGATCGCTTTTTTTTGGTTTCGGCGGGTCTGGCGTATTGTCGTCAAGCGTGACTTTTCCGAGGTTGGCCTCAAGCGCGGCGAGCCGCCTGCTAATCCTGCAAAATTTGCCCCTTATGCCGCACTGATCAATTTCATTGCCGGCATCATTATTGTTTTCGTGATTATTGGCGTCGTCAGCGGTAGCCTGGAGTATCAAACCTGGAGCGCCATTGCCGGCTCGACGCTGTGGATGAAATTTATCTTTGACTTTATTCTCAGCCGCCAAGCACACCCGATTGCTTTCGGAAGAAAGAAGAATAATTCAGTGTAGATCGCCAAGCAGAGATAGATCGCAATGGCTTATCGCCTGCTCATCGTTGAAGATGACCGTGACCTGGCCGGGAATCTGATCGATTTCCTCGATTTGCAAGGATACGTGACTGATTATGCTGCCGACGGCCATGCAGCACTCAGCCTGCTGGACAATAACACTTACGACCTGGTCATTCTCGACATGATGCTGCCCGGGATTGATGGCTTGACGATTTGCCGACGCCTGCGCCAGCAATTACGCAGCCAGGTTCCGGTGGTGATGCTGACGGCGAAGGATGAAGTCGACACCAAGATTGCCGCCTTCGATATCGGTGCCGATGACTACATCGTCAAACCCACCTCGCTGCGCGAAATTGAAGCCCGTGTCCGCGCCCTGATTCGTCGCTCCAGCCGCGAGACCGAAAATGACCTGCTGCTTATCGGTGATTTGCGCATGAATGTCGGCACCATGAAGATTGAGCGCGCCGGGCAAACAATACTGTTGCCGCCCGTTCCTACCCGTATCCTGATGCTGCTTATGCGGCGCTCGCCCAATGTCGTTCATCGCCAGGCCATCCACCGGGAAATCTGGGGTGAAGAGCCGGGTGACAATCATGCGCTGATCGTCCACATGCATGCTTTGCGCAACGCCATTGACAAGCCCTTCGAGCGTCAAATCATTCATACGGTGCGCGGTTTCGGCTATCGGATCGCCTATGAACAAACAGCCCTATGACAGTCTGCGCAGCAAACTGGTTTTACCCTTTGTTCTACTCGGCTTCTCGGTCAGTGCAATCCTGAGCCTGGTCACTTTCGGACTGGTTGCGCAACTCGAAGAAGCGGCCATCATGCGCATTCTTCAGGTCGAAATGGAGAATTTTCAAAGTCGCAAAGCCCAAAATCCGCTGACTCCACCGCCGTCCACCTCGGTTCTTTCAGGGCACTACCTTCCGGTCAAGGATTTTCCTCTGGTCCACCCGGTCAAGCCGGGTCACCAGCTTGTTGAGCGTTTTCTTCAAAATACGACAGAATATTCGGTACTGATCACGCATATCGATGATCGTCCTTATGCGCTTTTCTATGACCGCAGCTACCTCACCTCCAGACTGGGAGAATTGGCACTCTTTCTACTGATCGGCACCACTTTGATGAGCCTGCTTTCTCTGCTGGTCGGCAACCATTTGGCAGCCAAGGTACTGCGCCCGATTAACCGCTTGCTTGGCGAAATTTCGCAAAAAACAAGCGATACCAAACAGCTACTGAATACACCACTCAGCTTTTCGGCAAAAGACTATCCGGCTGATGAAATCGGTCGTTTGGTTCAGGCGCTTGACCAGTTTTCTTTGCGATTGCACGGCTTTCTTCAACGCGAAAGCCACTTCTCCAGCGACGTCAGCCACGAACTTCGTACGCCAGTAGCCGTGATTCGTGGTGCTGCAGAAGTGCTGATCGAGTACCCCAATCTCCCCGAAGCGATTGCCCAGCGCTTGCGTACCATCTATCGACATGCCACGCGTATGGGACAAATACTGGAAGCAATGCTACTTCTCGCCAGAGAAGAACCCGAGTTGACCGACCCCGCCTGCTCACTGGCCGAAATCGTCGATGAAGCGGTACTCGATGCACTCCCCGCGCTGGCTGGCCGGCCTATCGAGATCGTTCAGGAAATTGCCGAACGCCCCATCCTGCCGGTTGAGCGTGCCCTGGCTTATGTACTCGTCAGCAACCTGTTGCGCAACGCCTGCGCTTACACACAAAAAGGGGTGATAACAGTTCGCCTGGATGCCCATCACCTGGAGATTCAGGACACCGGGATCGGCATTACCGAAGACCGCTTTCCTGCGCTGTTTAGCCGGCATGTCAAAGGCGAGGATAGTACTGGCTGTGGACTCGGATTATCGATTGTTTCCCGCATTGCCCAAGAACTGGCATGGACAATCAAGATTCATAGCCGCAGCGGCGAGGGCACACTGATCTGCATCCAGTTTGGCAATCAAGCGATCGCCGAGCCTTCTTCTGGCCTGTAAAGGCTATAAAAAAACCCGCGAATTTCACGGGTTTTTAGCAGTTGACCGTAACAAGCGTCTTATTTGTGCGATTGCAGGAACGAATCCATCCGCGCCTCGGCCACGCTGAACCAGGCATTCTGCGTTTTCCGGTACTTGTCCCACTCGGTGTGAATTTTCTTGAAAGCCGGATTTTTGCTGGCTTCATCGGCGTAAAGATCCTGAGCGGCTTTGTAGGCAGCCTCCAGCACATCTTTCGGATAAGCCTGAAGCTTGACGCCCGCCTGCAACAGCTTGGACAGTGCTGCCGGATTCTTGTGGTCGTATTCAGCCATCATCGTCACGTTGGCTTCATAAGCTGCGGCCTGGAAGGCTTCTTGATACTCCTTCGGCAGCTTGTCCCATTCCTTCTTGTTCACGAAGAAGTGGATGACCGGGCCCGGTTCCCACCAACCCGGGTAGTAGTAGTTTTTGGCCACTTTATAGAAGCCAAGCTTTTCGTCGTCGTACGGGCCAACCCACTCAGCACCGTCGATGGTGCCTTTTTCCAGCGCCGGGTAGATGTCACCACCGGCAATTTGCTGCGGCACAACGCCGAGTGCGGAGAAGACGTTACCACCCAAGCCGGCGATACGCATTTTCAGGCCTTTGAGATCGTCAAGACCCTTGATTTCCTTACGGAACCAACCACCCATCTGAACGCCGGTGTTACCGCCAGCAAAAGAAAGCACGTTGTAATTGGAATAAAACTCGTCAAGCAACTTCTGGCCGCCACCGTAGTAAATCCAGGCATTCATCTGACGGGCATTCATGCCGAATGGAACGGAGGTGCCGAAACCGAAGGTTTTGTCCTTGCCGACGTAGTAGTAAGAACAGGTGTGGCAGCATTCAACGGTGCCTTGCTGCACGGCGTCCAGCGCCTGCAAGCCGGGAACAATTTCACCACCGGGGAAAACGCGAATATCAAATTTGCCGCCAGTCATGGCACGCAGGCGATTGGCCAATACGTCAGCACCACCATAAATGGTGTCCAGGCTCTTCGGAAAGCTGGAGGTCAGGCGCCATTTAACAGTGGGCAAGGACTGGGCGATGGCCGGTGCGGCCATGGTCGCTGCTGCACCAGCTGCAGCACCAACAGAAGCTTTCTTCAGAAAATCACGACGTTGCATAGATGTCTCCTTCTAGGGGTTAGTCACGTCATAGCTGACGGCTGAGCCCATTCTTATCCAAACCGGAGATTTTGGCGAGTGGTGGAAAACCCTAACCCGCAGCAGAGAAGACACCGACATTAAAACGGAGGGCAAGCCCCCCGTTTCAATGCGCGAAAGCTGGATCGCCTAGCGCTGGGATTGCATGAACTGATCCATCGGCATTTCAGCCACCGAGAACCAGGCCCGCTGAGTCTTGGCGTACTTTGAATAGGATTCGTAGATCTTCTTGAAGGCGGGATTTTTGGCCGATTCGTCGCTGTAAAGCTGCTGTGCGACCTGATAGGCTGCAGTCATGATCTCTTTCGAGAAGGTCCGCAGCTTGACACCGTTTTGCAACAGCTTGGAGAGGGCGATCGGATTTTTGTGATCATATTCAGCCAGCATCGTGACATTCGCTTCATAGGCAGCGGCCTTGAATGCTGACTGATATTCCTTGGGCAATTTGTCCCATGCGGCCTTGTTCACGAAGAACTGCAAGCAAGTGCCTGGCTCCCACCAACCCGGGCCGTAGTAATTCTTGGCGACTTTATAAAAGCCGAGCTTTTCATCATCGTAGGGGCCGATCCACTCGGCAGCATCAATCGTGCCTTTTTCCAGCGCCGGGTAAACGTCACCGGCAGCAATTTGCTGCGGAACCAGGCCAAGTTCAGAAAATACCGCGCCGCCCAGGCCGCCAATTCGCATTTTGACGCCTTTGAGATCAGCAACCGTATTGACTTCCTTGCGCCACCAGCCGGCCATCTGGGTACCGGTATTGCCGCCGGCAAACGAGACAAAATTGTAGTTGGCGTAAAACTCATCGACTAGTTGCTGGCCGCCGCCGTAGTACATCCAGGCGTTGGTCTGGCGAGCGTTCATACCAAAGGGCAGCGCCGTACCAAAAGCGAAGGTGCGATCCTTGCCGACATAATAGAAAGAGGCAGTATGGCAACACTCAACGGTACCCTGTTGTACGGCATCCATCGCCTGCAAGCCGGGAACAATCTCGCCACCGGGGAAAACGCGGATATCGAACTTGCCCCCGGTCAATTCACGCAGACGATTGGCGAGCACGTCGGCACCGCCATAAATGGTATCCAGGCTTTTCGGGAAACTGGAAGTCAGGCGCCATTTGACGACCGGACCGGATTGGGCGATGGCGGGTGCCGCCATCGTTGCCGCAGCACCAGCAGCGGCACCGATTGAAGCTTTTTTCAGGAAATCACGACGTTGCATATTGTCTCCTAGAGCGAAATGTTTGAGGTCTAAAAACTGCAGGTCGCATTCTAGGGAGCAGGAGATTAATTACGATTAGAGAAAACCCTCTTGGTAAAAACCCTTGGGGGAGGAATGTTTCTTTGCCTGCCTGCCAGGCACGGTACTGGCCATAGGGCGTAGCGACGCCCGGGGCTTCAAATGGCAAAATAAATCAAAAATCAAGACGCATGGATAGCCACTGACGACGTTCGACAAGGCGGTCAGTGGGCTCACTCTTGGCATCAAATTCACCATGCGTGCCGTTGACTGACTGCGCCGTCAGGGCGATTTCGCCCCCATTACCCGCCCAGCGGAAAGGATAAGCCAGACGTACATCGGCGCGACGATAGGGCTGCACCACCGTATTGATTGTCCATTTCATC
>JAQTZQ010000006.1:51856-62029 GCA_028687645.1 Rhodocyclaceae bacterium
CCCCCCGAACGCTCGCTGTAAAAAGCGCCAAGGCGTATCGTATTTTCAGGATTCAAATGAAAATTAAGGCTGGCACGCCCCGACGGCAAGACGCCGGCAATCGAATCCCGTTCAAGCGCTGCGCCCAGATTTGCCGTCACAAAACGATTCGCCTTCAATTCCAGATTACCGAAAATCCGGGCAACTGAACGATGATGAGAGTCTGTATCAAGAAAGAAGAGTGGACTGGTTATTTGATCAGCACGATAGCTGGCGCCCCAAACATGGCGCAAAAAGTCATTGGCGGTCGCCCAATGCACCAGTTCAATTTCATGGCGCATCGAACTGCTGCCGTTCGGATCGTAAGTAAATGGGCCTAACTGGGCATGAACACCGTCATAGCCATAATTCGCCTTATCCTCGCTAAAGGCATAGCGCAATTGCAACTCAGAATCGCTACTCCAAGCCCGGCGCCAGCTTGCTTGCAAATATGAACTGGACCAGACGATATCGTGAATCGGGTTGGCGCTGTTGCCCAAACGACCATCAAGCATTGATGACTCGATATACCCGAGAGAAAGCTCCAGGGAGTCCTGATTGTTGACCGTGAGTCCCGAGCGCCAATCGAGCATTTTCGATTCATAGGCATCCTGCCAGTCGCCCCTGTCTCGCAAGCCGCTATCGCGTTTCTGCTGGTAGGTAAAGCGATAATCACCGGCCTCACCCAATTTTCCGCCCTGAATCAGGGTGTAGTCCCGCACCCCTTGATTGCCATGGTTGGCCGCTACCGAAGTGCCATGGGTTAGCGCCGGATCAATCGTCACAATATTGACCAGCGCCTGAAAGGCATTGCCGCCATAGGACGTGGCACTGCTGCCGCGAATGACTTCGATGCGCTCGATGTTTTCCAGCGCGACCGGCAGCAAACTCCAGTTCACACCGCCGTCGAACAACGGTGAAAACTGTGAGCGGCCATCAATCAAGACCTGAATTCGTGATGATTGATCTTCATCGGGAATGCCGTGATACGTAACTCGCGGCGAATGCGTGGTTCTAACAAAAGTCTGAAAGCCCGGCACGAGACGCAGAACGTCGTTTACATCACGCGCGCCCTGCGCCTTGATCATGTCCTTGTCGATAATCGTCACCGATGCCGGGACATCCTGCAAACGCTGCGGCAAGCGGCTGGCTGAGGCGACAATCGGCAATTCGCCGAAAAACAAATCCTCTTCACCGTGAACGCTGCTCAGGGAAAACGCCCCAAGCAGCAGGCACAGGGTACGAACACGACAGTTTTTAGTTGTAGCCAATGAAGTGATCAACATCATCGCTTTCTTCCGTTTATTCGCCCGCCACCGTCATGCGGTCAATCAGAATCGAGCCGGTTTGCTTTGAACCGCGCACTTGAACATCGTTGCCGACCGCCACAATGCCCAGCAGCATCGCCTTGAGATTACCCGCAATGGTGATTTCTTCAACGGGGTAGGCAATCTGCCCGTTTTCAATCCAGTAACCCGCCGCGCCGCGCGAATAATCGCCGGTCACATAATTGATGCCTTGGCCGAGTAGTTCAGTGACCAGCAGGCCGCGCCCCATACGTTGCAGCAAGCCGGCGAGATCTAGCTCGCCCGGCTGAATAATCAGGTTATGGCTACCGCCGGCATTGCCCGTCGTTTGCATACCGAGTTTTCGCGCCGAGTAGGTACTGAGAAAATAGCCTTGCAGAATGCCGCCTTCAACCACAGAGCGCGCGTTGGTCGCCACACCATCGCTGTCGAAAGAGGCTGAGCCCAGCCCACGCAGCAGATGCGGTTCTTCACGGACATTGACGAACTCGGGCATCACCCGCTTGCCCAAATGATCGAGCAAAAACGAGGATTTACGGTACAGGGCGCCACCGCTGGCGGCATGCACCAAACTACCTAGCAAACCACCGGCCAGCGGCGCCTCAAACAACACCGGGAATTCACCGGTTTTGACCTTGCGCCCATTCAAACGCGCCACCGCACGCTCGGCAGCGATGCGCCCGACTTTACCCGGCGCATCGAGTTCGCTGGCCAAACGGCTGGTGGTGTACCAGTCGTCACGCTGCATGCCGTCTTGTTCGCCAGCAATCACCGAGCAGGAAATATAGTGGCGCGAGGTCGGGTAGCCGCCCATGAAGCCCAGGCTGTTGGCCGAGACAAAATGCGCCTGCTGGGTTGACACCGAAGCACCTTCGGAATTGCTGATCAGCGGGCTGGTTTCATAAGCGGCCTGTTCGCACAAACGGGCAGTTTCAATGGCATCTTCCACGGTCAACGCCCAAGGATGGTACAAATCCAGATTTGGGCAATCCTTGGCCATCAACGCTGCATCGGCCAAGCCGGCGCAATCATCTTCAGCGGTAAAGCGGGCGATGTTCAGCGCTGCTTCCACCGTCTCGCGCAGTGCTTGTGCTGAAAAATCGGAGGTGCTGGCGTAACCCTTGCGCTGGCCAGCGTAAATTGTGATGCCGATGCCTTTATCGCGATTGAACTCAATGGTTTCCACCTCGTCACAACGCACCCCGACCGACTGCCCGAAACCCTCTGAAACATCGGCCTCGGCAGCCGTTGCGCCTTTCTCCCGGGCATGTTTGAGCACATCCTCGGCGAGTTGTTGCAGAGTGGCGAAGGGGTAGGAAAAGCTGGCGACTTCAGGCATGAAAGGGGCGTCCGGACGGGAAAATCGCTATCATAGCAGCCCAACCCAGTCAGCCCAGAGCGCGCAACATGCATGAAGAAGATTTTACCGAGAGTACCGGCCGTCCCTCCAAAACCAAGCAGAAGGAGGCGATGCACGAATTGCGCGACCTCGGCGAGGAGTTGGTCGACCTGCCACTGAGCCAACTCAAACGCTTGAATCTGCCGGAAGATATTTACGCGGCGGTGCGTGAATGCCAGAAATTCACTGCCCATGGCGCCAAGCGCCGGCAGGTGATGTACCTCGGCAAACTGATGCGCAGCGCCGATGACGAGCCGATTCGCGCCGGCCTGGCGCTGATCCGTGGCGAAAACTCCGCTGAAAACGCCCGCCTGCAACGCCTGGAGCGCATGCGTACACGTTTGCTGGCGGACGAAACGATGCTCACTGAAATCGGCAACACCTGGCCCGGCGCTGACCTCACCCACCTGCGCCAGTTACGGCGCAATGCGCTGAAAGAACAGGAAACGAACAAGCCGCCAAAAAATTTCCGCGCCATTTATCAGGTGTTGAAGGAACTGGACGACCAACTGCAGAAAGAGAAAGCTGACAATGTCGACGAATGAAGAATTGATTATCGGCCTGGTCTCGATCAGCGACCGCGCCTCCAGCGGCGTTTATGAAGACCAAGGCATCCCGGCCTTGCAGGAATGGCTGACCAGCGCGCTAACCTCAGCGTGGCGGGTCGAAACCCGGCTGATTGCCGACGATCAGGCGACGATTGAAAATACGCTCAAAAACCTGGTTGACCGTGAGCATTGCCATCTGGTGCTGACCACCGGCGGCACCGGCCCGGCACTGCGCGATGTGACGCCGGAAGCGACGCTGGCCGTGGCGGATAAAGAAATGCCAGGCTTTGGTGAAGAAATGCGACGCATCAGCCTCAACTTTGTGCCGACCGCCATCCTCTCACGCCAGGTTGCCGTCATCCGCAAGCAGGCGCTGATCATCAACCTGCCCGGGCAGCCGAAATCGATCAAGGAAACGCTGGAAGGCGTCCGCGACATCAACGGCCACGTCACGCACGTCGGCATTTTTGCGGCGGTGCCCTATTGCATTGATTTGATCGGTGGGCCTTACATTGAAACCAACGAAACGGTGATCAAGGCTTTCCGCCCGAAGGCCGCGATCCGCAGCAAATTGCGATTAGTTTGAATTTGTAACGCGAGAAGTTACATTTTCAATAAAAACAAGCTATCGAGCCAGTGACAAGCGTCAATCAGCCACCAATTGCCGATAGCGCGCCACTTCGTAATCCACCGTTTGCTCAAGCAACTCCACCGGGCTAAGCAAAAAGCGCTGGCCGTCGAGTTGATAGTCCAGACTCTCGCGCAGATCAAACGAATTGGCCGGCAACACGACGCGAACCTCGCCAGCCTGATTGCCATCCCGCACCAGCAAGGCGGGTAGCGTTGCCGCCGCGCCGTAACTGGACGAGGTGCGCGGGCGACATTCGATTGCCACAGCTTTCGTCGCCAGCGTCTGTATCCCGATTCTCGCCTCAAGCTCTGATTCACGGTGGTAACGCCGCACAATGCCGAGCAACCAGTTATCGCCGCCCTCCGGCTGCATGGCGAGCAAAGCCCCAACCTTCAACCACTCGCCGGGAATGTTGCTGAGCAACGCGCCAAAACCGCCGCGACTGACGTTCTCCACCACCCAGCTTTCAATTTGCAGCCCCGCCGGACGCCCACCGAATTCGCTGGAGAAAACGACGAATGCGTTAATCAAGCCATTGAGTACCGAAATCCGGTGCTTGACCCGGTGCCGGTCATGCGAGCGCTGCGGTGGCACGGGCGCGAGATAGGCGACCAGATGCTGCAAGACCGGGATCAGCACCCTGGGTGGAAATTGTCCGCCCAGCGCAATCTCCGGCGACAACTCACCGCCCTGCTCAAGCTCTGCCAACAAGGCCTTGAACTGCGCATGCGCCTGCGCCGGCTTGAAAAAGCGCTGCGTCGGTCGCGCCTCGGCGGGCATCCGCGCCAGACGCTGCGGTGCCTGCGCGGCAGCCAGATCGACCCAATACACACTATCGATCTGCGACTGTGAGGAAAACACGAAGCTGGGGAGAAATTTCTCAATCAAGCGTTCGGCCAGCTCGATTTCCAGCGGCAACAGGCTGTCCATCGACGCCGCCTGAAAAGCCACTGCCTTGATGAATTCGCCCTGCGCGTGGCTCATTCCCGGCTGCATGCCCTGGTTTGGCACCGACTTGGTCGCTACACCATTCCCCTCGGCAAGTAACAAGGCCTGCCCCATACGCTGCCAAACTTGCACCTCGGAAGGCCCGTAATGAAATTGATCCCACTTGATCAAAGCCGCCAAAGCGCCAATTAGTCGGGTCGCCAGCAGCGGCAAGACTTGTTTTATCGCCTCACCTGCTTTGTCCTTTTGCCCGAGCAAATCAAGGCAGCGCTCATAGGCCTGCGCCAGTTGCAGCCAGAATCCATGATTGATGGCCCACAAACGCTTTTCATCCGAACGCGTCAGGCGTGCCGTGTGCAAATATTCACGCGCCAGACGACGCAAATGCGGCTGAGCCACATCGTCGAGTTGGCGCACGGTTTCAAACAAGCGCTCCGCCGGGAACTCATCCGCACCGCGCAAAGACTCGATCCAGCCCAACACCTCGTCGAGTGCCTTGAACGCATTGTCGCGCGGCACGGCGTCAATGACCGCCTTCAACTGGCGCGCCGTGGCCAGTGGGTGGCCTTCACCCTTGTTGCCAAAAAGTCCGCCCAGCCCGGCTATTGAATTGAGCACGCGATTCTCACCCTGAATTTTTTATCCGAATAGTTTAGCCGATCAATGCATCAACTCACGGGTAAAATCTCAAGCTCACTTTGAATCGGCGAGCCAGATTTATGCAGCAATACCTCGATCTCATGCGTCATGTGCTCGACCACGGGCACGACAAATCCGACGTCCATGAGTTGCTGAGGTTCCTTCAGGGCGACACCAACATCGCCTACCTCAAGGCCAACGGCGTGCGCATCTGGGATGAGTGGGCCGATGAAAATGGCGATCTTTTTACCGACCGTAAAATTATGCTCATTACCGCAACGATGAACAGCCATGCCTCTGCACATCACCGAATATGAAGGCAAGCCAGCATTCTTGTTTCTTGATGAGGAAGAGCGTGTCATCGAGTTGCCTACAGAATATTTACGTAGCCTTGTAAACTCGCCCAAAAAGTCTGCGCCTGGCACCATCCTGCGATACGCCGAAAAGGCCCGAGACCTTTGCAGCTTCTTAGAAAACCATGAGGTCTATGGCCAACTGCGTGTCGACGATGCGCTGAGAACCCTGAAGGTGCCTGCCGTTTCAAGTTTCTACCAGACACTTCAAGGGGCTGGGCTGGAACCGACCACAGTGCGGCTAGCTGAATCAGCTGTTCGGAGATTTACAAACTGGCTCAACTCCGACGAAGCCAAGTATGCGCACAAGCGGCCTCTCTACCCAGAGAACGCCCCATACCGCACCCCAACCCCAACCAAAAAGCAGCCGCGGTACCTAACCGCCCACCAAGTAATTGAACTGCTACAAACATTGCATTACGAGGCGCAACGGCTAGTAGTTCACTTCATCTATGACACCGGCTTGCGTGTATCGGAGGTTTCTCGGGTTCGCAAGACTGACTTGCCAGACTGGAGGCACTACCCGAATGGTCAGATGTATTTCCCGCTAATTGTGAAGGGCTCGAAAGGACGCGGCGGCAAATACAAAGAGCGCCAAACCATCATCACGAAAGCGTACCTGTTCAACTTTGACTTCGAGGAGAACGAGAAGCCTGGATTTCTGAACGTCTTTGGTGAGCCATGGACTGAAGATGCTATCGAAGCACTCATTCGCCGGGCACGTGATAGGGCTCGATTTTCTGAAGCAAGCGCCCACCGATTGCGCCACGGAACTGCGTATACGGTGTTGAAAAGCGAGCATGGTCATTCCATGCTAGATAACTTAATCATTCTGCAAAAGATGCTTGGTCATAACGACATCGACACCACGCAGATTAACACCCATATCCCTGCTCCAGTGCTAGCACAGATACGCTCCAACTATGGCCAAGCTGAATTTCAGGCCCGCTTCGAAGAGGCCCAGGAGGTTTTTGACCGCACTTACCTTCCCGAGAAAAAGGAACCTCCCAAGCATCGAATTGGAGCGACGGCATGAACTCAAGAGTAATTTCGCTTGTAGAAGCTCCCTATTACGGGTTGCCCGAAGCGTCGGCAGAACACCCTTTTAGCCAAGTCGAATGGATATTTGAACAACGACTGTCCCGAGTTCCCAGCAAGGATGGGAAAGATAACTACCGGTATGCCCTCAGCTTCTATCTCAAGTTTCTTCAGGAGACTAGCGGCACTGTTCCGTTTGCACTCAAGGAGCACTGGGACAGTCTCGCTCTCGTGCGCTTCAGAACTTGGCTGCTAACCCAGGAAAAGCAAGACAGCACCCAATTCGGAAGCCACACGCTGACCGGTGTCGTAAGTGCGGTCCGACAAGTGATGACGGAGAGGGTGGTCCTCGAACTCGCAGCAACCCATGACATCATCGCCATCTCGATGCCCCCGGCACATCGTGACACTGACATGCACGCCCCGTACAGCAATGATGAACTCGCGGGCATTCTGGAGGCCGTCAAAGAAGACCTTCAGAACACCAACGCCGTGCTGGCCAGCTACAAGCGCACCGATACTGGTCGAGACCCTCAGGTTCGACCTGAGCCAGCCTTACGCATCAACCCTCAAAAATACGCCGAGCATGGTTACGGGTGGAATTGTAAAGCCAATATGCGCTGGTACTTCGAACATCGAATGAACTGCCGAGCGATGTCCCGAACCGACGATGAAGGTGACAAGCATAAGGTATTCTTCTCCGGTGCCGCCCGCTACCACGGCGGCTACATAGCGGTTTATAAACGCTGGGGCGTTACGCCTCAGATTGACCGCGACATTCTTTGGCCTCTAGTTATTCAACTAAGCTATCTAACAGGCTTGAATCCCAGCTCACTTATGGGACTCAAAGTTGACTGTTTGGCGGAACACCCGCTGACCGCCCCCCCCGTCTTGCGCTACTTGAAACTGCGCTCGAAGGGTGAAAAAGAACTGCTGGTGGACCTGCTGAACGAGGATGCCATTGCCCCTGAAGAAGAGGTTGAAGATGCTGAGATGCCACTCAAGCGGCAACATGCAGTCCTTGTGCAGCGAGTTATCGAGAAAATTCTTCGGCTTACCCAACCTGTTCGAGAACACATAGACTTCCCGGCACACCTGAAGGACTTGCTCTTCGTTTACCAATCATCCGGCAACAACTGCCACGGTGAATTCCAAGCGGTCCCCGTATGGAAGATGAACCAGTGGTGCCGCGAAATGGGCGAGCGGCATACCGGCTCATTACAGTGCTCGCCAGAATCCTGCCCCAATGCGCTTATTACAAAGCAGCACGAACACCTTTGGAAGAAGGTCGACAGGCAGAACGCGGAACTCGCCGAGCGACCTGAAATGCAACACGCAAGGGTTGAACTTCTCGAAAAACCCAATCGCGCCAAGGCGATTCTCAGACAACTCGGCAGCGGATGATGAGCACAGACACTAAAGCCAGCTTGCCCTTTGATGAGCGTAATCAACAGGACTTCATGTTGGTTACCAAGCGTATTCAGGACGCGCTGGAGCAGATGACCAATGACTGTCGGCTGAAAAGGACCGAAACCAACTTGGCCAAGCTGGCGGACCGCTCCCGTGGCACGCTGCGCAATCGTCAGTGGCCCATGGAGCAACTGCAAAAACTCAAGGAGGCTTCCAGGGCCGCCAAGGAGCAGGTGGAGGTCGAACCTCGGACGACGCGAGAAAAAGCCCGGGTTGAGCGGTATCGGGAGCAACTCATGAAGAACCGGGATGAGTTGCTCTTCTGGAAATACAAGCACAATGCCCTGCGTGACCTGGTAGAAACGCTCGAGAGCCAGCGAGACACCTACAAAAAGCGCGCCGAAGAACTTGAAGCGCAATTGCGCTCGATCCCCCGGTAATTCTCGAAAATCCTCTGGAAAAGTCTTACCCTTCTCGCCTACCGAATCTGCCCAAAACACCGAAACAGACAAATAGCTATACCTAGTACCAATCTCGGTACTAAAGGACAACCATGAAACAGTATCTAAATCTCGTTCAAGACATCTTCGACAACGGCTCCTGGCAGGACAATCGGACAGGCATCCGCACCCTGAGCATTCCGGGTGCCATGATGAAGTTCGACCTACAGGGGGGCTTCCCGGCAGTAACCACCAAGAAGCTGGCCTTCAAGTCCGCCGTCGGCGAAATGGTCGGTTTCCTGCGCGCTTACCGCAGTGCGGCTGACTTTCGCGCCCTTGGCTGCAAGGTATGGGACCAGAATGCGAATGAGAATACTCAATGGCTGGCTAACCCCTACCGGCTCCAGGACAACGATTTGGGCTCCGTCTACGGCGTTCAATGGCGTCAGTGGCCGGCCTACAAAGTAATTGACCTCAGCCAATCGCAGAGTGCAGCCCAGGTTGCCGATGCGCTGAGCCGTGGCTATCAGCAGATTGGCACGGTCGAGGATGTCGGTGAAAACAGCAAAACCACCAGTGCCCTTCTGTACAAGGCCATTGACCAACTTCGTCAGTGTCTGGACACCATTATGAATGACCCCGGCAGCCGCCGGATTCTCTTCCATGGTTGGAACTGGGCTCAGCTGGAGGAGATGGCTTTGCCGCCATGCCACCTGCTATATCAGTTCCTGGTCAATCAATCGAAGCGTGAAATCTCGATGTGTTTGTACATCCGCTCGAATGATGTCGGCCTTGGAACCCCGTTCAATCTGACTGAAGGAGCTGCACTGCTGCATCTGGTTGGGCGACTGACCGGATACACGCCGCGCTGGTTCACCTACTTCATCGGTGATGCGCATCTCTACGAGAACCATGTAGACATGCTTCAGGAGCAGCTTCGTCGTGAGCCGTTCCCTGCGCCGAAGCTGGTTTTGTCTGACCGGATTCCGGACTATGCCGTCACCGGCAAGTACGAGCCGGAATGGCTGGAGAAGGTTGAGCCGAGTGACTTCTGGCTTGAGGGATATGAACACCATGCGCCGCTGACGGCCCCCATGGCGGTTTGAGGTTCCCACGGCGGTATTTCGTCTACCAAAGGGTGTAATTCATGCTACCAGTTTTTCCTGCTGTTGCTCAATGAGCCAGTTCTCCATGAACTGAGTCGGTGATAGGTAACCCAGGGTTGAGTGTTGCCGTTTCCGGTTGTAAAACACCTCGATGTATTCAAAGCTTTGTCTCGACAGTCGGGCTCGATGAGGCAATCGACGAACACGCTTCCACCCCTTTCCCGTGCATGCTTCTGGAGAGGCAAAGCGATGAGGTTGCCGAAGCCGCCCTTTGGCATGCTGTCCTGATTTGGGAAGAGGCGGTCGTAGGATGCCAACTGTAATTGCCGAGTACGC